>DAIMFL010000098.1:0-12827 GCA_036724615.1 Alphaproteobacteria bacterium | reverse complement strand
GATCGCCGCGCCGGTGGCGATGCCGCGCCCGCCGGTCACCGCGCCGACCGCGGCGCCGGTCGCCGCCCCGATGGCGCCGCCGCTCAGCGTGCGCTGCTGGGTCGAATCCATGCCGGCGCAGCCCGCGAGCAGCAATGCCGGAAGAACGATTGGAAGAAGCCGCAAGGACCGCATATTCCCCTCTCAACGTGCTTGATCTCTCTCCACCGGAAGCTGCCTCCCGGCGGCCGCGATTCTAGTCACGCACACGGAATCGGCAACAGCGAAGGCGGGCGGCGCGCCATCTTTGCGCTGGGAAGATCTTCCTGATCCAAAATCTGAAGTCTCTCAACAGCGCGGCGCAGCCTCGCGATCGGAATTGGCTTTTCGGCAGCACTTCAGACGTTGGGCGAGCTCCGGGGCGCCGCCGGCCCGGGGCCGGACGCGCTCGCCACCGGAGCCGGCGGGCCGCGGGGCATCGCTCGAAATGGCTCTTGCCCAAACGCCGGGTCCGGGTTTGAGTCCCGGCACGGAAGGGTGGCCGAGCGGTTTAAGGCACCGGTCTTGAAAACCGGCGTGGGGTTCCGCCCCACCGTGGGTTCGAATCCCACCCCTTCCGCCAGTTGCCCGCGAGCTCGATCACCGGAGCTGGTGGCCTTGGCAAGGCGGCGTGGAATGCGCCCGCAGCTGCCGTTTGTGGGATAATGTAAAGCCTACCGCAGGCGGGTCGTCTCAGGGCCGCCGATGATCTTCCATCGAATGGCGGCCAGTGATGGAGGACGGCCATGACGGACAGGGCTCGGCCGACGTCCCAGCCGGATCGGAGTGGCGCAGAGCAGCCGGCCGGCGATCGGTCCTTCGGTTTCCAGGAGTACAGCGCGCTGCGCGAGGAGCTGGTTCACCACGTATCGGTGAACGAGACCATCGAGCGCGAGGCCCTCATCGCGAGCGTCGCGGTCTATGTCTGGGTGCTGACGCAGGCAGCCACGCCCTGGGAGTTCAGGATATTCGTGCTGTTTCTTCCGCTGATCCTGAACTACGTGGGATGGAAGAGGGCGCGCGCGCACGGCTACCGGATCCAGGAGCTCGGTCTCTATATCCGGGCGCTCGAGGCGAGGTTCGGAACGGAGACGACGGTCGAACTGCCGCCGGTCGAAAGGGTGACGGCCGCGGCCAGGGTTTCGGTCAAAGGCTGGGAGCATTACCTGGCCGCCATGCCCGAGGCACGTCGCGGCAAGCTGGCGAGGAACTACGACCTGCGATGGAAGCTCTATTGCGCCGCCACTCTCCTGCTCCCCATCGCAATCGCCATCTGGGTCCTGAAATGACGATGCGATGATGCGGCAGCGCCGGAGCGACGCGGCAAGATCGGCCGATCGACGGTCGCTCGGGCGCGCGCCGTCGCCCGTATGGTGGCACCGGCCGCTGTTCCTGTTCCTGGTTCTCGGCACTGCGGTCGCGCTCACCGTCGTCTTCAGCGAGATGATTCTGGACGGCGCCCGGAACGCCCCGGTGATTTCCCTTCTCTCCATCACCGTCTTCTTCATCCTCGTGCTCTATCTTGGCCAGTCGATCTGGACCTTGGGTATCGGAGTCCTGATCCAGGCGCTTGCGCCGCGACATCCTCGACAGGTCCGGCATTCTCCTCCTCTGGCGGACGGCGAGCGCGTGGCGCTCGTGATGCCGATCTTCAACGAGGCTCCCGCCAGGGTGTTCGCCGGATTGCGGTCCATGTGGGAAGAGCTCGTCGAACGCGGCGTGGTATCCCGGTTCGACGCATTCGTGCTGAGCGACACGACGGACTCCGCCATACGGCGGGCCGAAACGGCGGCCTGGCAGTCGCTCCGTCGTCTGGCCCCGCACGGGGAGCGGATCCGGTACCGATGCCGGCAGCGGAACATCGGCCGGAAGAGCGGCAATATCGAGGATTTCCTGCAATGCTGGGGCGACCGGTACGGCTACATGGTCGTGCTCGACGCCGACAGCCTGCTGACCGGCGCGACGGTGGAAGCTCTCGTCGACCGCATGGATCGCAATCCGTTTGCCGGACTCGTTCAAGTCCCGCCGAAGCTCGTGCGGGGCCGTACGCTTTTCGCCCGCTTTCTGCAGTTCGCCAGCGAGCTTCAACTTCCACTGGCGGCTTCCGGCACGGCGTTCTGGACCGTCGGCGAAGGCAACTACTGGGGCCACAATGCGATCGTCCGCGTCCGGCCGTTCATGGAGCACTGCAAGCTGCCGGTCCTGCCGGGCGGCCCGCCCCTCGGAGGTCACCTTCTCAGCCACGACTTCGTCGAAGCGGCGTTCCTGCGGCGCGCCGGCTGGCAGGTCCTGATCGCCTCCGATCTCTCGGGCTCCTACGAGGAAGCGCCTCCAACCCTGGTCGACTTCCTCGTCCGGGAGCGGCGCTGGTGCAAGGGCAACCTCCAGTACGTCGCGATTGTCTTTCTTCCGGGACTGCATTGGGTAAGTCGGCTGCATCTCGGCCTCGCTGTCCTGCGATTCCTCGTCTCGCCGCTGTGGCTCCTGCTGCTGATCCTGCTGGCTGTGCAGGCCTCGGCCGCCCCGCGACCGTCGCCCGATGCCGGCGCGGGCGACGGCTGGCTTTTCATCACAACCGCCTTGACCCTGCTCCTGGGACCGATCGCCATCTCCAGGACCATGAGCCTGGTCTCCGTGCTGCTCGATCGGGACCGGCGCTGTCGGCTCGGCGGTGCGCCTCGCGTCCTCGCCGGCGCGGCTCTCGAGGCGTCGTTCGCGATGCTGTCGGCGCCGGTCAAGGTGCTCTTCCACACGGTTTTCGTCGCGACCATCCTCTCCGGCACGACGATCGATTGGAGGCCCCAGCGCCGCACCCGCGGAACCGACAGGCTGTTCACGGCCGCCGGCTGGTTCCTCTGGCCGTGCCTTCTGGGAACGGCCGCCGCTGCCGTGGCGAGCCTCCTTCGCCCCGACATGGCACTCTGGCTCGTGCCGGTCGTGGAGGGTTTCGGATTCGCCGTGCTCGCGGCGATGATCACCTCGAGCGAGCGCCTGGGCGACTTCCTGTCGGGGCTTGGTCTCCTTCTGTCCGCCGAGGACACACACCCGCCGCCTCTGTTGCGACGCCTGGAGCGTCACATGCTCGCGACGGACCAGCGCTTGGACGGGAGCGCCCGCGAACCCGCGGGCAGCAGGCTGAGGCCTCGGATCGGCAGGCACCCGGAATGGGCTTCGACGACCCGCTCGCGTGCTCGGCGGCGCACTGACTTAACGGCAATTTCAGGAATGCGAGTCACCTTGGCGGCAGCACGAACGGCATCCGAGCGGGAGATCGATGATACGTGACTTCAGCCGCTACCGCGTACATGCGGAGGCGCTGATGCAGATCTCGCGGAAGTTTCGCGAGCTGTCGGAGATCGATGTGGACAACTGCGATCTTCTCGCGCAATGCGCGGCGAACCTGACGGAGCTCGCCGAGCTTCTGATCTCGGACTCCCGCGACACCGCCCTGGTCTCGACCGCGCTGCACTGATCCGCCTTCCGGCGGCGCCATCGCCGGCGCGCGTTTCTCCTTTGACAGCAGCGCGCGCCCGGGCTGCACTCGCCAGCCGATCCGGCTGCCCGACTCGTGCCTCATGGTCCTTGCCGCGCTCGCCCTTCCGCGCTTCGCCGTGCCGGCGGCTGTCGCCGCGGCGGCGCTCGCCCTCGCGTCCGGCTATGTTGCCTGCAACGGCGTGGCGGAGCTCGCCGCGCGCTACCAGCTGATCGACGACGCCTTCTACTATCTGGAAATCGCGAACAACCTGCGGTCGGGCTGCGGCGCCTCCTTCGACTGCCTGAGCCCGACCAACGGCTATCATCCGCTCTGGCTCCTGCTCCTGGTGCCGCTCACTGCCGTCGTGCCGGGACCCGGCGACGCCCAGGTCTGGCTGATGCTGGGGGCCGGCATCGGGCTCTATCTCGCCGCTTGCATGGTGGTGACGCGGACCGCGATCCGCCTGATGCCCGGAGCGCGGCTCGCACCCTTTCTCCCAACGATCCTGCTCGCCGCCAATCCGAGCCAGTTCTTCGTCGCCGTGAACGGGCTGGAGACGCCGGTGGCGTTTCTCACGCTCGCCTTGCTGCTCGATGCGGCGAGCCGGGCGCTGACGTTCCCGCCGGAGGGAATCGCGCCCGGCAAGGGCCGATCCATCTCGTTCGCCCCTGCCCTCGTCCTGGCAGCGGCCGGTGCAGCCGCCTTCCTGGCGCGGCTCGACTACGCGATCGTCGCCGCGCTCGCCGTCGGCCTCCTGCTCCTCGAAGACGTGCGGCGGGCACGCCCCGCCCCTGCTCTGGCCGCCGGCGCACTCCTCGCCGCCGTGGTGCTCGGCTATCTGGCGCTCAACCTGGCGCTGTTCGGCGCGGCCATGCCGGTCTCCGGCGCCATCAAGCGGGACAGCCTGCTCGACGGGTTCGACCTCGGCCATCTCGGCGGCCCGGCGGCGGCGGTTTCCGCCCTGTTCTGGCCGCTGCGCTTCGTCCTCCGACCGGGCAGTCCGCTGGTGCTGCTGCTCGCCCTGATTCCGACTCTCTTCGCCGTGCGCTGCGCCCTCCGGTCGCCGGCGCCGCTGCGCGGCCTGTTCCTCGCCCTCCAGGGCTGGGTGCATGCGGCGCTCTATCTGATGCTGCAGAGCTCCGGGCCGGAATACTACTTCGTCCCGCTGGTGCTCTCGGTCGCCTGGAGCGCCGCGGTGACGCTCCGGGCCATCGAGAAGCGCCTCCAGCCGCAAGCGCGGATCGCCGGCGCCGGGATCCTGATGGCGCTCGCCTTGGCCGGACCGATCGCGGCCGGTGCGGTGCTCGACCGGGACCGTCCCACCGTGTCCTGGCGGCTCGACCGGCTGCGCGCCATTGCCTGGATGAACGAGGCGCTGCCGGCGGACGCCCTGATCGGCTCCTGGTGGTCGGGGGCGGTCGGCTATTACAGCCGGCCGCGCGTGGTCAATCTGGACGGGCTGGTGAACAGCCCCGCCTATCTCGACGTGCTGCGCGGCTGCCGGCTCGGCCCGTATATCCGGGCGCGCGGCATCGCCTATCTGGCCGACTACATGACCTTCGCGATGGTCCAGACCGGGACGGCGGACGAGATCCTGTTTCCCGGCCGCTGCTGGGCGGAGCTGCGGCACGACCTGAAGGAGGCCGGCGACGGTTTCGAGGCGCTGCGGATCTACCCCGACCCGGATCATCCGCGGGAGCGCGGATTCGTGGTCCTGAGGCTCCGCCGGCCTTGACGCTTCCGGCGCAGCATGTGACGCATAAGCGTCACAGGCGCCCAATTGCGGGCGATAGCATCATCCTTGCGCAAAAGAACGCCGCGTAAGCGGCTGGGCTCACAAGGGAGACATCCATGATCTCTATGGGACTTTCACGCCGGCACTTCCTGCAGGGCGCAGCCGTGGGCGTGGCTGCCGCGGCGGCGCCGAAGCTTGCCTGGTCGGCCGAAGGCGGCGTGTTCCGCATGGCCAATTACGGCGACCTGCAGGTGCTCGACCCGGCCTTCACCCTGGCCGCCGCCGAGAACGCGATCTACGAGCTCATCTACCACCGCCTGGTCCGCTTCAAGGGTGCGGAAAACACCGAGACCGAGCTCGACGCCGCCGAGTCCATCAAGCAGATTGACGACACCCACATCGAGTTCACCCTGAAGAAGGGCATCATGTGGTCGAACGACATGGGCGAGCTCACCGCCGAGGACGTGAAGTACTCCTACGAGCGGATCGCCGACCCGGCCATGGAGTCGCCCTATGCGGGCAACTGGGCGGCGCTCGACCATGTCGAGGTGACCGGCACCCATTCCGGCGTCATCGTGCTCAAGGAGTTCTTCGCGCCGCTCTGGACTATCGCCCTGCCCGGCAGCTCCGGCTACATCGTCTGCAAGAAGGCGGTCGAGGCGCTGCCGGAGAAGAAGTACACGACCGAGGTGCCGGCGGTGAGCGGCCCGTACACGGTCGCGGAGTGGACGCCGAAGCAGCGCACCGTGCTGAAGCCCAATCCGGCCTGGACGGGCGACAAGCCGGCCTTCGACGAGTTCCACGTGCTGCCGATCGAGGACGCGTCCGCGGCCGAGCTCGCCTACGAAGCCGGCGACGTGGACTTCACCCGCCTCACCCTCGCGACGCTCGGTCGCTATCGCAAGGACGGCGCGCCGGCCGGGGCGAAGCTCATCGACATGCCGTCGCTCGCCTATGTCTGGATCGGCATGAACATGGAGAACCCGGCCCTGACGGACGTGCGCGTGCGCAAGGCGATCCAGCGGGCGATCGACGTCGACGCGGCAGTCGAGGCCGCCTATTTCGGCGTCGCCGAGCGGTCGACCGGGATCGTCGCCGACACGCTGATCGGCCACCGCGACACCGAGCCGATGAAGCGCGACGTGGAGGAGGCGAAGCGCCAGCTCGAGGAGGCCGGCGTCAGCGATCTCACCCTCACCATCGACGTCGGGCTCGAGACGGAGAACCTGACCATCGGCCAGATCGTCCAGGCCTCGCTCGCGGAGGTCGGGATCAACGTCGTCATCAACCAGCGCGACTCGGCCACGTTCTGGACGCTGGGCGACGAATCGACCGGCGACCAATGGAAGGACGTGCAGCTCATCCTGAACCGCTTCAGCATGGACCCCGATCCGTCCTATGCCACGGAGTGGTTCACCTGCGAGCAGGTCGGCATCTGGAACTGGGAGCGGTTCTGCAACGAGGAATTCGACAAGCTGCACGCCGACGCCAAGGTGGAGAAGGACGTCGCCAAGCGCGACGAGATGTACCAGAAGGCGCAGCAGCTGATGGAAGACTCCGGCGCCTATGTCTTCCTGACCCACGAGCGCGTCGGCTATGTCTATCGCGACAAGTTCGACGCGGTCGCGAACCCGGCCGGCGAGCCGCTGACCCGGACGTTCGGCCACGCCTGACGACCCTCACCCTCCCGCCGCTTCGCGGCGGGCCCCTCCCTCTCCCCAACGGGGCGAGGGGAAGTAAAGCGCCGCTCCATCCACAGCGGAGATCGCCCCCTCACCCGCAATCGCGGGAGAGGGCTGGGGTAAGGGCTATTCCAGGACTTTCGGATTGGCGATCGCCAGCCGCGCGCGGGTCGTGGCGCGCAGGTGATCGACGAGCGCGCCGCGCTGCGGGCCGGCATCGAAGACGCCGGCGCGGATGTCCGCGGCGAGGCGCCGGTTCAGCTGCGACAGGCGATCCCGGGCGTCGTCGACCGATGACGCCTCCTCCGCCCGGCCATACAAAGCGGCCAGCCGTGCCAGCGCCGCCCTCAGCTCGCTTTCCCCCGAGCGGGATTCGCGTGCGGCGATCCCCATGGCGTTGGCGATCATCAGCACGTCGAGCCGGCGGTCGGCAGGGAGCAGCGGCAGCAGCTCGTCGACGAGCCGCCGCCGCGCGACGTCGAGCAGGTCCGGCCCGTCCGGCCCGTCCTCCGGGAATGCGGCCATCAGCGCGCCTCCAGCCCTTCAGTCAAGGTCAGCAGCTCCTGCTCCAGCTCCGGCAGGAGCCGGCCGGTCAAAGCGAGCTGCAGATCGCCGCCGCCTTCCCCGGCATAGCGGTCGGCCTGCTGGAGCGCGATGACCGCCCAGCGCAGATGGGCCATGGCCTCCCAGTAGCCGACCGCGGCGGGATCGATGCGTCGGCCGGACTCCGCCTCGTAGCCGCGATAGAACGCCGCGCGCGGCGCCAGTCCGCCCGCCTCCCGCTCCGCGCCCTTCGCGCCGAAGCGCCAGCATTTCGCGCAGAACCAGCCGACATCGGCCATCGGCTCGCCCCAGGCGCAGAACTCCCAGTCGAGGATGCCGGTGAGGCCGTCCGCGTCCACCATGTAGTTGCCGGTGCGGAAGTCCTGATGCACCAGCACGATCTCGCCCGCCGGAGGCGCCGAGAGCTCGAGCCGGCGCAGCGCCCATTCGAGCACGGGATGGGCCTCGGCGCGGCGGTCGAGATCGGCGCGATAGAGCGCGACGTGGTCGAGGGCCGGCGTGGGCTGCGGCCGGCGCAGAAAGCCATAGGCGCCGGGAGGCGCGCCAGGCACGAGATCCTGGAGACGCTCCGGCGTGACCGAATGGATGCGCGCGAGCTCCCGCCCCAGCCGCTCGGCCAGAGCCTCGCGCGGCCCGCCGAGGGAGTCGTCCCGGACGATTCTGTGGCCTGCCGCCGTTCCGTCCAGCCGGCGCATCAAATAGAAGCTGCGGCCGAGCACCGCCGGATCGGTGCAGAGCCAGAGCGGCTCCGGCACGGTCACCCCGGCCGCCTTCGCGAGACGCAGCAGCGCGAATTCCTGCGCCCGCGTCAGGCTGACCGGCACGCGGGTGGCGGCGTCGGCGCGCAGCACCAGCGCCTGCCGCCCGGCCAGCGGGCCGTCGGCGATCTCGATGTCGACCGCCCAGTTCTCCTGGATCGCGCCGCCCGTGAGCGGCCTGGCATCGAGGATGTCGGCGCGGGCCGCGCCGGCCGACCGGGCGACGAAGGCGGCGAGGCCCTGCCGGGCGGAAGCCTCGCCGACCGGCAGCGCGCTGCGGGCCGTCTCGGCCGGCATCACCCCCACGACCAGAAGTCCGCGCCCTTGCCCATCAGCGCGCGCGCCATCACCATCTTGTGCACCTCCGACGCCCCGTCGACCAGCCGCGCCTGGCGCGCGTAGCGGTACATCCATTCGAGCGGCGTGTCCTTGGAATAGCCGAGCGCGCCGCAGAGCTGGATCGCGGTGTCGATCGCCTTGTGCAGCGTGTCGGCGACCTGGACCTTCGCCATCGACACTTCGGTGCGGGCGAAGTCGCCCTGGTCGAGCTTCCAGGCGGCCTTCATGGTGAGCAGCCGGCCGATCTCGATCTCCATCGCCGCCTCCCCCATCATCCACTGCACGCCCTCGTGGTCGATGAGCCTGCTCCCGAAGCTCTCCCGCTCGCGCACATAGGCGCCGGCGATCTCGAGCGCGCGCTTGGCCAGGCCGAGCCAGCGCATGCAATGGGTGAGCCGCGCCGTGCCGAGGCGGATCTGCGTCACCTTGAGTCCGTCGCCCACCTCCATCAGCCGGTCCTCGTCGGGGATCTCCAGCCCGTCGAAGCGGAGCTCGGCATGGCCGCCATGCTCCTCCGGTCCCATGATCGGCACCCGGCGCACCACCTCCCAGCCCGGCTGGTCCTTATGGAACAGGAAGGCGGTGAGGCCCTTGCGGGGATCGTCGGAGGTCCGCGCGATCAGGATGAAATGCTCGGCCGCCGCGCCGCCGGTGATGAACCACTTGTGGCCGTGGATGACCCACCTGTCGCCCTGCCGGGTCGCCGTGGTGCGCATCGCCGAGGGGTCGGAGCCGCCGCCCGGCATGGGCTCGGTCATGGCGAAGGACGAGCGGACCTTGCCGTCGACGATGGGCTGCAGCCAGCGCGCCTTCTGGTCTTCGCGCGCGACCTTCTCCAGCAGCATCATGTTGCCGTCGTCGGGCGCGGCGCAGTTGAACGCGACGGGCCCGAAAATGGAGCGGCCCATCTCCTCGTAGCAGGCCGCCATGCCGACGACCGGCAGCCCCTGCCCGCCGCGCGACTTCGGCATCTGGAACGCCCAGAGCCCGGCCGCCCTGGCCTTTCCGCGCAGCCGGTCGAGAACCTCCGGCGCGATGTTCTCATGCGCGTCGTAATTCGCCGGGTCGGATTCGAGCGGAAGGATGTGGTCGGCGACGAAGTCGCGGACCTTCTTGCGATAGGCCTCGATCTCGGGCGGCAGGGAGAAATCCATCGGGCTATCCCGTTCGGCGTGAGCTCGCGGCGGACATTAGCGGCAAGACGGCCGTCCGCCAAGGCGACGGCGCCGCGCCTATTCCGGCTCTTCGCCCCAGGCCGCGCCCGGCCGGCCGCGGTAGAACCCGTCGGCGAAAGGCGCGAAGTCGACGACCTGCCCGAGAGCGGCGACGGCGGCATCCGGCCCGGTCTTGCCGTCCAGCGTGTCGCGGAAGATGTCGGCCACCCGCACCATGTCGGTCGCCTGCGGCGACAGCCGGAACAGGCCGACCCCGGCAGCCTCGAGCTCCCCGAGATGCGGCAGCAGGTTGACGCAGCGATAGGACATCGTCTCGGTGCCGTTGACCGCCAGGAACGGCTCGCCGTCTACGGTCGCCACCTCCATCCCGTCCGGGTCCTCGGCGCAGACATAGCGGCAGCCGTCCTTGTGAAGCCCGTGCGAGCGGGCGTGGTAGCAGCGCGCCGAGACCGCGAGCGGCACGCGGCCGAAGGCATGTACCTCCAGCTCGATCTCCGGCACCGCCGCGGCGAGACGTGCGATATCCGCTCCGGACAGCTCCGCCGGCAGCACGATCCGCTGCGCCCCGTTCCGCGCGAACCAGCCGAGCGTCCCTTCGTTGTAGACGCTGACGAGCGGTCCCACCACATGCGGTCGTGGCACCAGCAGCGCGACCGCGGAGAGATCGTTGGCCTCGACCATCAGCCCGTGCACCGAGACGAGCTCGCGCACCGATTCCTGCTCCCGCGCCGTCGACACCAGGGCCAGGGTCGAGAGCACGACCTGCTTGCCGCCCCGCTCCAGCCGTTCGATCACCTCGGGAAGGATCGGCGCTGCGAAGGGCGCGCGCTTGATGCAGACGACCTCGCCCACATAGACGATGTCGACCGGAGCCTCGTCGGCGATCCGGAAGTAGAAGTCGCGCTGCCGCTCGGCCGGCCAGTTGAACCGCAGAGGTCCGAGCGTCAGGCGCGCCGGCCGCGTCGTCATCGCCATCCCCGGGAATAGGCGCCGGTCGTGCCGCGGCCGCCTTCGGCGAGATCGGCCAACGCTTCGCGCTCTTGGTTGCCTGGCCGTCCGCCCGCGAGAACCGCGTCGAGCGCCTGCCGATAGGTCGCCACCACGCTCGCCACATAGGCGCGGCCGCGCTGCCGCCCCTCGATCTTGAGGCCGGAGATGCCGGCCCGCACCAGCTCGGGGAGCAGCGTCAGCGTGTCGAGCGAGATCGGATCCTCGAAGAGATAGGAGGCTCGTCCTGAGGACTGAAATCGCCCTTTGCATAGCGTCGGATAGCCGGCGGGCTCGCCCGCGGGGAAGGCGTTGATGGTGAAGCCGCCGAGCTGCGAGACCAGCGTGTCGCCGCGCCGCTCGTAGCGCACATGGCTCGCCGGGGAGCACACGCCGTTCATGTTCGGCGACTGCCCGGTGGCATAGGAGGACAGCGAGCAGCGCCCCTCCGCCATCACGCACATGCCGCCGAAGGCGAAGACCTCCGTCTCGACGCCGCACGCGGCGGTGATCTCGGCGATCTCCGCCACGGTCAGCACGCGCGGCAGCACGACGCGGCTCACGCCGAAGCGATCGCGATAGAGCCGGATCGCCTCCAGGTTCGAGGCCGAAGCCTGCACCGAGAGATGCCGGCGCAGCGCCGGATGCGCAGTGGCGGCATAGTCCAGGAGCCCGATATCGGCGAGGATCACCGCGTCGGCGCCGAGCGCCGCCGCGCCGTCCACGGCGCGCCGCCAGGGCTCCGGCTCGCCCGCCTTCGGAAAGGTGTTGATCGCGATGTAGACCTTCGCGCCGCGCGCATGGGCGTAGGCGATCCCGTCCGCCATCTCCGCCGGCGAGAAGTTGAGGCCGGGAAAATTCCGCGCGTTGGTCGCGTCCGCGAAGCCGGCATAGACCACGTCCGCCCCGCCATCGACCGCCGCGCGAAGGCCGGCCGGCGTGCCGCCGGGACAGACGAGCTCGACCATGCGACTGGACTCCTAGACCGGCTCGGCCCGGCGGACGGATTTCCTCTGCAGCCGGGCGAGGCCGTCCGACAAGGCCTCGATCTGCGCCTGCTGGCGGGCGAGCCGTGCCTCGGCGGGCGCGACGATCGCCGCCGCGATCCGGTCGAGATCGACGGTCGCCCGGCGCAGCAGCCGCTCCGCGCCGCAGAGGGCGGTCGTGAGGCGCCGCCGGACCGGCTCCGGCAGAACGCGCGGCACCGCGTCCTCGGTCAGCTCGATGCCGGCGCCGTCGAGCGCATTGCGCAGCAGGAGGACCGTCTCGGTATCGCCCTCGATGGTGAGGTCGCGCGTGAAGAAGGCCGCATCGCCGTCGAGCCGCCCCTGGAGCAGATCGAGCAGCAGGAGCATCGGGCCGCGGATCGTCGCGCGGGCCGCCGTTCCCTCGCCGGCCCGCAGCAGCTCGACTCGCGCCGGCCGCGCGCCGGGATGGAGCGCGAAGCCGATCGGCAGATCGGTCGGCTGGACGAGGATGACGGCATCCCCGATCGCAGCGAGCCGCGCGAAGGCGGCGGCGTGCCGCTGCACGACCTGTCGGACGACGACATCGACACAGCGCTGCAGCACTGCAACCGGGGGAAGCAGCGGCGCGGCGAGGAGGAAGGGCGTGAGAGGCGGCGGAGCTTCGGGCATCGACTCGGGTCCGGGAACGGCTTGCGACCCTAGCAGCGCCAGCCGCTGCTCTTCTTGACCTCGGTCAAGCGAGCCGGCCGTTCAGGATTCAACCCTGCCGATGCTCGCCCGCAATGTGCAAGACCAACTGACCTGTCCATCTGGACAGAACAAATCAATAGGAACGGCTGTTCGCCGTCGTTCCTCTTGAGAAGTATTCAGGGAGATCCCATATCGCGAGGGTATCGACTGCGATGAGCCACAGGTTGGGAAGCAATGGTCAGGCGATATATCGGCGACGGCTGCGCGGGACTACTGATCGCGCAGATACGTCCACCCCTGCTCCGGGCTGTCGGAGGGCGTACTACCACTCAGTCCTACCCGGGTGCAGGGTAGTCATCTCCCCAAAGACAATATGGTTGCGCGTGAACTCGGCTCCGTAGCGGAGTCGTCGAATTTGCTTGCAGAAGGACCTGCG
>DAIMFL010000097.1:0-12854 GCA_036724615.1 Alphaproteobacteria bacterium | reverse complement strand
GCCCGGCGATGACAACTTTCCTGGCGATTCTGCTGTCCCGTCCGCCTACGACGTCGGAGTACCGCCCGAGCTTTTCGCGAAGCGCGGCAGATGGGTGTCCATGCCGGCGAGCCAGGGCACGGCGCTCTCGGTCCACAGATGCTTGGTCGGCGGAAACGCCTCGGGCTGGTCGACGCTCGCCACCGTCACGTCGACCATCGGCCGGCCCTCGTCGACATAGTGGAAGGTGAGGGGCGAGCCGCAGCGCGCGCAGAAGCCGCGCGTCGCCCAGCTGCTGGAGGCGTACTCCTGGATCGTCCCTTGCAGCACCTGGAAGCTCGCCGCCTCGAACGCGGCCCAAACGACCGAGGGCTGGCCGGTCGCCCGCTGGCACATGCGGCAGTGGCAATGATTGACGCCGAGGCTTTCGCCCCTGGCGCGGAAGCGCACCGCGCCGCACAGACAGCCCCCGTCATGGAAGGCGGCCTCGCTCATGCGTCCAGCCGGCACCAGACCGGCGTGTGGTCGGACGGCCGCTCGCGGCCGCGCGGGGCGCGGTCGATCCCGCTCGCGCCGAGCCGGTCCGCCGCCTGCGGCGAAAGCATGAGGTGATCGATGCGCAGCCCGCGGTCCCGCTGCCACGCCCCGGCCTGATAGTCCCAGAAGCTGTACTGGTGCGGCTCCTGGTTCATGGCGCGAAACGCGTCGGTGAAGCCGAGATGGGCGAGGGCGCGAAACCGCCGCCGCACCTCCGGCCGGAACAGCGCGTCGTCCTCCCAGGCGGCGGGATCGTACACGTCCTCGTCCTCGGGAATGACGTTGTAGTCGCCGCCCAGCACCAGGATCTCCTCGAGCTGCAGCAGGCTGCGGGCGTGCCGCCGCAGCCGCTCCATCCAGGCGAGCTTGTAGTCGTATTTCAGGCTGTCGACCGGGTTGCCGTTGGGCAGATAGATCGAGGCCACGCGCATGAGCCGCCGGCGCGCGCCGGTCTCGGTGGGAAGCTCGATCAGCCCCTCGATGTAGCGGGCCTGCTCCTCCTCGCCGCCGCCGGGCAGCGCCTGGCGCTCCACCGTCATCGGGAAGCGCGAGAGCAGCGCCACGCCGTTGTAGCTCTTCTGCCCGACCGCCGCGACGTTGTAGCCCAGGTCCTCGAACTCGAGGCAGGGCAGGTCCGCCGTCGTGCACTTGATCTCCTGCAGCAGCACGATGTCGGGCTTCGCCTCGCGCAGCCACTGCGTGACGTTGCCGATCCGCGCCTTGATGGAATTCACGTTCCAGGTGGCGATGGTGACCACCGAAAGCCCTCCGAGATGAAGCTGCTCGGGACCTCCAACTCGATGTCATGCGCGGACTTGATCCGCGCATCCATGGCGCCGCTTGCGCTGGCAGGACCATGGATCGCCGGGTCGAGCCCGGCGATGACAACTCGTGAAAGAATCAGCTGTCCCGTATCGACGTCCGGCAGCCTACCATAGATGGTAGAAGACGCGTCAGACCGCGAAGGAGTTGCCGCAGCCGCAGGACGAGGATGCGTTCGGATTCCTGATGCGGAACGACGCGCCCGAGAGCTCCTCGACGAAATCGATCTCGGCGCCGGCCAGAAGGTCGAGCGACACGCCGTCGATCACGACCTTCAGGCCGTCGCGCTCGATCACCACGTCGTCGTCCTGAACCGTGTCGTCCAGGGTGAAACCGTACTGGAAGCCGGAGCAGCCGCCGCCCGAGACGGCGACGCGCAGGACCAGCCCCTCGCCACCCTCCGCGGCGACGATCTCGGCGAGCCGGCGCATCGCGCTGTCCGTCACCGAGACGCCGCGCGTGTCGGCTGTGCCGCTGGTCGTGCCGGCGGCCGGGCTGTTCTGGGCTTGGGCATCCATGGGCAGGGCTTCCTGGTATCGGCTGTCGGCCATTATAGCAACCGAAAAACCCTATGTAAGCATCGGGTCGCCAATGTCAAATCGCCGCCGTCGCCGGCCTGGGGCGCCGGTTGCCGGGTTCCGGGCACGCCTGTACTGTCCCGCCATGCAGGTGCCGCCCCCGTTCCTCGCCCCCTACGCCTCCCGGCCGGAGCAGAGCCGCGGGCGGCTCATCGACGAGCCGTCGAGCCCGACCCGCTCGGATTTCCAGCGCGACCGGGACCGGATCATCCATTCCGTCGCCTTCCGCCGCCTCAAGTACAAGACGCAGGTCTTCGTCTATCACGAGGGCGATCACTTCCGCACCCGGCTCACCCACAGCCTGGAGGTGGCCCAGATCGCCCGCTCGGTCGGCCGGGTCCTCGGCCTCAACGAGGACCTGGCGGAGGCCATCGCGCTGGCGCACGACCTCGGCCATACGCCCTTCGGCCATGCCGGCGAGGAGGAGCTCGATGCCTGCATGGTCGATTCCGGCGGCTTCGACCACAACGAGCAGACCTTCCGGATCGTCACCATGCTGGAGCGGCGCTACGCCGGGTTCGACGGGCTGAACCTGACCTGGGAAGCGCTCGAAGGGGTGGTGAAGCACAACGGACCGCTGACCGGCCCGGACGCCGGCGCCAAGGCCCGCGCCCGCCCGGTGCCCCCGAGCATCGCCGCCTACAACGCCGAGAACGGCCTGGAGCTCGACGGCTGGCCGGGGCCGGAGGCGCAGGTGGCGGCCATCGCCGACGACATCGCCTACAACAACCACGACATCGACGACGGACTGCGCGCCGGGCTGTTCGACGTGGAGGATCTCTCCGATGTCCCGCTGGTCGGGCCGGTGTTTCGCGAGGTCTTCGACCGGTTCCCCGGGCTGGAGCAGGGGCGGCTGATCCACGAGTCGGTCCGCCGCTTGATTGACCTCATGGTGACCGACCTGATAGAGGAGAGCCGCCGCCGGCTGGCCGAGTCGGGGCCGCAATCCGTCGAGGAGGTGCGCCGCGCCGGCCGGCCGCTGATCGGCTTTTCCCGGCGGATGAGCGAGAACGACAGGACGCTCAAGGGCTTCCTGTTCGAGCGCATGTACCGCCACTACCGGGTGAACCGTATGACCAGCAAGGCCCGGCGCGTGGTACGGGAGCTGTTCGAGCTCTATATCGCCCAGCCGGATTGCCTGCCGACCGAGTGGCGCGCCCAGTCCGGACCCGCGGGCGCTCCGGAAACCGCGCGGCTGGTCGCCGACTACATCGCCGGCATGACCGACCGTTTCGCCCTGGATGAGCACCAGCGCCTGTTCGACCCCTACCGATCCTGATGAACGTATTCAACAGATTCCGAGACGACATTCTCCGCCTGCTGGAGGAGATGGGAGCGGCCGGCGAGATTCCGGCCGGACTCGACACCGTGCGCGTGACGGTCGAGCCGCCGCGCGATCCCGCCCATGGCGACCTGTCCACCAATGCCGCGATGGTGCTGGCGAAGCCGGCCGGCCTCAGCCCGCGCGCGCTTGCCGAGAAGCTGCAGGCGCGGCTCGCCGGGCTCGACGCGGTGACGGCGGTGGAGATCGCCGGGCCCGGCTTCATCAATCTCCGCCTCGCGGATCGCCTCTGGCAGCAGCGCATCGCCGACATCCTGGCGGCCGGCACGGCCTATGGCAGCTCGACGGCAGGCGGCGGCAGGCGGGTCAACGTGGAATACGTCTCGGCCAACCCGACCGGCCCGCTCCACGTCGCCCATGCCCGCGGCGCGGTGGTGGGCGACGCGCTCGCCGCCCTGCTGGCCAAGGCCGGCTACGACGTGACCCGGGAGTACTACATCAACGACGCCGGCGCGCAGGTCGACGTGCTCGCGCGCTCCGCGTTCCTGCGCTATCGCGAAGCGCTGGGCGAGGAGATCGGCACCATCCCGGAAGGGCTCTATCCCGGCGAGTATCTGAAGGACGTGGGACAGGCGCTCGCCGAACGCGACGGCGACAAATGGCGCGACGCGCCGGAGAGCGCGTGGCTGGAGCCGGTGCGCAGCTTCACCATCGACCTGATGATGGAGCGCATCCGCGCCGATCTGGACAGGCTGGGCATCCACCAGGACGTGTTCAGCTCCGAGCGCGGCCTGGTCGAGTCCGGCGGAGTCGACCGGGCGCTCCGCACGCTCGCCGACCGGGGCCTCATCTATACCGGCGTGCTGGAGCCGCCCAAGGGCAAGACGCCGGAGGACTGGGAGCCGCGGCCGCAGACCCTGTTCCGCGCCACCGATTTCGGCGACGACGTGGACCGGCCGCTGAAGAAGTCGGACGGCAGCTGGACCTATTTCGCCGCCGACATCGCCTATCACTACGACAAGTTCTGCCGCGGCTTCCCGCTGATGATCGACGTCTGGGGCGCCGATCACGGCGGCTATGTGAAGCGCATGCAGGCGGCGGTGACGGCGATCACCGAGGGCAAGGGACGGCTCGAGGTGAAGATCTGCCAGCTCGTCAAGCTCCTGCGCGAGGGCGAGCCGGTGAAAATGTCGAAGCGCGCCGGCACCTTCGTCACCCTCCAGGAGGTGGTGGAGGAGGTGGGCAAGGACGTCGTGCGCTTCATCATGCTGACGCGCAAGAACGACGCCGCGCTCGACTTCGACCTCGCCAGGGTGCTGGAGCAGTCGCGCGACAATCCGGTCTTCTACGTGCAGTACGCCCATGCGCGCTGCTCGTCGGTGCTGCGGCATGCCGCCGCAGAGCTCGGGGGAATCGACCTGGCGCCCTCCGCCCTCGCGGACGCGCCGCTGGAACGGCTGAGCGATCCGGCGGAGATGGTGCTGATCCGGCAGATGGCGGGCTTCCCCCGGCTGGTCGAGATCGCCGCCGAGGCACAGGAGCCGCACCGAATCGCGTTCTACCTGTATGATCTCGCCTCGTCGTTCCATGCGCTGTGGAACAAGGGGAAGGACGATGCGACCCTGCGCTTCCTGCTGCCGGAGGACCGCGACCTGACCCGGGCGCGGCTCGCCCTGGTGAAGGCGGTGGCGACGGTGGTCGCCTCCGGGCTCGAGATCATGGGCGTGACGCCCGTCGAGGAGATGCGTTGATGACCTCCGATCCCACCCAGCCGGGCGGACGGCAGCCGGACCTGCTCGGCCCGGAGGAGGACGCGGACATTCCGCCGCCGCCGCACGGTCTCGCGGCCGATCCGATCGACGGCGACGCGGAGGCGCGGCTGCAGCGCATGTCGCGGCGCGGGCGGCTTCTGCCGGTCGCCCTGGTGCTGGCTGCGATCGGCGCCTTTATCGGGCTGGTCTGGTGGGCGTATCAGGCTGCCAACCGGCCCGAGACCCCGGCCGAGCTGCCGGTCGTCGAGGCCGAGCCCGGCGACCCGAAGGTCCGTCCGGAGAGCGAAGGCGGCATGACCGTGCCGAACCAGGACAAGCTGATCTACCAGGAGCTCGGCCAGGCCGGCGGGCAGGACGCCGGCGGGCCCACGGTCGAGCGTCTGCTGCCCCCGCCGGAGGAGCCGCTCGACCCGCCGGCGCCGCCCGCTCCGGAGCCTGAGGAGACGGTTGCAGAGACGGCCGGCCTGACGCCGCCCCCGCCGCCCCAGGAGATCTCGCCCACGCTGCAGCCGGCGGAAGAGGGGCAGCCGGGGCCGGCCGAGACCGATCCTGGCCAGGCAGCGGAGACACCGGCTCCCACCGGCGACGCGGCAACGGAGCAACAGGCCGGGGCCGAACAGGCTGCCGAGCCGGCACCGGCGCCCGAGCAAGCGCCCGTGCCGGAGGCGGAACCCGAGCAGCAGGCCGCCGCGCCAGCCGTCCCGCCCACGGAACCCGAGGCGCCGGCGCCCGCTGCCGCCGGGACGGGCTTCCGGATCCAGCTCGCGGCGCTCAAGTCCGTGGCGGTTGCCCGGCAGGCCTGGGCCAGGCTGCAGAAGGCCCATGCCGACCTGCTCGGCGGGCTGCAGCCGACGATCCAGCGTGCCGATCTCGGCGAACAGGGGGTCTTCTACCGGGTGCAGGCCGGCGCCCTGCCGTCCCGCGAGGCGGCGGCCGCGCTGTGCGACCAGCTAAAGGCCAAGGATCAGGCCTGCCTGGTGGTGAAGCCGTGACGCCGCCCAGACGGGTGCGCGGAGGCGAGACGTGACCGCCTCCGCGGCTATCTACGGCTGCTCCGGACCTCGCCTGAGCGACGCCGAGCGCCATTTCTTCCGCAGCGCCGATCCGTTCGGATTCATCGTTTTCCTGCGCAATGTGGAGACGCCGGAGCAGCTCGCCCGGCTGACGGCGGAACTGCGCGAAACGGTCGGGCGCGCCGACGCGCCGGTGCTGATCGACCAGGAGGGCGGACGCGTCGCCCGCCTGAAGCCGCCGCATTGGCGCGCCGCCGCGCCGGCCGCCAGGTTCGGCCAGCTCGCCAGCCGCGACCGGGCGGCAGCGGAGGAGGCCGTGCGCCTCAATGCGCGGCTGCTGGCGCTGGAGCTGCGCGCCGTCGGCATCGACGTGAATTGCGCTCCCGTTCTGGATCTGCGTCTTCCCGGCGCCCATGAGGTGATCGGCGACCGCGCCTTCGGGGCGGATCCGGAGGCGGTCGCCTGCCTGGGCCGGGCCATGATGGACGGATTCCTCGAAGCCGGCGTGCTGCCCGTGGCCAAGCACATTCCCGGGCATGGCCGCGCCGCCGTCGACAGCCATCTCGCCCTGCCTCGGGTATCGACGGCGCGGGCCGAGCTGGAAAGCACCGATTTCCGCGCGTTCCGCCTCTGCGCCGACGCACCCTGGGCGATGACGGCGCATGTGGTCTACAGCGACATCGACCCCGACCGGCCGGCGACCACCTCGCCCGTCGTGATCCGGGACGTGATCCGCAGCGCGATCGGCTTCGACGGCCTGCTGCTCTCCGACGACCTGTCCATGCAGGCGCTGTCCGGAACGCTCGCCGAGCGGGCACGGGACGCGCTCGCCGCCGGCTGCGACGTGGTGCTCCACTGCAACGGAGACCTCGGCGAGATGGAGGCGGTCGCCGGCGCCGTCGGAGCGCTCAGCCAGCCCGCGCTGAAGCGCATCGAGGCGGCGCGGCAGCGGCTCGGCTCGGCGGCCGAGGCGTCGGAAATGGCAGCGCTGACCACGCGCCTCGATGCGCTGATGACGGCCTGAGCCGGAGTCCCGAGGGTGTTCCCGTCCGAGCTCGGCGAAGCCATTCACGTGGCCTCGACCTGGGTGCTGCCGGTGCTGCTGGCCGTCACCCTGCACGAGGCCGCGCATGGCTGGGCCGCCTGGAAGCTGGGCGACGACACCGCCTTCAAGCTCGGCCGCGTCACCTTCAACCCGCTCGTCCACATCGACCGCTTCGGCACGGTCATCCTGCCGGCGCTCATGCTGATGTTCGCGCCGTTCATGTTCGGCTATGCCAAGCCGGTGCCCGTGCGCTTCAACCGGCTCCGGCGGCCACGCCGGGACATGGTGCTGGTCGCCGCCGCCGGACCCGGGACCAATCTCGCCCTCGCGCTGGCCTCGGCGGCTCTCCTCCATCTGGTCCCGCTGATCTGGGACCTGCCGGGCCCCCAGCTGGGGAGCTGGCCGACCACGGCGCAGTGGGCCTATCTGAACCTGCAGAACTCCCTGTTCCTCAACCTCGTCCTCGCCGTGTTCAACATGCTGCCCCTGCCGCCGCTGGACGGCGGGAGAGTGGCGGTGGGAATCCTGCCGAACGCGCTCGCGGTGCCGCTCGCGCGGCTGGAGCGGCACGGGATCCTGATCCTGGTCGGGCTCCTGGTCCTGCCGTATCTGGCGTCCCGGCTCGGGCTCGAGATCGATCCGCTCGGCGCCGTCATCCGGCCCGCCGTCGGAGCGCTCGGCAATCTCGTCCTCAGCATCGTCGGCTTGCGTTAGGCGCGGCCGCTGGCCTAGGAATTGCCGATGACGGCAGACGAACCATTCGAGGACGCCCAGGGACCCACGCCGGCGGAGGGCGGTTTCGCCGCGCTGGACGATTCCCAGTTCGTGCTCGACCTCGACGGCTATGAAGGGCCGATCGACGTGCTGCTGTCCCTCGCACGGGACCAGAAGGTCGATCTCACCAAGATCTCGATCCTCGACCTGGCCGACCAGTACCTGGAGTTCGTGGCGCGCGCCCGGCGGCTGCGGCTCGAGCTCGCCGCCGACTACCTGGTGATGGCGGCCTGGCTCGCCTATCTGAAATCCAAGCTCCTGCTGCCGGAGCCGGAGGGCGAGGGCGAGCCCACGGGGGCCGAGCTCGCCGCCGCGCTCGCCTATCAGCTGCAGCGCCTGGAGGCGATGCAGGAAGCGGGGGCCAGGCTGATGGCCCGGCCGCAGCTCGGCCGCGAGCTCTTCGCCCGCGGCGCGCCGGAGCCGATCCGCATCCTCGCCAAGCCGGTCTACAAGCTCACCCTCTACGAGCTGCTGCGCGCCTACGGCTCCCATGTGCGCCGCCAGCAGCCGCACATGCTGCGCATCGCCCCGATGGAGCTCTATTCCATGGACGATGCGCTGAAGCGGCTCGGCGACCTGCTCGGCCACATGCCCGACTGGACCGTGCTCACCAACTTCCTGCCCGACGAGCTCAAGGACGGGCTGCAGCGCCGCTCCGCCGTCGCCGCGACCTTTGCCGCCAGCCTGGAGCTGGTGCGCTCCGGCCGCGCGCAGCTGCGCCAGGACGGCACGTTCGGCCCCATCTTCCTCCGACCCGTACGCGATCCGTCATGACCGATCTCAGCGCCGCCCCCGAAACCGAGCCGCAGCCGGAGCCCGCCCAGCGCGAGGACCGGTTCCAGCTGCTCCGCCTGCTCGAGGCGATGCTGTTCGCCTCGGCCGAGCCGGTCGCCGCCTCGGCCCTGGCGGCGCGCATGCCGGAGGGCGCGGACGTGCCCGCGCTGCTCGAGGAGCTCGCCGCCCTCTACGCCAACCGCGGCGTCAACCTGGTGCAGCGGGAATCGCGCTGGGCCTTCCGCACGGCGCCCGATCTCGCGCCGCGCATGCAGATCGAGACCGAGGTCCAGCGCAAGCTTTCCCGCGCCGCGGTGGAGACGCTCGCCATCATCGCCTATCACCAGCCGGTCACGCGCGGCGAGATCGAGGAGATCCGCGGTGTCGCCCTGTCGCGCGGCACGCTGGACGCGCTGCTGGAGGCGACCTGGATCCGGCCCAAGGGGCGGCGGCGCACGCCGGGACGGCCGGTCACCTGGGTGACCACCGACGCCTTCCTCGATCATTTCGGGCTGGAGAACCGAGACGCCCTGCCGGGCATCGAGGAGCTGAAGGCGGCCGGACTGCTCGAGACCGGCACCGCCGTCTCGACCCTCGGCATGCAGGCCATGGCGCAGTCCATGCCGCCCGCCGACGGGGGCGAAGGCGGGGACGGGGACGATCAGGACGGCGAGGAGGCGGGCGAGCTCGACGAGGAGGCGCTGGTCGCCGGCATGGAGGACCTGCCCGAGGAGGACTGAGCCCGCTCCTGCCCTGGTGGCGGCCACGTTGTAACTGATAACCAGTCGCAATATTGTCGCCAAAGAGGGAAGCGACAGTCGCCCCCGAGGAAGGCAGAGGCCGTGTCCGCAGTCCCCTTCGAAAGCGAAACCCCGCTGCCGGCGACGACCGGGCGCGGACGGCTGCTCGATCCGTGGGTGCTGTTCACCCTGGCCGCGGCGGGCGGGGTGGCGCTACCCGTGCTCGTGGTGGCGAGCTTCGTCTTCGTGCCCTCGGGCGACGTCTGGGACCATCTCGCCAGCACCGTCCTGCCGCACTACGTCCAGAACTCGCTGCTGCTGATGGTCGGCGTCGGCGCGGGCACGCTGGTGGTCGGCGTCGGCACGGCCTGGCTGGTGACGCTCTGCCGCTTCCCGGGACGGCGGGTGTTCGAGTGGGCCCTACTGCTGCCGCTCGCCGTTCCGGCCTATGTGATCGCCTACAGCTACACCTCGCTGCTCGACTATGCCGGGCCGGTGCAATCGCTGCTGCGCGACGCCTTCGGCTGGACGCGGCAGGACTACTGGTTCCCGCAGTTGCGCTCGATCGAAGGCGCCATCGCCATGATGACGCTGGTCCTCTATCCCTATGTCTACCTGCTGTCGCGCGCCGCGTTCCTCGAGCAGTCCGCCTGCGTGCTGGAGGTGAGCCGGACCCTCGGCTGCTCGCCCTGGCGCGCCTTCGCGCGGGTCGCGCTGCCGCTCGCCCGGCCGGCGGTCGCCGCCGGCGTGGCGCTCGCGCTGATGGAGGCGCTCAACGATTTCGGCGCCGTGCAGCATTTCGGCGTCGACACGTTCACGACCGGCATCTACCGCACTTGGCTCGGCATGGGGCAGCCGGCCGCCGCGGCGCAGCTCGCCGCCATTCTCATGCTGTTCATCGCCGGCGTGTTCCTGCTCGAGCGCTGGTCGCGCGGGCGCCGCGGCTTCGCCCATTCCACCTCCCGCTATCGGCCTCTGCCGCGCTTCCATCTGCGCGGCCTGCGCGCAGGGCTGGCGATCGCCGCCTGCGCCCTGCCGGTGCTGCTCGGCTTCTTCGTCCCGGCGCTGAATCTCGGCTACGGCATGACGATCACGGCGGACGAGTGGGTCGACGAGCGTTTCCTGGGTTACGCCCTCAACAGCTTCACGCTGGCGGCCATCGCCGCCGTGCTGGCGGTCACTGTCGCCGTGCTGATGGCCTATGCGCTGCGGCTGCGCCGCACCGCCGCGTCGCTCGTGGCCGTGCGCGTCGCCAGCATGGGCTACGCGATCCCCGGGTCAGTCATCGCCGTAGGCGTGATGCTGCCGCTCGCGTGGATCGACAATACGGTCGACGGCTGGATGCGCAGCAGCTTCGGGATCTCGACCGGCCTCATCTTCAGCGGCACCATCTACGCCGTGATCTCCGCCTATCTCGTGCGGTTCCTGGCGCTCTCTTTCAACACGGTGGAGGCGAGCCTGACCAAGGTCACCGCCAGCATGGACTACGCCGCGCGATCCCTCGGCCACGGGCCGGCCGCGACGTTGCGACGCGTGCACATGCCGATCATCCGCGGCAGTCTTCTCACTGCCGGCCTGGTCGTCTTCGTCGACGTGATGAAGGAGCTCCCCGCGACGCTCGTGCTGCGCCCGTTCAACTTCGACACGCTCGCCACGCGCACCTACGAGCTCGCCTCCGACGAGCTTCTGCACGAGGCGTCGAGCTCGGCCCTCGCCATCGTGGCGGTGGGGATCGTGCCGGTCATCCTGCTGTCGCGCGTCATCGCGCGCTCGCGGCCCGGCCATGCCGAGGTCTGAGGGAACGGCCATGGCGGACGCGCTCAATCTGGAGGAGGTGAGCCATCGCTACGGCAGGCTGCAGGCGGTGAACGGCGTCGCCCTGAGCGTCAGGCGGGGGGAGGTGGTCTGCCTGCTCGGCCCGTCCGGCTGCGGCAAGTCGACCGTGCTGCGCATCGCTGCGGGCCTCGAGGAGCTGCAGGAAGGCCGCGTGCTGATGGACGGACGGCTGGTCGCCGACGGCAAGCGCAGCCTGCCGCCCGAGGAGCGCGGCGTCGGGCTGGTGTTCCAGGACTACGCGCTGTTCCCGCATCTCACCGTGCTCGACAATGTCGGCTTCGGGCTGTTCGGGCGCTCCCCCGCGGAGCGCCAGCGGCGGGCGCGGGAGGCCCTGCGCCAGGTGGGGATGGAGGGATCGGCGGAGGCCTTTCCCCACACTCTGTCGGGCGGCCAGCAGCAGCGCGTCGCGCTCGCCCGGGCGCTCGCGCCGGAACCCAAGGTGATGCTGCTCGACGAGCCGTTCTCCGGCCTGGACGCCCGGCTGCGCGACCAGGTTCGCGACGACACGCTGCACGTGCTGAAGTCGAGCGGCGCGGCGACCCTGCTGGTCACCCACGATCCGGAGGAGGCGATGTTCATGGCCGACCGGATCGCGGTCATGCGGGCCGGGGCCATCGTCCAGGAAGGCAGCCCGGCCGAGCTCTATTTCAAGCCGCGCTCGGCCTTCGTCGCCTCGTTCTTCAGCCAGGTCAACCGCTTCTCCAGCCATGTCTCGGGCGGCGAGGCGGGAACGCCTTTCGGGCCGGTGCCGGCCGCCGGCCTGCCGGAGGGCCAGGCGGTCGAGGTTCTGATCCGCCCCGAGGCGCTGCGCCTGGGACCAGCGGATATGGCCGGAGACGCGCCGCTCGCCAAGGTCATCGCGGCCCGGCTGCTCGGTCGGAGCAGCCTCATCCATCTCTGCACCGGGGAGTTTCGGGGGGAACATCTCCATCTTCATTCCCGCATGCCGGGACGCTTCCTGCCGGCCGAGGACGAGTTCGTTTCCGTCCTGCTCGATCGGGCCCAAGCCTTTGTTTTCCCGCTCGAACCCCTTACATAATCCCTGGTGACGATCGATGCGTTGCGGCAGGGTGGGGTTTTTGCCATAGTCCGCCGCAACATGGTGCAAATGGTCTTTGGGAGAACCCCGCGATGGGTATCGGTAGCTGGTGGCATTGGCTGATCCTCCTGGCGGTCGTCCTCCTCCTGTTCGGCGGCGGCGGCAAGATTCCGAAGCTGATGCGCGACATGGGGCAGGGCATCACGGCCTTCAAAAAGGGCCTGAAGGAGGACAAGGAGAAGGGGTCGGAGGGCGACACCGCCGCCATCGAGGTCGACCCCAAGAGCAAGGACAAGGCGGCCAGCAGCTGATCCTGCGCGGCCGGCTGCGGCGGAGCCGCCGGGATGTTCGACATCGGCTGGTCCGAGATGGCCATCATCGCCGTGGTGGCGCTGATCGTCCTCGGACCGAAGGAATTGCCCAACGCGCTGAAGACCGCCGCCCACTGGATGCGGACGGTGCGTAAGATGGCGCGCGAGTTCCAGAGCGGGGTCGATCAGATCGTGCGCGAAGCGGAGCTCGACGAGGCGAGAAAGACCGTCCAGCAGGTCACGCGCGTCAATATCGGCCAGGAAATCGAGAAGACCGTCGATCCCACCGGCGAAGCCAAGCGCGCGTTGAACGAGGATCCGACGCGCGCGCAGGCGGTGAGCGCGAAGCCGC
>DAIMFL010000096.1:11830-12858 GCA_036724615.1 Alphaproteobacteria bacterium | reverse complement strand
GGCCAGCCAATGCTCGAGGCCTGGCACGGGCTGGCGGCGTGCCTCGAGCCGGTGGCCACCTGATGCCACTCTCCCGCCGCGGCTTCGTCGCGCTGGCCGGCGCCTCGGCGCTGGCCGCCGCGATGCCCTGCGGCGCCGCGCGCCCCGCGGCGCCGGCCGACCGGCTGGTCTCGATCGGCGGGGTGGTGACCGAGATCCTGTTCGCGCTCGGCGCCGGCGACCGGATCGTCGCGGTGGACAGCACCAGCTCCTACCCGCCGGAGGCGGACGCGCTTCCCGACGTCGGCTATATCAGGCAGCTGGTCGCGGAGCCGATCATCGCGCTCGAGCCCTCACTCGTCCTGATGCTCGACGGCGCCGGGCCGCCGACGACGGTCGAGCAGCTGCAGGCGGCCAAGGTGCCGATCCGCACCGTTCCGGACGATCCCACGGCGCTGGGCATCGCGGAGAAGATCCGCATCGTCGGCGACGCGGTCGGGCTCGGCCCCGAGGGGCGCGCTCTGGCCGATCGGGTGGACGGAGAGCTGGCGCGCCTCGCGGGCGAGATCTCTGCGGTCGAGGAGCGGCCGAGCGTCCTCTTCGTGCTGGCCGCGAGCAACGGCCGGCTGCTTGCGGCCGGCGACGGCACCTCGGCGGCGGGAATCATCGAGCTCGCCGGCGGGCGCAACGCGGTCGTCGGCTTCGAGGACTACCGCCCGCTCTCGGCCGAGGCGGCGGTCGCGGCCGAGCCGGACCTGCTGCTCTTCATGGACCGCACGCTCGACGAAATGGGCGGAATGGCGGGCGTTCTCGCCCGGCCGGAGCTCGCCCTCACTCCGGCGGCCCAGGCCGGGCGCGTGAAGGCGATGGACGGGCTGCTTCTCCTCGGCTTCGGCCCCCGCACCCCGCAGGCGGTGCGCGAGCTCGCCGCCGCGATCCACCCCGGCCTCGCCCTGCCGTAGCGCGGTTTCCGTCGGCGTGAATCGAGCAGCGGGGGCGGGCGCGGCGCCAGACCACGCCGCAGACGAGAGGGGGGGGGGGGGGGGGGG
>DAIMFL010000096.1:0-11820 GCA_036724615.1 Alphaproteobacteria bacterium | reverse complement strand
AGGACATGACTCCAATCTTGCAGGACAGTTTTCCTAGATCGGTGCAACGAGCACAGCAGCATCATCGCCGCCGCCGCAGCCTGATGCTCGCGGCGCTCGGCGCCGCCCTCGTGGCGAGCTTCCTGGCGGGCGCCGGGATCGGCGCGGTTCCGATCCGGCCGGCGGAGATCGCCGGCATCCTGCTGTCCTGGCTCGGTCTCGACAGCGGCTGGACGTTCTCGGCCCAGCAGGAGATCGTGCTGGCCGCGGTGCGGCTGCCGCGCACGGTGCTCGCCGTCCTGACCGGCGCCGGTCTCGCCGCCGCCGGCGCCGCGCTCCAGGGCCTGTTCCGCAACCCGCTCGCCGATCCGGGGCTGATCGGGGTGTCGAGCGGCGCCGCGCTCGCCGCCGTCGCCACCATCGTCATGGGAGCCCCGCTCGCGGCATGGCTCGGCGTCGGCAGCTATACGCTGATGCCGCTCGCCGCCTTCGGCGGCGGGCTCGCGGCCACCTTCGTCGTCTACCGCATCGGCATGCGCGACGGCCTTGCCGACACCGCGACCATGCTGCTGGCCGGTGTCGCCATCAACGCGATCGCCCTCGCCTGCATCGGCTTCTTCACCTTCGTGAGCGACGACCGCCAGCTGCGGGAGCTCAATCTCTGGATGCTGGGAAGCCTCGGCGGGGTGACCTGGAGCACGCTGCTGCCCGCTTTGCCCTTCCTGATCCTGCCGCTGATCGGCCTGCCGCGTCTCGCCCGGGCGCTCAACGCGCTGCTGCTCGGCCAGAGCGACGCGCAGTATCTGGGCTTCGATCCTGCCGCGGTCACCCGCGCCGCCGTCGTCCTGGCGGCGCTGTCGGTCGGCGCCGGCGTCGCCATCACCGGCATCGTCGCCTTCGTCGGGCTGGTGGTCCCGCATCTGGTGCGCCTCGTCGCCGGGCCGGATCACCGGGTTCTGCTGCCGGCCAGCATGCTGCTCGGCGCCGCCCTGATGCTGGTCGCCGACCTGATCGCCCGCACCATCGTCCTGCCGGCCGAGCTGCCGATCGGCGTCGTCACCAGCATCGTCGGCGGGCCGTTCTTCCTGTGGCTGCTGATGCGCCGGCGGACGGCCGCAGGATGGTGAGACGATGCTGACCGCCCGCGACCTGTCCGTCGTGCTCGGCCGCAAGCCGATCCTGAGCGAGGTGACGGTCGACCTGCGCCCGGGCGAGCTCGTCGCCGTGATCGGACCGAACGGCGCCGGGAAATCGACCCTGCTGCAGGCTCTGGCCGGCGGCATCCAGCCGCAAGCGGGCGAGGTCGCGCTCGACGATCTGCCGCTTGCGCGCTGGACGCGCCAGGCGCTCGCCCTGCGGCGCGCCGTCGTCCCGCAGGATTCCGTGCTCGCCTTCCCGCTCAGCGCCGTCGAGGTCGCCCTGCTCGGGCGCAGCCCGCATCGCCGCGCCGGCACGCCGCGGCGGGACCTCGCCGTCGTCGCCGAGGCGCTGCAGGCGACCGGCACGGACCATCTGGCCGACCGCGACTACACGACGCTGTCCGGCGGCGAGCGTCAGCGCGTGCAGTTCGCGCGCGCCCTGGCGCAGATCTGGCCCGGCGACGGAGCGTCGGGCGACGGCGCGGGACGCTATCTGCTGCTCGACGAGCCGACGGCGAGCCTCGATCTCAAGCACCAGCACCAGATCCTGCGGCTGGCGCGCAACGTCGCCGCCCGCGGCCACGGCGTGCTCGCCGTGCTGCACGACTTCAACCTGGCGGCGCTCTATGCCGACCGGCTGGTCCTTCTGGTCGAGGGCCGTCTCGTGGCGGACGGCACGCCGGATCAGGTGCTCACGGCCGACCGGGTCGAGGAGGCCTTCGGCATGCCGGTCATGGTCGCTCGGCATCCGCGCGGCGGGGCGCCCATGGTGATCCCGGCCTGAGGTTCCCGGTTCCGAGCAGGAACCGCGTCCCCTGCGCGGCGTTTCCCACGCGAGCCCCGCAATGCCGCGCACCGATCCCGGACCGTGCGGCCGAAGGAGACGCCGAATGCGATACCTGCTCTTGTGGCTGATCGGTATCCCGATCCCCGTCCTGCTGCTGATCTGGCTGTTCTTCGACTGAGCGGAGACGCCTCCTTCGCTCAGCCGGCGAAGCGCGGCTCGGGCACGCCGCGAATGCCCAGTCCGTGGATCGCGAACAGGCTGCCGCGCAGCACCCCGTCGCCGGGGAAACGCGGCAGCGGCGGCTTCGCCATCGAGGTGACGTAGAGGATGTCGAGGTCCGGCCCGCCGAACATCACGCTGGTCACCTTCTTCACCGGCATCTCGATCTTGCGGTCGAGCACCCCTTCGGGCGTGTAGCGCGCCAGGAAGCCAGCATAGACGCAGGCGCTCCAGACGCAGCCCTCCGCGTCCACGGTCGCGCCGTCCGGCGCGCCGCCCGTTCCCTTCATCGAGGCGAATGTCCGCTTGTTGCTGGGCGTCCCGGTCTCCAGGTCGTAGTCGTAGACCGAGATCTCCTCGGACCAGGAATCGGCGAAGTAGAAGGTCTTGCCGTCGGGGCTGAAGCACGGACCGTTGGACACGATGATGTTCTCCTCGAGCTTGGTGAGCTCTAGGTCGGGGTCGAGGCGATAGAGCGAGCCGTTCGGCCCGTCCTCCATCATGTCCATCGAGCCGGCGATGAAGCGGCCGCGCCGGTCCACCTTGCCGTCGTTGAGCCGCGTGGTCGGCTTGTCCGGCTCGGGGTCGACGATGAGCTCGCAGTCCCCGGTCCTGAAGTCGAGGAAGTGGAAGCCGGTCTTGAGCGAGACCACGGCCCCGCCCTGCCGCCGCAGCGCCATGGAGCCGATCTTCTCCGGCACGTCCCAGGCGCGGATCTCGCGCCCGTCCTCGGTGCAGCGGAAGACGTTCATGCCGAAGCTGTCGATCCAGTAGAGCCGCTGCTCGTCGACGTCCCAGAGCGGCCCTTCGCCCAGGATCGTCTTCACGTCGACCACAACGCGGATATCCATCTTCGTCCCTCCCCTCCAGTCCGATGATCAGAACGCGACCCGGTCGCCGCCCTTGAGCTCCAGGATCTCGCGCGCCTCGTCCGGCGTCGCGACCTCGAGCGACAGGCCCTCCAGGATCATGCGCGCGCGCCGCACCTGCGCGGCGTTCGACGCGGCGAGCATTCCCGGCCCGTCCCACAGGCTGTCCTCGAGCCCGACCCGCACGTTGGCGCCCATGGCCGAGGCGATCGCCGCGATCGGCATCTGGTTGCGGCCGGCGCCGAGCACCGACCACTTGTACTGGTCGCCCAACAGCCGGTCGGCGGTGCGCTTCATGTGCAGCACGTCCTCGGCATGCGGCCCGATGCCGCCCAATATGCCGAACACCGTCTGCACGAAAAGCGGCGGCTTCACCAGTCCGCGCTCCAGGAAATGCGCGAGGTTGTAGAGATGGCTCACGTCGTAGCACTCGAACTCGAACCGCGTCGCGTTGTCCATGCAGGAGCGCAGCACGAACTCGATGTCCTTGTAGGTGTTCTTGAACACGAGGTCGCGGCTGTTCTCCAGCGCCTGGCGCTCCCAGTCGTGCCTGAACTCCTTGAAGCGGTTCAGCATGGGGAACAGGCCGAAGTTCATCGAGCCCATGTTGAGCGAGGCGACCTCCGGCTTGAAGGTGAGCGCCGGCTTCACGCGCTCCTCGACCGTCATATAGGGCGCGCCGCCGGTGGTGAGGTTCACCACCGCGTTCGTGCGCTGCTTGATCTGCGGCAGGAAGCGGGCGAAGGCCTCCGGCGTCTGGTCCGGCCTGCCGGTCTCCGGATCGCGCGCGTGCAGATGGACGATGGCCGCCCCCGCCTCGGCCGCGCCCACGGCCGCGTCCGCGATCTCCTCCGGCGTCACCGGCAGATGGGGCGACATGGAGGGCGTGTGGATCGCGCCGGTGACGGCGCAGGTGATGATGACCTTCCGCTTGGCAGCCATTCCGGCCGTTCCTCTCTTCCTAGCTTCCGATGTCCCGTGCCGCCCGGCGCTTGTGCGCGACGAGCGCCATCAGCCGGCGGTCGCGCCAGCGCGCCCGCTCGCCCAGGCCCTCCCGCGGCAGCCTGTCGCTGCGGTCGGCCTCGACCGCGTCGACCGTCGTGCCGCTCCAGGGCACGATGTGCTGCTGCGTCCGCCAGAGAGTCTGATACAGCCCCTCGTAGCGCGCGGCGTAGTCGCGCACGCCGCCCGGCGCGTTCAGGTCGATCGTCTCGAACGGCCCCATGAAGGACCAGCGCAGGCCGAGCCCGTCGCGGATGCCGATGTCGACGTCCTCGGCGCTGGCGTAGCCCTCGGCGACGAGGCGGAAGGCTTCCTGCAGCAGCGCGCCCTGGAGGCGGTTCATGACGAAGCCGTCGATCTCCCGCTTCATCACGATCGGCGACTGGCCGACGCCGACGATGAAGTCGCGGGTCCGCTCCACCACCTCCGGATCGGTCCAGGGCGCCGGGACGACCTCGACGGCGGGCACCAGATAGGGCGGATTGATCGGGTGGACGACGACGCAGCGCCGCCGCCCTTTCAGGTGGTCCGTGAACCTGGACGGCAGGAGCGCCGAGGTCGAGCTGGCGAGGATCGTCTCCGGCGCGGCGGCGGCGTCCAGCTCGGAGAAAAGCCGGCGCTTCACCTCGACGTCCTCCGAGGCGCTCTCCTGCACATAGGCGGCGCGGTCGAGCGCCGCCTCCAGTGTGGGGACGACGTGCAGCCGCGCCAGTACGTCCGCCTCGCTTTGGCCGTTCAGGAGATCGTTCTTCTCCAGATCCGGCAGCACGGAGCGGGCGAAGCCGATCGCGGCCTCCGCCGCCCCGGCGAGCGGATCGTAGAGCCGGACCGCGTAGCCGGCGCGCGCGAAGGCGATCGCCCAGGCCCGTCCGATCAGGCCGCAGCCGACGACGCCGACGTTCTCGGTCCTCTTCATGACGCCTCACAATGCCTCGACGTTGCCGCGGACCCGGATGGCCTGGCCCGAGATGTTCCGCCCGAGCGGCGAGCACAGGAACATCACCGTGTTCGCCACGTCCTGCGCGGTCACCATGCGCCGCAGGGACACCTTGTCGAGATACTGCTTTTCCATTTCCGCGTAGCTGATCCCCAGCGTCTCGGCGCGCGCCGAGATGACCTTCTCGATGCGCGGTCCCGCGACGATGCCCGGCAGGATCGCGTTCACCCTTATGCCGTCGGGGCCGAGCTCCTTGGCCAGGCTGTGGGTCAGCCCGACCACCCCCCATTTCGCCGCCGAATAGGGCGTCCGGAAGGCGTAGCCGAAGCGCCCCGCGGCCGAAGACATGTTGATCATCGAGGCGTGGCGCGACTTCTTCAGCAGCGGGACGGCCAGCCGCGCGCAAAGATACTGCCCCACCAGGTCGACCTCGATGGTGCGGCGCCACTCCTGCGGCGACATCTCCTCGATCGGGCCGGTCGGCCCGGCGATGCCGGCATTGTTGACCAGCACGTCGAGCCCGCCGAGCCGGCGCTTCGCCTCGGCGAACAGCGCCTCCACGTCGGTCTCCGACGACACGTCCGCGAGGGAGGCGGTGATCTCGGGTCGCGCCTTGGAAAGCTTCGCCAGCGCCTTGTCCGAGACGTCGCAGACATGGACCCTGGCGCCCGCCTCCAGCATGGTCTCGGCAATGGCCCGGCCGATGCCGGAGCCGCCCGCGGTGACCAGGACCTTGAGGCCCTTGTTGAGGTCGCCGAGGCTCGTCGGTTTCCGCGCCATTCCCTTCACCCTTGCTTCCTTCTCATTGCGTGCGCTCGCGCAGCGCCAGGACCGCGCCCAGCACGACGAGGCCGAAGATGATGTCGCGGACCGCATGCGGCAGCGTCGTGCCGGCGAGCAGCGTGGAGAGCGCGGTGAGCAGCAGGACGCCGCCCAGCATGCCGACGTAATGGCCGCGCCCGCCGGTGATGAGCGTGCCGCCGACCACCACGACCGCGATCGACGGCAGCAGGTACTCGTCGCCCATGCCGAGGCTCGCCTGGCCGCTGAATCCCGCCAGCAGGATGCCGACGAGCGCGGCGCAGAAGCCGCTCAGCATGTAGACGCCCATTAGCGTGCCGCCGACGCCGACGCCGGACAGCTTCGCCACCACCGGGCTGTTGCCGACCGCGTAGACGCGCCGCCCGAAGGTGGTCCTCGACAGCACGAACCAGGCGGCGATGACGAAGGCGATGGTGAACCAGACCGCCGGCGCGGCGCCCAGCCATTTGCCGGTCATGAACCAGCGCATGCCCGGCGAGGCGAAGCCGTCCGGCGTTCCGTTGCTGTAGACGAGCGCCAGGCCCTGCAGCACGCCGTTGCTGGCGAGGGTCATGACGATCGGCGGCAGGCCGAGCACGACGATGCCGAAGCCGTTCACCGCGCCGATGGCCACCCCGATCAGGAGACCGAGCGGGATGGCCCAGAGGGCGACCTCGTCCGAGCCCCGCACCAGCCCGGCCACGAGAATCCCGCAGAACCCGATCGTCCAGGGGATCGACAGGTCGAGCCCGCCGGTCAGGATCACCGATCCCTGGCCCAGCGCGAGGATCGCCAGGAACGAGGACAGCACGATGAGCGAGTTCACGTAGCCCAGGGTGAGCGGCCGGCCATAGATCAGCTGCGTCACCACCAGCACGATCACCAGCCCGACATAGGCCGGGACGATGTAGCGCAGCAGCTCCCGGTTGCGCGCGACCCAGGGCGGCGTGGCGGCCTGCCGCGCCGCCGGCGTTCGGGACGAAAGCCCGCTGTCGCGCGTCGCCGGGCCCGGATGGCGGTGCGGCAGCGTCCCCGCCCGCCAGGCGGCGAGCCGCAGCCGCGCCAGGCGCAGATACTCGGCGATCGGCGAGCTGCGGTTCAGCGATGCGAAGAGAACCGCCAGCACCAGGATCAGCCCCTCGGCCACGCTGCTGTAATAGGCCGAGACGTTGAGCACGAGCAGGATGTTGACGACGATGAGCAGGATATAGGCGCCGATGATCGAGCCGATCACCCCGCCCCGCCCGCCGCCGAGCAGCGTTCCGCCGAGCACCACCGCCGTGAACACCTGCAGCAGCATGGGCCGGCCGACCAGCGGATCGGCCGAGCCGGTCTGGGCCGAGATGAAGGCGCCCGCCGCGCCGTAGAACATGCCGGCGACGACATAGGTGGAGAACTTCACCCAGCCGGTCCGGATTCCGGCGGCGCGCGCCGATTCCTCGTCGCCGCCCACCGCATAGATCGCGACGCCGAACCGCGAGTTCTTGACGAGGAGCCACACCGCGATCGCGGCGGCGATGACCAGGACCGGGGCGGGCAGCACGCCGGGAATGGCGTCCCCGACGAAGAAGGCCGAGAACTGGTACGGGATCATCCCGCCGGGCTTGTCCAGGATCAGAAGCGTGATCCCCTGGACGATGAACATGGTCGACAGGGTGACGACGATCGGCTGCAGGCGCATGAAGGCGACGAAGAAGCCGTTGACCGCGCCCACTGCGCCGCCGATCAGCAGCGCCACGATCCCGAACAGGATCTGCGAGCCGATCGTGTCCTGCATCTGCGTGGCGAGCGCGACATTCACCAGCGACACGACGGCGCCGGCCGACAGGTCGAACCCGCCGGTCAGCACGACGAGGGTCTGCCCGGCGGCGGCCAGCGCCAGGGTCGCGGCGCCGCTCGACATGAAGCTGAACTCGAAATAGGTGAACGGGCCGGGGGTGATGGCGTTGACCAGCAGGAACAGCACCACGAAGGCGGCGAGCGCGAACAGCGCGCCGCGATGCCGCGCGAGGGAGAGGCGCAGGATCGTGGGCTGCCGCGCCTGCAGGGTCGTCGCCGTCATTCCGCCGCCACTCCCCCGCTCGTCTCGCCGAGCGCCGCGCGCATGATCTGCTCCTCGCTGATGTCGTCGCCGGCGAGCTCGCGCACCACCCGCCCGGCATACATGACCAGCACCCGGTCGCAGAGATTCACCAGCTCGGCGATCTCGGTCGAATAGAACAGGACCGCGCCGCCGCGCTCGGCGAATTCCCGGATCAGCACGTAGAGCTCGTGCTTGGTGCCCACGTCGACGCCGCGGGTCGGATCGAACATCAGCAGGATACGGCTCTCGGCCAGCAGCCACTTGCCGATCGCGATCTTCTGCTGGTTGCCGCCGCTGAACGCCCCGGCCCGGGTGTAAAGCGCCCTGGGGTGCACCTGCACGTGCTCGAGCACCGCGGCGACCGCCCTGGTCTCGGCCGCCGTATCGATGACGCCGAACCGGGCGAAGCGATCGATGACCGGCATGGAGGTGTTGGCGCGGCCGTCCAGGCGCAGGAACAGCCCCTCGGTCTTGCGGTCCTCCGGCACCAGGCTGATGCCGATATTGGCGCGCACGGCGTCCTGCGGCGAGGCCAGGGTGACCGGCTTTCCGTCCACCCGGATCTCGCCCTGCGTCAGCGGTGCCATGCCGAAGCAGGCGCGGAACAGGTCGAGCTGCCCCATCCCCTGCAGCCCGGCGATGCCCAGGATCTCGCCCTGCGCCAGATCGAAGCCGGCGTCCTGAAGCCGCCCCGCCGTCCCGAGATTTCGTCCCGACAAGGCGGGCGCGCCGACCGATTTCGTCGTGCTCTTGGGCGGGAAGGTGGCGTCCAGCGAGCGCCCGATGATCATGCGGATCACCTCCTCGTCGCTCACCGCGCCGACCGCCGACCTGCCGATGTCCTTTCCGTTCCGCAGAACCGTGAGCGTGTCGCAGAAGCGGCGCACCTCGGGCATGCGGTGGGAGATGAAGACCACGGTGACGCCCCGGGACTTCACCTCGGCGATGATGTCGCCCAGCCAGTCGATGTCGCGGCCGGAGAGCGACGAAGTGGGCTCGTCGAGCAGCAGGATCGAGGGCTCGCGGAAGATCGCGCGGGCGATCTCGATCTTCTGCCGGACGGACAGATCGAGGCTGCCGATCTCGACCCGCGGATTGACCTGCCCGAGGCCGAGCCGCTCCAGATGCGCCGCCACCCGCGCCAGCCCGTCGCGCCCCTTGAGCTGGCGCAGCGCATTCACCGGCGCATAGGGCAGGAGCATGTTGTCGGCGACGCTCATGCTCTTGACCAGCGTCATCTCCTGGAACGCGGTCTGGACGCCGCGGCGGTGGGCGTCGCGCGGCGAATGCAGCACGGCCTCTGCGCCGTGAATCCGGATGTTGCCCGAATCCGGCCGCAGGAGGCCGGAGAGCATCTTCACCAGGGTCGACTTGCCGGCGCCGTTCTCGCCGAGGAGCGCGTGCACCTCGCCCTTCGCCGCGCGGAACGACGCGCCGTCGAGCGCGACCGTCGCGCCGAAGGCCTTGGCCACGTTCTCCACGGCGATCGCGGTGTCGGCAGAGCCCATGGGAATCCTGCTCGATGGATAGAGGGGCGCCCGCCGGCGCGGGCGCCCCTTCGACAGGCTCAGCCTTCTGGCTGGCCGACCAGCGCGGCCTGCAGCCCCACTTCCGGAGTCTCCGGCGAGTAGATCGAGGCGAACCAGCCGGGATTGCTGACCAGCGACGGCGGGAAGGCGTTGCAGCCGTCCGCCATCTCCTGCCAGCTGCCTTCCTGGCAATATTTGATCGTCTCGTTGGTGACGACCGGAAGCGGCAGGACGGTGAGCTTCGGGATGTCGCCGCCCTCGAGCTTCCTGACCGCGAGCTTCAGCGCCAGCGCGCCCGAATAGGGCGGCGAGGCATAGGAGATGCGCGGCGCCCCGAGCGGCGCATAGGGCATGCTCGCCCCCTCGACCTCGGTGCCGGCGGGGAGCATCTGGATGCGGCCGCCGTTCGAGCCCTCGCCGGCGCAGGGAAGCAGCTGTTCCGGCGTCTTGCCGGTCTCGAGCTGCATGGAGTTGGCGGTGAAGCAGCCGACCTGCAGCCAGAGCCCGTCGATGTCGTCCCAGGAATGGGTGGCGAGGATCTTCGAAAGCTCGGTGCGGGACACCGCCTGGCTCCACATGCCGGGCGCCTCGGCGACGATCTTGATGTCCGGGAACTTGGCGAACACCTCCTTCGCGGCCTCGGTGCGCTGCGTGTCGACCGAGGTGCCGGGCACGCCGGTCAGCACGACGATATTGCCCTTGCCGCCCAGCTTCTCGGCCAGCCACTCGGCGGTGACGCGTCCGGCCTCGTGCTGATCGATGTGCACGTTGTAGGCGCACTCCTCGGTGATCTCGGCGTCATAGGCGATGACCAGCACGCCCTTGTCGCAGGCGTTCTTGACCACCTGGTTGAGCGCGGTGGGCGAGATCGGGAACACCACGATGGCGTCGGCGCCGGCCTGCACCATCGAGTTGATCTGCTGGATCTGCCGCTGCGCGTTCGGCCCGGCCACCTGCACGTTGAGCTCGACCTTGTCGCGGAAGTTCTTGTGGTCGGCCATGGCCTTCACCATGTTCGCCGCCTCGGCCTGCCAGTCGTTGCCGATATAGCTCATGCTCAGGTAGATCTTGAACTTCTCCGCCGCCATGGCCGCGTTCGGGACCCACGTCCCGAGGGCCAGGGCCGCGCATACGCCGCCGGCCAGCGCTAGCTTTCTCGCTACCCCGTTCATCGTTTCGCCTCCTCAGACCTGTTCTCGCGATCCGCCCGCCCGATGCGAGCTTCTCCGTCTTGCCGACGCCGCCTGGAGCGGCGCCCTCCCTTCCGCCGGTCGATCCCGGACCGGCGGAGCCTCCCACGCCCGTGCGGCGTGACAGTCAAACGTTTTCCCTGCGCGGCTCGCCGGGGCTAGGTCGAGCTGCGCAGCTGGATCTGGTACGGCAGCAGCCGGGCCTCCACGCGCTTCGGGGGGCCCGCCCCCTCCCACAGACGATGCAGCTCGCGGCTCACCACCGCGCCGATCTCCCCGTAGGGCACGTGCACGGTGCTGAGCCACGGCGCGATCCATTCGTTGAGCGGGTTGTCGTCGAAGCCGAACAGGGCGACGTCCTCCGGCACGCGCAGGCCGAGCTCGCCGCAGCGCCGGAACGCGCCATAGGCGATGAGATCGTTGCCGCAGAAGATCGCCCGCGGCCGGCGCCGCCCGCCGAGCAGCGCCCCGGCATTGTCGTAGCCCGATTGCATGCTGAGCAGCGCGCCGCGCACGAAGCCCGGCTCGAGCGGCGCCCCGCCCTCCGCCAGCCCGTCGCGATAGCCTTCGAAGCGCTCCCGGCTGGCCGAGGATGTGAGCGGCCCGTGGATCGCGCCGCAGGGCCTGAATCCGCGCTCCAGGAAATGGCGCGCCACGTCGCCGCCGGCGCGCCGGTTGTCGATGCCGACGAACGGACCATAGATGCCGGAGGGCGGCTTGCGGTTTACGAAGACGATCGGCACGTTGCGCTTGGCCATCTTGCGCAGCCCGGGGCTGTCGACGGCGCCGAGCAGCGCGACGCCGCGCACCATGTGCGCTTCCATCTCGTCGAGGTAGTGATCCTGCCGGGCCGGATCCTCGCCGGTGTTGCAGAGGATCATCGAATGGCCGCTTCCGGCCATCGCCGCCTCGATCGAGTTCGCGATCGCCGCGTAGAAGCTGTTCGTGGTGTCGGGGACGAGCAGCGCCACCAGCTGGGTCTGCGCGGTGCGGAGCGCCCGGCCGATGCGCGCCGGCCGATAGTCCATGTCGGCGATGACGGCGCGCACGCGCTCCAGCGTCTCCTCGGAGACCTTGTTCGCGACGCCGTTCACCACCCGCGAGACGGTGGAGATGGAGACGCCGGCCCGGCGCGCCACGTCGTCGATGCGCACGCGCGCCGTCGGCAGCGAGCCGTCGCCCGCCGCCCGGCGCCGCAGCGCCGGCCCGGAGGGCGGGCGCCGGCTCATGGCCGCCAAGCCCGCCGCCAGGCGGCTCGGCGCAGCGGCCGGGCACGGCGGCCGGG
>DAIMFL010000095.1:0-12935 GCA_036724615.1 Alphaproteobacteria bacterium | reverse complement strand
GGCCGCCGCGCTGCGCCACGCCGGCGGCGGGCGCGAAGCAGCGCCGGAGACGCGCCCCGATCTCGCCGAGGCGGTCAAGGCCGCCGCGCTGTTCGCGCTCGTCCTCGAGGCGCAGGGGCGCGACGAGGCGGCGATCACCCGGCTGATCGACGCCGCCGTCGGCGACGAGGACGCGGCGCTCCACTCCGGGCCCGAGATCGCGGCCTGGCTCGAGCGGGTCCTCCGGCGCTATCGCGCGGCGGAGAGTCTGGAGACGGCGCGTCCATGACGCAGGTGCTGCGCATCGCCGTGGTGGGCCACACCAACACGGGCAAGACCTCGCTCATGCGCACGCTGACGCGCGACGCGGCGTTCGGCGTCGTGTCCGACCGGCCGGCGACGACCCGCCGCGTCGAAGGCGCGTCGCTGATGGTCGGCGGCGAGCGGCTCATCGAGCTGTTCGACACGCCGGGGCTCGAGGATTCGACGGGGCTGCTCGAGCTCGTCGAGCGCCTGCATGACGAGCTCGGCCTGGACTGGCTGGAGACGATCACCCGTTTCCTGCAGAGCGATGCGGCCGCGGGGCCGTTCGCGCAGGAGGCGAAGGCGCTCGAGCAGGTGCTCCGCTCGGACGTGGCGCTCTACGTCATCGACGCCCGCGACCGGGTACTGGGAAAGTACCGCGACGAGCTGGAGATCCTCGGGCGCTGCGGCGTTCCCGTCGTGCCGGTGCTGAACTTCACGGCGAGCCCCGAGGCCAAGCTGGAGCTGTGGCGCGAGCAGCTGGCGCGCGCCAACATGCACGCCGTCGCCGCGTTCGACACGGTGGCGCTGGACCTGGAGGGCGAGCGCCGGCTCTACGAGGCGATCAAGGTGCTTGCCGGGCGGTTCCGGTCGACGATCGAGGCGCATATCGGGGAGCTCGCGGCGAGGCGGCGCTGGCTGCTGCGCGCCTCGGCAGAGCTTCTCGCCGACCTGCTGATCGATGCGGCGGCACGCGTCGTCCTCGTGCGCCGGGCCGAGGAAGCCGAGGCCGGAGCGGCGGTCGAGCGGATGAAGGACGAGCTGCGCGGGCGCGAGCAGCGCTTCGTCGACCAGCTGCTGGAGCTGCACCGCTTCGGGCCGGCCGACTATGCCTATGCGCAGCTGCCGGTCAGCGGCGGCGCCTGGGGGACCGACCTGTTCAACCCGGAGGCGCTGCGCCAGTTCGGCATCCGCACCGGGTCGGCGGCGGCCGCCGGCGCGCTCGCGGGGCTCGCCGTCGACGTGATGGTGGGCGGACTCACCCTCGGCGCGGCCGCCGCCACCGGCGCGGCGATCGGCGCGATCTACAGCGCGGTGCGCGACAAGGGCGGCGATCTGATGGCGCGGCTCAGCGGCTATTCCGAGCTGCGCGCGGACGATGCGACGCTGCGCCTGCTCGCCACCCGGAACGCGGTCCTGATCGGGGCGCTGTTCCGGCGCGGCCATGCCAGCCAGACGCCGCTGCGCCTCGAGCGCAAGGCGCAGGAAGTCGGATCCTCCGACGCGGCGCCGGCGGCCGATATCGGTCCGCTCATGGAGGCGCTGTCGCCGGCGCGCGCCCATCCCGAATGGTCGCGGATCGGCGGCGGCGCGATCGCGGCCGATGACGAGGCGGCGCGCAGCGCCGCGCGCGACGCGCTCGCCCGAAGGATCGCCAGGCTTCTCTCCCCCGTTCTCGGCGAGCCCGCACCCGCCAAAGGCTGATCGGCCGCGGCGGGGAGGCCGCGGCCGATGCCCTGGCGCGAGAGCTGGATCAGGCTGCCTTCACGGCGGCGAGGAAGGTCTCCACCTTGCCGCGCAGCGTCTCCGACTGCTGCGACAGCTCCGTGGCGACGCCGAGCACCTGCTCGGCGGCCGCCCCCGTCGTCGTCGCGGCCTCGGTCACCCCGACGATGTTCGAGGACACCTCGGCCGTTCCCTGCGCCGCCTGCTGGACGTTGCGCGCGATCTCCTGGGTGGCGGCGCCCTGCTCGTCCACCGCGCTGGCGATGGTCGTGGCGATCTCGTTGATCTCCCGGATCACCTCGGCGATGCCGCCGATCGCGGTCACCGCCTCCGTCGTGGAGCTCTGCACCTCGGCGATCTGGGCGGAGATTTCCTCGGTCGCCTTCGCCGTCTGGTTCGCGAGGTTCTTCACCTCCGAGGCCACCACCGCGAAGCCCTTGCCGGCCTCGCCGGCGCGGGCGGCCTCGATCGTGGCGTTGAGCGCGAGCAGGTTGGTCTGGCTGGCGATGTCGTTGATGAGGTTCACCACATCGCCGATCTTCTGCGCCGCCTCGGCCAAGGTCTGCACGCGCGCGTTGGTGATTTCCGCCTCGGCCGCGGCCTTGCCCGCGATGCCGGTCGACTGGGCCACCTGGCGGCCGATCTCCGCCACCGAGGAGCTGAGCTCCTCGGCCGCGCTCGCCACCGTCTGCACGTTGGTCGAGGCCTGCTCCGACGCCGCCGCCACCGCGGTCGACTGGCGCGAGGTCTCCTCCGCCGTCGCCGTCATGCTCTGGGCCGTCGCCTGCATCTCGGTCGCCGACGAGGCCACGGTGCGCAGCACCATGGAGACGTCCGCGTCGAAGTCGTGGGTCAGCTTCTCGATGGCGCGGGCCCGCGCCTCGCGCTGCTTCTGCGCCTCGGCCTCGCGCGCGGCGAGCTCCTTCGCCTTGATCATGTTCTCCTTGAACACGAGCACCGCCTTGGCCATGACGCCGATCTCGTCGCGCCGCTCGGTCGCCGGCACCTCGACGCCGTGATCGCCTTCGGCGAGACGGCCCATCGTGGCGGTCATGGCGTGGATCGGCGGCACGATCGCCCGCGTCGTCAGGTAGACCACCGCGCCGGCGATCGCGAGCCCGGCCAGCAACATGCCCCAGAGCAGCTTGACCAGGATCCCGCTGCTCTCCTCGACCGCGGCGGCCTCGCCGACCAGGAGCTGCGCCTGGCGATCGATCATCCCCCCGGCGCGGACGCCGTCGGTGCTCTCGCCCAGCAGGATGTCGAGCAGCCGTCCGGCACGCGGCGCGGCCTCCGTCACCAGCAGCTGCTGCGCGACGTTCCACCCGTCGGAGCCGCGGATCTCGAATACCTGCGCCGGAAGCGGCGCGAGCTTGCCGCGGGCGTCGGCCACAGTCTGGAAGGCGGCCCTCTGCGCCGGGGTGAACAGATGCTGCATGTCGGAGAGATCGCCGAAGCGCTTTTCGTTGACGCCCCAGAAGCGCTCGAAATCCGCCTTGAACCTGGCCTCGCCGGAGAGCAGGTAGGCGTGGATGCCGCCGAGTGCCATGCCCATGCTGCCGCGCACGTCGGCCATGGCCAGAAGCAGGTCGCGCCGCGCCTCGCCGGCCGGCTGCCTGGCTTCCTCGTCGATCATCCTGGTGATCTGCTCGACCACGGCGGCGCCGAGCGGCGCGGCTTCGCCGACGAAGATCTTCGTGGCCGGCAAGGCGTCCTCGCTGTTCGCGATCTCTTCGATGTTCGCCTGAACCGTCCGGAACTCGTCGAGGATCGACTTCGTCTCCGCCCAGGCGAGCTTGTTGGCTTCGTCCGTCCAGCCCTCGGAGAGCTCCTCGATGCGGGCGCGGTCGGCGTCGATCTCGCTCCAGAGCGCCGCCCGCTCCTCCTTGAACTTGGGATCGGCAGTCAGCATCCAGCCGCGCAGCGCCGCGAGCGAGCCATACAGCTTCGCCACGACGTCTTCGCCGCTCATGGCGGTGGGCACGCGGACCTGGACCATTTGCCGGGTCAGCGCATCGTTGGCCGTGACGCGCCAGATCGTCGTTCCGACGGCGCCGGCCAGGATCAGACAGAGAGCCGCGAAGCCGATGATCAGCCGGTCGCGTATCCGCAGGTTGGCGATGAGATCGCGCATGGTTGTTTCCTCGTTCTAGAACGACCCGGGCCTGCCGGACGGCCGGCGCTCTCGATGACGCCTGTCCGTGCGGGGCCTTGCGCGATATCAGTAGATGCCGAGGATTAATTTCAAATTACCTGAGCTTTTTCTCCTCATAAAGGAGTAGGTCGTCAGGCTTTCAATACTTGAGCTATATCTGTAAGTAAATCTTTGTTTATATCATTTGTTATGTTCAGCGCGGCGATTCACGCGCTCGCCGCGCGCTCGGCGGCCGGCATCGCCGCGCCGAAGCGACGTTCCGCGGGCAGGATCAGGCGGACCGTCGTGCCGACGCCGAGCGCGCTTTCGAGCTCGAGCCGGCCGCCATGCAGCTCCGCGATCGCCTTGGAGAGCGACAGGCCGAGGCCGGTCCCTTCGTAGCGGCGGGCGAGCCCCTGATCGACCTGCCGGAACGGCTCGAAGACGAGCGCGAGGTCGCTCTGCCGCATGCCGATCCCGGTATCCTCCACCTCGATCACCGCCTCCCCGCGCGGGGTCGTGCGCAGGCGCAGGCTTACCCGCCCGCCGGCCGGCGTGAACTTGACCGCGTTCGACAGGAGATTGGTGATGATCTGCGCGATCCGCCGCTGGTCCGCCCGCACGGGTTCGAGCCGGACGGGGTCGTATTCGAGATGCAGATCCGCAGCTCTCGCCTGGTCCTCGACGCGGCGCAGGCAGACCTCCGCGATTTCGGCAAGATCGACCTCGTCCTCGGCCAGGGCGACCTGCTTGGCCTCGATGCGGGACATGTCGAGCAGGTCGTTGACGATGGCGAGGAGATGGTAGCCGCTCTGATTCACGTCGCGGGCGTAGTCGCGGTACTTGTCCTGGCCGAGCGGCCCGAGCGCCTCGGTGGAGATGAGCTCGCTGAAGCCGATGATGGCGTTGAGCGGCGTCCTGAGCTCGTGGCTGATGTTCGCCAGGAACTGCGTCTTCGCGAGGTTGGCGGCTTCGGCGCGGTCGCGGGCCTGGCGCAGCTCCGCCTCGAGCCGTGCCCTGGCGAGAGCGTCGTTCCGGATCTCCTCCACCGCAATGGTCATTTCGGCGATCTCCGGCGTCGCGCCGCTGCCGGGGATCGCCGCCGCGAAATCGCCGCGCGCGAAGCGCCGCGCCGCGAGGGTGAGCTGCCGCAGCGGGTCGATCACCCGGCGGCGCAGCAGGAAGAGCGCGGCGGTGGCGATCGCCGCGGCGGCTACGAACAGCCCGGCGCCGAGCAGTATCGCGCTCACCGCGCGCGCGAAAGCGGCGTTCCGATACTGCGCGGCGGCTTCCGCCGCGGCGCTCTGCACGGCGAGCAGGCTGTCGATCGCCGCGGTCGATTCCCGCAGCCAGGCCTGGGCGTCCACCGGATAGCGCTTTCCGGCGCGCCCGGCGGCCATGATCGACGAGCGCAGGCGGTCGAATTCGACGAAGTACCGGCGGGCCGCCACGGCGGCCGCGCTGTGCACCTCCGGGACCCCGGCGACGAGGTCGGCGAGGAATGTCGACATCTCCCAGGCGAACTGGAGCTCGCCGCGGTTGCGATGGAGGTCCGCGAGCGCGGCCTCGCCGATCGGCTCGCCGGCGGAGATCAGCGCGCCGAGCCGCGCCCGCTCGCGCCCGGCATGCTCGGCGGCGGCCCAGGCGAAATGCTGCAGCGTCTGCAGATCCTCGAAGGTGGTCTCCGCCGCATTCGTGGTCCGCATCGCCGCGAGGCGCAGCGCCTGGCAGGCCTCGATGAGCTCGGTCGCGCCGGCGATCCAGGCCGCCCCGAAGGTCTGGTCGCGCCGGTCGTCGGGCTGCCGGAGCAGGCTGTCCGCGCCGCTCCGCAGCTCCAGGACCCGGCTGCGCGCCTGCTGAACCCGCGCGAGCTGAACCCGGAGCCCGTCGCCGAGCCGCGATAGCGAGGACAGCGCATTGCCGATCATCGCGTCGGCCTGGCGCTGGACCGCGGCGATCTCCTCGACGGTCCGGGTGGCGGCGGGATCGGCGGCGGCCAGGGCGGTGGAGATCATGCCGCGCTCCCGCGCCAGGGCGACGGTCGCGGAGCCGAGCTGGGAGTCGAGCGCCAGCATGCGGTGGGCGTGGCGGTAATCGTGCCAGAGCGGCAGGACGAGCAGGCTCGCTCCGGTGACCGCGAGCAGGAAGATGATCCCGATCGCCAGCAGGAAGATCGACTTGAGGGATGGACCCGCGCCGCGCCGACGGTCGAACATCTCGAGTGGCTGCCTTCGTCCCCTGCGTTCTCGTGGCGGATGTAAATACGTCAGTTTATATCTTTTGTTACTTGCGCAGGGTATCCAGGCTGGAAATGCTGCACGCGAGTTTTACTCGAATTCTTCTCTTATTCCAGCGGGAGTTAACAGAATGTGAACGCAAGGGCCGCGCGCGGCCGGGGCCGGGCCCTCCGGCCGGGCGACGGCGACCAGGATCGTCGAAGCGGCGGTGGCGGCGGGACGGTCAGAGCGGCTCGTCCGGGTCGGCATCGCCGATCCCGGAGAGCTTGCTCAGCATGGGCAGGTCGTGCAGCGTCAGCCGCGCGTTGTCGATGGTCACCAGCCCGTCGTTCTTCAAATCCTTGAGCACGCGGCTCACATGAACCGGCGTCAGCCCGAGCGCGTCGGCGAGATGGTGCTGGCGCAGCGGGAAGTCGAAGGAGCCGTCGGCGGCGCGGTCGCGGCAGCGCAGCCGGCGATAGAGCAGCAGCAGGAAGCCGGCGATGCGCTCATGCGCGCTCCGGCGGCCGAGATCGACCAGCCGGTCGTCGGCTGCGGCGATTTCGCGCAGCGTGAGGCGGTCGAGCCGGTCCACGAGAAGCGGCCGCCCGGCGACATATCGACGCAGACTGTCCCGCTCGAAGATGCAGAGCGAGACCTCGGTCAGGGCCTGGACGGAGAAACGGAGCCGGTCGGCCTTCATCAGCTGATAGCTGATGCTGTCGCCGGGCAGCAGGAAGGACAGGATCTGCCGCTTGCCGTCCGGCATCACCTTGTAGCGGAACGCCCAGCCTTCGAAGAGGGTGTAGTAGTGCGAGGCGATCTCGCCCTCGCGGTAGATCGGGCTCTTGGCCGGCAGGCTGCGACAGCCCAGCCGCAACCCCATCAGATCGCTGGTCCGCGTCCGCCCGTCCGCCTCCGCATAGAACAGGAACGGCTTCAGGGCGCAATGGGCGCACTGGTCGATGTCGCTGGAGGGCGCGGCGAATGCGAGCATGGGGTTTGATCCCGGGGGGCCGCGGCGGTCGGGCCGGCACGGGTCCGGCCGGTCCGCCCGACGTCGCTTCCGTGCGGCGCGGGCCGTCCTGTCTCTACTGACAGTTACGTGGGGCGGGAAGGCTCATCTTCTTCCCAGATTTGGTTTTAACAAATGTAAGCGCCCTCTGAGATCGCCAACAATTCGCAAATTCTTAAACTCCTAATGTAATACTCTGGATTGATCTGTGTAAGGGGCACATTGCCGCAAGCGCTCACGGCGGGCAAGCGCGGCGTGGGGTGGGTGAGCCATCGATTTCGCCGGCAAGGGGCAGCACCTGCGGGCAGGGGGCGGAAAAGTTGACTGACGGTTTCGGGCCGGAACGCGGCCCCAGAGTGAAGCGGCGGCGCTCGGCGGAGGGCACCCCCGCTTCGTCGCGGCCGAGCCGGGCGGACATGGTCGACGCCCTGATGGGCCACATGTCCGAAGCCGCTTTGGTTCTCGAGACGGACGGGACGATCCTCTATGCGAGCCCGGCGGCCGAGCGGATCTTCGGCTACGCCTCGCCGGACCTCGAGGGCGCCAACATCGCCGTGCTGATGCCGAAGACGAAGGTGAAGCGGCGACCGGCCGCGCCCCCCTTGTCGCGCTGGATGAACCTGCCGGGCGTGCACGGGCGCGGCCGCGACGTGATGGGCCTGACCAGGTCCGGAGAGATCGTGCCGCTGCGCGTGCGTGTCGCCGAGGCGACGGTCGGCGGCAGGCCGCGCCTGCTGGTGGCGATCCGCGACATCTCGGAGCGCAAGACCGCCATGGACCGCCTGCGCGCCACGCAGGCGCGGCTCGCGCATATCGTGGAGGCGGCGGAGGACGCGATCATCTCGGTCGACGGCGACCAGTGCATCGTGCTGTTCAACCAGGGCGCCGAGCGGATGCTGGGCTACAGCGCGCAGGAGGTGCTGGGCCGGCGTCTCGAGATCCTGATGCCCAAACGCTTTCGCGCCGGCCACGCCCGGCACGTCGCCGGCTTCGCCGCCAAGCCGAAGCCGCGCCGCATGGGAGAGCGCGGCGAGATCATCGCGCGGCGCAAGAACGGCGAGGAGTTCGAGGCCGAGGCGTCGATCCTGGGCTTCGAGTCCGAAGGCCAGCACTATTACACCGCGGTGCTGCGCGACGTCAGCGAGCGCAAGAAGCGCGAACGCGCCCTGGGCGAGAGCGAGCAGCTGTTCCGCGCCGTGTTCGACCAGACCTTCCAGCTCGCCGCGATCCTGCGGCCCGATGGTACGGTGATCAAGCTCAACCAGACCGCGGCCGCGGTCGGGGGCGTGCCGGCCGAGGAGATGATCGGGCGGTCCTTCGCCGAGGCGCCGTGGTGGGGCGGGCGCGCCGGCGCCCGCCGGCGGGTCGAGGACGCGCTGCGGCGCGCCGCGGCGGGCGAGACCGTTCGCTACGAGGCCGAGCTCCAGCGCGCCGACGGCGTTTCCGTCTTCGACTTCTCCCTGAAGCCCGTCTTCGGCGCCGCCGACGAGGTCGCGCTGCTGATGGCCGAAGGGCGCGACATCTCCGAGCGGATCAGGGCCGAGGCGGCGCTGCGCCACAGCGAGGCCCAGCTGCGCCGCGTGCAGCGGATCGCGCGCCTCCACCACTGGTACTGTCACGCCGGGCCCGGCGGCGACTGGCGCAAGGCGCGCAGCGACTACTCACAGGACGTCGAGGAGGTGTTCGGCGTCCACGCCTCGGAGATGCGGATCGGGCTCGAGGATTACGTCGAGCGCTTCGTGCACGAATCGGACCGCCCGCGCGTCACCGGGGTGTTCCGCGAGATCCTGCAGGGCCGGAGCGACAGCTACGTCCTCGAATACACGATCGTGCGGCCCGACGGCGCGACGCGGATCATCCACGAGATCGGCGAGGCGGAGCTCGGCCCCGACGGAGAGGTGATCTCGGTCACCGGCACCATGCAGGACGTGACCGCGCCGCGCCGGATCGAGGAAGCGCTCCGGCGCAGCGAGCAGAGCCTGGCCAACGCCCAGCGCATCGCCCAGATCGGCAGCTGGGACTTGGATCTCGTGACGGATCGTCTGGACTGGTCGCAGGAGACCTACCGCATCTTCGGGCGCCATGCGGACCTGTTCCGCCCCTCCACCGACGTGTTCTACGACATGATCCATCCGGAAGATCGCGAGATCGTGCAGGCGGCCGTCGACCGGGCGCTGCGCGGCGAGGGCTCGTACGGCGTCGATCACCGCATCGTCCGGCCGGACGGGGAGATCCGCACGGTGCACGAGCAGGCCGAGGTGATCTTCGACGGCCAGGGCAAGCCGCTGCGCATGAACGGCACCGTCCAGGACGTCACGCTGCGCAAGCAGGAGGAGGAGGCGCTCCGGCTCGCCAAGGAGCAGGCGGAGGTCGCGAGCCTCGCCAAGTCGCAGTTCCTCGCCAATATGAGCCACGAGCTGCGCACGCCGCTCAACGCCATCATCGGCTTCTCGGAGATCATGGCGAACCAGATGCTGGGGCCGATCGGCACGCCGAGATACATGAGCTACGCGACCGACATTCTGGACAGCGGCCGCCATCTGCTCGAGGTCATCAACGACATTCTCGACATGTCGCGGATCGAGGCGGGCGCCGTGCGCCTCAACGAGACCGAGGTCGATCTGGAGCAGGCCGCGGCGGGCTCTCTGCGGCTGGTGCGGCAGCGGGCGGACGATGCGGGGCTGCGGCTGTCGAACCGGATCCCGGGCGACCTGCCCACGGTCCATGCCGACGAGCGGCTGATGCGCCAGGTGCTGATCAACCTGTTGTCGAACGCGGTGAAGTTCACCCCGTCCGGCGGCACGGTGAGCGTCGGTGCAGGGGTGGCGCCGGAGGGCGGCGTGTGGCTCGCCGTCACCGACACGGGAATCGGCATCGCCCCGCAGGACATCGCGACCGCCCTGGAGCCGTTCCGCCAGGTGGACAGCTCGGTCAGCCGCAAGTACGAAGGCACCGGGCTCGGGCTTCCCCTGGTGAAATCGATCGTCGAGCTGCATGGCGGCGCGATCGGGCTGGAGAGCACGCCGGGCGCGGGCACGACGGTGACGGTCCGGCTTCCCGCCGCCCGCACCCTGCGCGCGCGTGGCCCGGTCCCGGCCGAGGCGGCCGGCCCGGCGGAGCCGTGGGCGGAGATCCCGCCACGGCTCCTCAGCGTTTCGGGGTGAGGCATCCGATAGCCGGCGCAATTCCCGTCCGGACCGTCCAATTGACGATCGTCAATTGGACGGGCGGGGGAAGATGTGCATTCTCAGGCGCTCTGGGAGGGATCGGCGAGGCGCCATGCGTGCGACAGACGCGACCGAGATCCGTCAGCTGCGGCTGTTCCGCGGCTGTCCGGACGAAACCATCGACTCGCTGCTGGCCGCCGGCTTCCTGCAGCGCTTCCCCCGGGGCGTCGTGCTGGTCCGCGAGAACGAGCCGGCCGACTTCCTCTACGTCCTGGTCGAGGGCCTCGTCGAGCTGTACGGCAGCAACGCGGAGCGGGAGACCACGATCGCCTTCGTCCGTCCGGTGGGCACCTTCATCCTGGCAGCCGTGCTCAAGGACCAGGTCTATCTCCAGTCGGCGCGCACGCTGGAGAGCTCGCGCCTCCTGATGATTCCGGCCGCCGGCGTGCGCGAGGCGATCGCGCGCGACATCCGCTTCATGTCCGCGGTGGTGGCCGAGCTCGCCACCGGGTACCGCGACATCGTCAAGGACCTGAAGAACCACAAGCTCCGGACCGGCGCCGAACGCCTCGCCAACTGGCTGCTCCGCGCCGACCGGCGCAACGGCGGCGCGGGGCTGGTCGAGATCGAGGTCGAGAAGCGCGCCCTCGCCTCCAGGCTCGGCATGACGCCGGAAAGCCTGTCGCGCGCCTTTCAGGCTCTCGCCGCCCACGGCGTCAAGATCAGGGGCGCCACCGTGCGGCTCGACGACCCGGACGAGCTGGCCCGCTTCGCCAAGCCCAACCCGCTGATCGACGATCTGGGTGCCTGACGCGCGGAACGACGCCGTCCGGGGATGGCGGGCCGTGCGGGATAACGATGAGAATTACGTCTACTCTATAGCCCTCTCAGACGATGCCTGAAATCGGTTGCTAAGCCGCAGCAGCTATCGGGATTTGATGAAGCGTTCCAGTTTGCCCAGCGTTTGCAGACCCAGTTCCACAGCACCGAAGCCCTTCGCCTCCTGAAACTCGGCAGCCGTGCTGAATACCATGCCCAGCGTCACCTTCGTCGCCCCGTCCTGCTCCTCGAACGAGGCCCAGGCGTCGGCATGTTTCGGCCCGTTCTCGCCCCATAGCAGCGTATAGCCGATCCTCTCCTCTGGCCGGACCTCGGTATATAGGTGATGGTTCGGAAAGACCGTGCCATCAGGGGCGATCATGTCGAATACCCATTCGCCGCCCGTTCGCAGGTCGATCCTCTTCGTGCGGCAGGAAAACCCATCCGGCCCCCACCATTGCGGCAGCGTCTCGGGGTTCATCCAGGTGTTCCAGACGATGGTTCGCGGCGCCTGTATAGCGCGCTGGAGCACCATGGTCCGCTCGGCAACTCCGGCGAGATTGCTGAGCCCCGCATCGAAACTCTGTCGGTAGCCGGCCTCCATGTTCTTGGCCAGCGAGGAAAGCTGCACCGTCACGACGAGCCGGCTGCGCTTGTCCGTGCCGGAGAGGTCGGCGGTCACCAGCGCCGCGGATCGCGTCACGCCGCCGGACGAGACCACTTCGTAGTTCACGCTGCGCGACGCCGGCTGCAGCGCGAGCCAGCCGACCTCGCAGAGGGTATCCGGCCGGCCCTCGACCTTGCAGAGCGAGACCTCGCGTCCACCCACCTTGGTATCGGCCTCCAGAAACTCCACAACGACCGAGGCCGTGGGAGCACACCAGACCGCCCGCGCGGCAGGGGCCGTCCAGACCTGCCACAGCGCTGACAACGGCGCGGCCACGTCCCGCTCGAAGGTCAGCGTCGCGAAGCGGTTCTTTCCGTCGTCGGCTGCCGCACGGGTCACGTCTGCAGGCAAGTTCTGTGTCACTTCGAGGGCTCCTTCATCACGCTCATCACGAATGCGTCCAGCCGGTCGAGCCGCGCTTCCCAGATGGCCCGCTGCTCGTCGAGCCAGGTCCGCACCGGGTCCAGCGCCTCGGGCACGATGGTGCAGACGCGCACGCGCCCGTCCTTGGCCGTGACGATCAGCCCTGCCTCCTCCAGCACGGAAAGGTGCCGCATGACCGTGGGGAGGCGCAGTCCCGTGGGGCCGGCCAGATCCGTCACCCCGGCCGGCGTTTCGGCGAGCCGGGCCAGGATCGACCGGCGGGTCGGGTCGGCCAGCGCATGGAAGAGCAGCGAGAGGTCGGGATCATGCTTAGCCATGACGCTAACTATCACCCGATTCGCGGCCCTACAAGGGAAAACTTCGTCGATTTGCTAAGTGTTGCCGAGCTGGCACGACCGACCCTTGAAGGGTCGACTTCGAGACGCTGATGCGGGAGGGTGGCGGCCAATCGAGCCTGGGCTGACGCTGACCGCGATCATTGCATTGGAGGGAAAGGGAATGGGGGAGCGGTATTCGCGCCCCGCATACTACATAAGAGTCTCGCTGATAGCATGTAATCGCGGCAAATGGCGGAGGGGGTGGGATTCGAACCCACGATACCCGTGAGGGTATAACGGTTTTCGAGACCGCCCCGATCGACCACTCCGGCACCCCTCCGTCGGGCGTCCAAGGGGCGGGATCGGCCCCAGGGCGTTCGGGAGGCCGGAAGGTAATGGAAGGGGTGCGCGACCGCAAGGGCGGCCGGCCTCAGGGTGACGTATCAGTTTTTGTGTCGGGGCATGAGAGGGGGTACTCCACGGAGTGC
>DAIMFL010000094.1:5185-12983 GCA_036724615.1 Alphaproteobacteria bacterium | reverse complement strand
CCCGACGATCTGCAGATAGGCGACGAGCGCGTCCATCTCCGTCACGCGCCGCGATGCGCCGTCGAAGTCGCGGATGTTCGTGGCGTCGCCATAGCGCGCCGCCACCCCCTCTGCGGCGTCGCTGTCGGGGGTCGCCTGGCCGTAGGCGTCGGCGATGGCGTTGCCGATCATCTCGTCCGTATAGGGCACGCCGACCCGCCGCAGCGCCTGGAGATGCAACGCAAGGTCATCGGCCTCGAGATCGTTTCGGCCGAGCCACGCATAGGCCGGCATGACCGACTGCGGCACCACTTCGCGCGGATCGTTCAGATGGGCCACGTGCCACTGGTCGGAATACTTGCCGCCGATGCGCGCCAGGTCGGGCCCGGTCCGCTTGGATCCCCAGAGCATGGGATGGTCGTATTTCGATTCGACCGCCAGGGAATAGGGTCCGTAGCGCTCCACCTCGTCGCGCAGCGTCCGGATCATCTGGGAGTGGCAGGCGTAGCAGCCTTCGCGCATGTAGATGTTGCGGCCGGCGAGCTCCAAGGGCGTGTAGACCCGCATGTCCGGCGCCGCTTCGACCGTTTCGGCGATGGTGAAGAGCGGCGCGATCTCCACCAGGCCGCCGATGCTGGCCACCAGCATGATCCCGATCACCAGGCCGATCGAGTGGCGTTCCAGGCGATAGTGGAAGCCGAGCATGCGCGTCACTCCCCGGGCGCCGCCGCGCCGCCTGCGTGCAGCGGGAACGGCGTTTCTCCGGCATTTGCCTCGCCGCGTCGCGGCGCCGCGCGCAAGGTCATCCAGATGTTGTAGAAGCCGACGGCGGCGCCGAGCAGGAACAGCAGCCCGCCGATCGCCCTGGCGATGTAGTAGGGATGCATCGCCACGAGCGAATCGATGAAGGAATAGGCGAGCGTCCCGCTTTCGTTATAGGTGCGCCACATCAGCCCCTGGGTGATCCCGGAGTTCCACATGGCGAAGACGTAGACGAGCGTTCCGGCCAGGGCGAGCCAGAAGTGCACCTCCACGAGCGCCGCGGAGTACATGCGCTCGCGCTTCCACAGTGTCGGCACCACGCTGTAGAAGGCGCCGAAGACGATCATCGCGACCCAGCCGAGCGTGCCGGCATGGACATGGCCGACGGTCCAGTCGGTGTAGTGCGACAGCGAGTTGACCGGCCGGATGGCCATGAACGACCCCTCGAAGGTCGACAGGCCGTAGAACACCGCGGCCACCATCATGAATCGCAGCGTGGCGTCGTCGCGGACCTTCTCCCAGGCGCCGTTGAGGGTGAGCAGCGCATTGCCGGCGGCGATCCAGGAGGGCACCAGCAGCATCAGCGAGAACGTCATCCCGAGGGTCTGCACCCATTGCGGGAGGGCCGTGTAATGCAGATGGTGGGAGCCCGCCCACATGTAGAAGAAGGTGATGCCCCAGAACCCGACGATGGACATCCGGTAGGAATAGATCGGGCGGTTGGCGCGCTTGGGCAGGTAGTAGTACATCATGCCCAGGAAGCCGGCGGTCAGGAAGAACGCGACCGCATTGTGTCCGTACCACCACTCGGTCATCGCGTCCTGAACGCCGGCGAAGGCCGAATAGCTCTTGGCCCGGGCGAGGGAGATCGGGACGGCCAGGTTGTTGACGATATGCAGGATGGCGACGACCAGAATGAAAGCCAGGTAGTACCAGTTCGCGACGTAGATGTGCGGCTCGCGCCGGCGCGCCAGCGTGCGCAGATAGAGGAGGAGATAGACGACCCACACGATCACCAGCCAGATATCGGCATACCATTCCGGCTCGGCATATTCCTTGGACTGCGTGATGCCGATGAGATAGCCGCTGACGGCGAGAATGCAGAACAGGTTGTAGCCGAGCAGGACGAACCACGGGCTCAGCTGGTCGGGCAGGCGGGCGCGCGACGTGCGCTGCATGACGTGGAACGACGTGGCGATCAGCGCGTTGCCGCCGAATCCGAAGATGATGCCGGTGGTGTGGACGGGCCGCAGGCGGCCGAAGCCGGCCCAGGCCGCGTCCAGCGTCAGTTCCGGATAGGCCAGCAGCCAGGACACCCAGTCGCCGACGAACATGCCGATCATGGCCCAGACCATGGCGATGACGATTCCCGCCTTGGTCGGGTCGTCGTAGTACTGCGCCAGACGCTCCGCGCCGGGTTCCGGCACGAAATGTCCCGACAGCACCACGAAGACCATCAGGATGGAGAACGCCATGACGACCAGGCCGTGGATGCCGAGCAGATCCGACTGCCCCGCGCCCGCCATCGCCAGGCCACAGGCCGCCAGCGCGATCAGGATGACGATCGCCAGCTGCCGTTCGCCGCTGGTCAGCTGCGCGACCATCTCAGCGCCACTCCGGCCACGCGGACAGGGAGGAGACCAGCTTGGCGGACGTCATGAGGCGCATCGTGGCTTTCTCGAACGCATCTCAGGGCATGGCGAGGCGATGTTTCATAAAAAGATATTCTGATTATATCTTTCAGCACATGCGGCATCGCGTCGCGACGGCCGCCGGCATGTGCCGGAGGTCCATGCGCGCGCCACGGCTTTGGTTGGAAGCTCTTCCTGCCGGCTATCCTGCACGTCCCTGACCTGCGGACATGCGCGATGTGGTGGCGCGATGACGCCCGCGGCCGGTCTCGTGACGTTCAGGCCCGCCGCTCCTCAAAGAAGGTCGAGTGCGATCGCCGCGAGGAAGAGAAACGTCGCACAGGCGAGCGTCAGCCCGGTCAGCCGGGCGAGCGTCCGCGGCGCGCCACCGCGCCGGGGAGGCGGTGCGGCCGCGCGCCCGGCTTCATGTGACCGGCAGGCCGTTGCCATTGCACCGCGGCCTGCCCTACCAGGTCAGCGTCCTGCACAGCCGGTGCAGAAGCACGTCGAAGCGGCGTGCCGCGGCGGGATCGGCGGATCGCGAGGCGACGCAGGCCTTCCCGGCCAGCCGGCAGGCGGCTTCCACCTCTCCCGCTGCGGCCAGGGCGGCAAGGCCGGCGAGGAGAATGTCCACCAGGGCGTCCGCCTGCGCCCGCCGCTCCGCCGCTGCGCCGGCGGCGCAGACGCTGCCATGCGCGCTCACCAGCCGCCTCCGTCGCGTATTCCGAAACGCATCTTCGCCTCCGGACTCATCATCTCCGGCGTCCAGGGCGGGTCGTAGCTGAGCGTCACCTCCACGACCTCCACGCCCGGCACGCTGGCGGCGGCGTCGCGGGCGCCTTCCATGAGGTAGTCCGTCGCCGGGCAGCCCCGCGTGGTCGTCGTCATGGTGACGCGCGCGACGCCGCCCGCGGCGATCGCCACGTCGTAGACGAGGCCGAGCCCGACGATGTTGTAGCCGAGCTCGGGGTCGATGACGCGGCACAGCGCCTCGGTGATCTCTTCGGCAAGATCTTTCGATCCGCCCTCGACGGCTTCGGCCGCCGCCGGCTCGAGAACGGGCGCGCCCGAGCTGAAGTGGTCCATGATCGCGCCGAGGATCGCCGGCCGGATGACCTGCCAGTCGCCCGCTTCCTTGGTGACGGTGATGAAGTCGGCGCCGAGGGAAACCGAGGAGACGCCCTGGATCCGGAACAGGCGGCGTGCGAGGGGCGAGCGCGCGGCCTGCGCCGCATCGCGCAGGTCGACGGTGCCTCCGGCCAGGACCTGGCAGCCGGGCAGGAACTTCAGGCTTTCCGGGCTCGGCATCGCTTGCGTTTGGATGAACATGGCTCTCGCATTCCCTTGCAGATCGGCGGCGTCGCGCGGCCCGACCGGCCGCGCGGCATCGGGCCGCCCCGGTCAGGCCGTCGCGTCCCCATGCGCACCGATGCGCACGACGATGCGATAGGTCTTTCCGTCGGGCTCGAAGCCGCCGGTCCAGCGGTGATGGCGCTTCTCGAGCTCCGGGATCAGGAACATCGGCTCGCGGCACAGCAGGGCGGACAGCACCTCGCCCTCCTTCATGTCCTCGGTCGCGGCCAGGATGCGCACCATCGGTTCGGGCGGGTCGAGGTCGCGGTTGTCGAGATGGCGGACCGGATCGGGCCATTCGTCGTCATTCGCCGCCGTGGGGTGCGCGGGCTGGGCGGGCTCGGCCGCCGCCGTCGGCCGGAACAGCACCTCCCAGTCGCCGCCCCCGATCTCCCGCGCCTCGTGGGAAAAGCCCTTGGCGCCGAGGACGTTGAAGAGCGGCACCGGCTTGAACGTCGCGAGGAGGCGCAGTCCCTGTCCGGGACGAAGGGCGGCGACCGCCCGCATGATCTCGCCGAACGGCTCGCCGCCGGCGCGCAGGGTGGGGCGGACATCGACGTCCACGAATGGCGTTGTCATCATGTCTCTCTCCTTCCGATCAGGTTCGGACGAATGAAAGCAGGAGCCGCGGCCGGTGCGTGCCTTGGGGAAGGCGCAGCTCGGCCTTGACGTCGAGGAGTCGACGCGTCCGCACCAGCTGCACGACGATCCCGGCTGTCGCGACGAGCATCCCTGCCGCTGCGACCTGGAACGCAAGGGCTTGATGCAGCAGGAGGGTGACCGTGCCGGACCAGACCGCGAGGAAGTAGAGCCAGAACCACTTGACGGCGCGTTTCTCGATCACGAGGTCCTGCACCCTGGGCGTCGCCGTCTTGCCGAGCACCGGGCCATAGCACTCGAGCCATGTCAGAAACGGCACGATCTTGTAGAGCTTGGCCAGGCCGAGGCCGGACAGCCATCCGAAGGCGACCAGGAAGACGACGGCGCCGGCATGGTCCGGCAGTCGCCCGAGCGCGAGCAGGGCGACCATGAGGACAGCGGACGCGGCGAGCGAGGCGAGCGCGAAGCCGGCCATGCGGCTGTTGAGCTCGATGTTGCGCCGCTTGCGCGCCCGGTAGAGCTGGACGATGTCCGCGCCATAGAGAGCGGTGGCGGCCAGTCCGAGCAGGCCGGCCAGGCAGAGAACCTGGTGAAGGCCGACGCCGAGCCGGATCGCCACGCCGCCGCCCAGCACGGCGACCGCGAGCGCGCCGGCGCCCAGATAGAGGGCCGCCCGGGTCCGCCGGCCGTTCAGCTCCGGCGCCAGCATGAACATGGCCAGCAGGCGATAGCTGACACCGATGGCGGTGAAGGTGAGCCAGCCGCCCAGCCCGGCGATCGCGTGGATCGGCAAGCCCGAGGCGGCGAAGGCGACGAAGGTCTCGTCCGCCACCGAGCCGCCGAGCACGAGCGCGAAGACGACGCCGTAGCCCACCGTCGCCGCCAGGCTCAGGAGCCCGACGACGACGAAGCGCGCCGGCAGGGGCAGCGATCCCGGCCACAAGGTGCGGCCGAGAGTCCAGAGCACCAGGGCGAAGCCTGCCGCCAGCAATGCCCCGGCGGCGGCGAGGAAGGGCGCCGCCGAATCGATGCGGCCGCCGAGCTGCAGGAAGCCCAGGATCAGCGCCAGGAGCCCGCTCACCAGGCAGAGCAGCGCCGGCAAAGGCAGGCTGTTGCTGTAGAGCGGGCGGGCGACCAGCACGGGGACGAACTGGAACAGGGCGCCGCACATCAGCAGGCTCAGCCAGCCGATCGCCACCAGGTGAACGAGGACGAGCGTGTCGGGCGCCCGGATGCCGGCGTTCGGAAATCCGAAGCCGGCCGCCATCAGCAGCTCCGCCGCGACGAGGGCGACGAGGGCCGCGGCGAAGAAGGACATTGTCCAGCGGGAAAGCGAGGTTCCGGTCATGGCAGCGTCGCGCCGCGCCCGTGCCGGGCGCACTGGCCCGGCACGAGCCGCTACGGGAAAGGACCTAAGCTGCCGCCGCGAGCTTGCCGATCTCGACGCGCCACGCGTCGGGCCCGCGCTCCAGGTAGGTCCAGGAGAACTGCTTCGGGTATTCGGCCTCGATCTGGTAGTAGAGCGGCTTCGGATCGTGATCGTTCACCAGAACGAAGGAAGCGCCCGGCGCAAGCTCGTCGACGAGCTCGAATATCTTCCGGTGCCGCTCCGCCGGCACGAGGCTGCGCACGTCGACGACATTGACGGCCGATCCCTCTGTGGCACTCGTCATTTACAGGCTCCTCCGGTCGCATGGCTGGACGGGCTGGGCGGCGGCTGCGACCCGAACCGCCGACCGCGCGGTGATGTCGATGGCGGCGCTGCGCGTGCTCGCGCACGGGCCGTCGGACACAGTCTTCTCTCCAAAAGATGCACTGTCAATATATCTTTTAAGGCCCGACGCGCGGGGACTGGATGATGCGGCAGGCGGGCGCTGCGTTCCGGTTGGACAGAATGCAAAGATGCAAATACAACCGATCAATTATGACACGGACGCACGAACTTCGCCGGTTGATCGGACGACCCGTGCAGCCGCCGCCTGGGACCGGCACGGCGCGGCGGACCCACCATCGGGTGATCCCATGCGCCTGACCACATTCACGGACTACGCCCTGCGGGTACTGATGTACGCGGCGGCCGCGGGCGACCGCCTCATCACCATCGAGGAGACGGCGAAGACCTACAACATCTCCCGCGCGCATCTCATGAAGGTGGTCAACGTCCTGACACGGACAGGCTACATCAGGGGCGTGCGCGGACGCTCCGGCGGCTTCACCTTGGCGAAGCGGCCGGAAGACATAAATCTCGGGGCGATCGTTCGGGCAACCGAGCCGGACTTCGCCCTGGTCGAATGCTTCGCCACCGGCAACCAGTGCATCGTGACCGATTGCTGCCGCATCCCGCAGGTGCTGAACGAGGCGCTCGGATCCTTCGTCGCCACGCTCGACCGCTACACGCTCGCCGACATCCTGCTCACCAGGCAGGATTTCGACCGGCCTCGCGCCCCGATCGAGAGCACCCGCGGCCCTCGGCTCACCGGAGCCGAGAGAAGGAGATGACCACACGAAGGGGGTCCGGCGTGGGCTTGCCGGCACAGCTCGGCCGTCTCAACTTCGCGACCGGACGCCTGCTCCGAGCCGGGAGGCAGCCTTCGCGACGACCGTCAGGAAGTTGCATCATCCTGGGGATGGACGGGCTGCCCCGAAACAGGGGAGCCGCAGCACTCTGGCTGGCAGAGAGCTTCAGTGCCCGCCTTTGTTCTGAGACGGTGGGAATCTGGCGCGCCCGAGAGGATTCGAACCCCTAGCCTTCTGATCCGTAGTCAGATGCTCTATCCAGTTGAGCTACGGGCGCGCTGAACGGGCCGGGCGGTCGTGGCGCACGGCCGAGAATAGAGGCCGCGGACACTACACAAAGCGACCGCCCAAGGCAAGCGTCGCACCGCCTCACGGGCGGTCGCGGCAAGCGGCCGCAGATGCTTGATTCTCCACGGCGGGCGGGGGAAAAGCTGCTTGTGGCGACTCGGGGGCTTGAGTAGTATTTTTCGCGGCTTAGGGGGCATCCGGCGAACACGGCCGCGGCGCGAGACATCCCGGACGGGAGACTGATCCGCATGGGGCTGCGGCTGCGCTTCTCACGAGAACAAGCAGGTTTCAGACGTCGCATGGGCTTGAATCGATTCTCGGCTGCGGTGGGCGCTGCGGCGTTCCTGCTTGGCGGCTGCTCGTTCACGGATGAGGCGCTGTTCCCGTCGCTGGGCGGCGGCAACGCCGGTTCCGGCACAGAGGTGCAGACCGCCCAGGCGGCGGAAGGGGCAGGTCCGAGCTTCGGCACCAGCAGCTTCCAGCCGGTCGGCGTCACCCCGGGGGCGCCCACCGGCACCTTCGTCGGCCAGAAGGTGCAGGAGCTCCGGAGCGACCTGCAGCAGCTGCAGAGCTCGGTCGCGGCCCAGAGCGCGCAGCTGCAGGACCTGCGGGCGCGCGCCGTGCAGAACGCCAACGTCTATCACTCCACCGTGGCGGCGATCAGCGCC
>DAIMFL010000094.1:3500-5016 GCA_036724615.1 Alphaproteobacteria bacterium | reverse complement strand
GATGAACTCCCTGGCGAACCAGGTGGCGGGGAACGCCGCGCTCTCGGCCTATCTCCTCGAAGCCACCCGCGCCTCCTTCGGGATCTCGGGCGCGGTCGACGAGGACCATCGCCAGCTCGCCATCCTCGAGGACGAGGTGAACCGCACCACGGTGCTGATCGACCGGCTCCTGTCGGAGCTGACCGAGGACGTGGCGCGCCAGACCAACTACCTGTCGACCGAGCGCAGCAATCTCACCACCCTGGCGCTCGCCATCAGCAACGGCGAGATCTACGGCACCAGCCTCGGCAACCGCGCCTATGCCGGGCCGGTCGCCGCCGCGCCGAGCTCGGCGCCGGGCAGCGGGCTGGCCACCGGCCGCCCGCTGGTGGTGATCCGCTTCGACCGCCCGAACGTGCAGTATGAGCAGGCGCTCTACGAGGCGGTGAGCCGGGCGCTGGAGCGCCGCCCCAGCGCCGCCTTCGACCTGGTCGCCGTGGCGCCGGCCGGCGGCACCCCCGCCGAGGTCGCGCTCAACAGCAACAACGCGCGCCGCAACGCGGAGACGGTACTCCGGACCCTCACCAATATGGGCCTTCCGGCCGACCGGGTGAGCCTCGCCGCCACCACCAGCCCCGCCGCCCAGAGCAGCGAGGTGCATCTCTACGTGCGCTGACGGCCCCGCTCGCATCCCGTCGGAGCTCGAACCGGCGCCCGGGCCACCGCCCGCGGCGCCGGTTCCCGTTCGGGTGCGGCAGAAGCGGCATTGTCGGCGGCCCGTCCGCTGGGCTAAGTCTCCCGCCGACATCCATCGAGCCGGAGCCCGTGTCTTGCCCAGCGAAACCACCAGTTCCATGGCGAAGACCTTTCCCGTCTCCTGGGACGAGCTGCACCGCTATGCCAAGGCGCTGGCCTGGCGGCTGGTCGAGCAGGGCCCCTGGACCGGCATCGTGGCCGTGACCCGGGGCGGGCTGGTCCCCGCGGCGATCGTGGCCCGCGAGCTCGACCTGCGGCTCATCGACACGCTCTGCATCGCGAGCTACGGGGTGGAGAGCACGGGCGGGCTCGGCGAGGAGCAGAAGCAGGGCAAGCTCACCGTGCTGAAAAGCGTGCCGGGGGACGGCACGGGCTGGCTCATCGTCGACGACCTGGTCGACACCGGAAAGACCGCCCGCCTGGTGCGCGAGCTGCTGCCCAAGGCGCATTTCGCCACCGTGTACGCCAAGCCCGCCGGGCGGCCGCTGGTCGACACCTTCATCACCGAGGTGAGCCAGGACACCTGGATCCTGTTCCCCTGGGACATCGAGCCGCAATTCGCCCAGCCGATCGCGCGGCGCCAGGGGAGATAGCCAGGGGAGATAGGCGGCGGCGCGGACCTCGTCCTTCGACGGGCTCAGGACGAGGACTTTCCCATGAGCGGCCTCATCCTGAGCTCGTCGAAAGGCGAGGCCGCGATTCGCACGAGCGCCTGTGCACCCTCGTCCTTCGTCCCTCGACAGGCTCGGGATGAGGAGGCTCAGGACGAGGAGTTTCCCAT
>DAIMFL010000094.1:0-3490 GCA_036724615.1 Alphaproteobacteria bacterium | reverse complement strand
CCGTCACGCCACCGGCATGTTGTCGATGAGCCGCGTGCGCCCCATCCAGGCGGCGGCGAAGACGCGTGCCGACCGCGGATACTCGACCTTTTCCAGCGGCTGCAGGGTCTCGGCATCGGCGACCTCGACATAGTCGACCTTGTCGAAGCCGGCGACGCAGAGCCGCTCGCGCAGCGCCGCGGTCTCCGGCGCGACAGGCCGCCCGTCCGCCACCCGGCCGGCGAGCGCGGCGAGGCCGCGCGGCAGGGCGAGCGCCCGTTCCCGCTCCGCCGCGCTCATGTAGCGGTTGCGCGACGACAAGGCGAGCCCGTCGGCATCGCGCACCGTCGGCACGCCGACGATCGCCGTCGGGATGTCGAGATCGGCCGCCATGCGGCGGATCACCTGCAGCTGCTGCCAGTCCTTCTCGCCGAAATAGCCGGCGTCGGCCTGCGCCTGGTTGAGCAGCTTGGCGACCACCGTCGCGACGCCGGCGAAATGCCCCGGCCGATGCGGCCCGCAGAGATGCTCGGTCAGCCCGGCCACGGTAACCGTCGTGGCGAAGCCCGGCGGATACATCTCCTCGACCGTGGGCGCGAGGACCAGATCGGCGCCGGCCTCGGCGAACAGCGCGAGATCGCGCGCCTCGTCGCGCGGATAGGCGGCCAGGTCCTCGTGCGGCGCGAACTGGGTGGGGTTCACGAACAGCGTGCCGACGACGCGCGCGGTCTCCGCCCGCGCACGACGCACCAGCGCCAGATGCCCCTCGTGGAGCGCGCCCATGGTGGGGATGAGGCCGATGCGGTGGCCGGCCCGGCGCCAGTCCGCGACGGCGGCGCGCAGGTCCGCCACGCGCCGGAGGACGGGCGCCAGCCGCGCGGCCATGAATTCCGCCTCAGGCCTTGGCGATGCGCGCCGGAAAGGTGTGCTCGGGCGCCGGGAAGCGCCGGGCGCGCACGTCCTCGGCGAAGGCCGCGGCGGCCCGCTCGATCTCCGCGCCGACCTCGGCATAGCGCTTCACGAATTTCGGCTTGAAGCTGGAGAACAGTCCGACGAGGTCGTCGGTCACCAGCACCTGCCCGTCGCAGGCCGGCGACGCGCCGATGCCGATGGTGGGCACGGGGCATTGCGCGGTGATCTCGCGCGCCAGGGTCTCGACCACGCCCTCGAGCACGATAGAGAACGCGCCGGCCTCGGCCACCGCCGCGGCGTCCGCCTTGATCTGCTCGGCCTGCTTGCGGTCCTGCCCGCGGGCGCGATAGCCGCCGGCGTTCACCGACTGCGGCATCAGCCCCACATGGCCCATCACCGGCACCCCGCGCGCGGTGAGGAAGGCGATGGTCTCCGCCATCTCCTGCCCGCCTTCGAGCTTCACCGCGGAGCAGCCGGTCTCCGCCATCACCCGTGCCGCCGCGCGGAAGGCGACGGCGGGCGATTCCTGATAGCTGCCGAACGGCAGGTCGACGACGAGACAGGCCTGCCTGCAGCCGCGATGCACGGCCGCGCCGTGCGCGATCATCATGTCGAGCGTGACCGGCAGGGTGCTCTCGAAGCCGTAGAGCACCATGCCGAGGGAGTCGCCCACCAGGATCAGGTCGACGATCGGGTCGAGCTGCTCCGCGACCGGCGTCGAATAGGCGGTGAGGCAGACGATCGGCTCGCCGCCCTTGCGCGCGCGAATGTCCGATACGGTGGTCCGCTTCTTCCGTGGCTCGGTACTCAAGGCGATCCTCCCTGGCCGGCCGCTGGCCCGTTGCGGGTAGGTTACGCCTGAATTGTGCACTGCACAACATGCGGATGAGAGCCCGTCCCTTGCGGCGCGGCCGGATCTCCTGCGACCATCGGCCAGGGCAGTCGTTCCTAGGAGCACGACGATGCGTCGGTGGCGCAATCCGGTCGGCCTGCTCGCGATCCTGTCGATGCTTCTCGCCGCCTGCACCGGGGCGGAGCGCGCCGCCCCGGGTCGTGCGGCCACGGCGGAGCGCCAGATGGTCGTCGCGGCCAACCCGCTGGCGGCCGCGGCCGGCCTCGAGATGCTGCGCGCCGGCGGCAGCGCAATCGACGCGGCGATCGCAACCCAGATGATGCTGACCCTGGTCGAGCCGCAATCCTCCGGCATCGGCGGCGGCGGCTTTCTGCTCCATTACGAGGCGGCGAGCGGCGAGGTGACGGCCTATGAGGGCCGCGAGACCGCGCCCGCCGCCGCCACGCCCGACATGTTCCTCGACGCGGGCGGTGCGCCGCTCGACTTCTACGACGCGGTCGTCGGCGGGCTCTCCGTCGGCGCGCCGGGCGTCCTGCGCATGCTCGAAGCCGTCCATCGCGCGCATGGCCGCCTGCCCTGGGCCGATCTCTTCCAGCCGGCGATCCGGGTGGCGGAGCAGGGCTTCGCCGTCTCCCCGCGGCTGCACGGCCAGCTCGCCGGCGACGCGCATCTGAAGACCGATCCGGCCGCGGCGGCCTATTTCTACGATGCCGACGGCGCCGCCTGGCCGCCCGGGCACGTGCTGAAGAACCCGGCGCTCGCCGACACGCTGCGCGTGATCGCGGCGGGCGGCGCGGACGCCTTCTATCGCGGGCCCGTCGCCCGCGACATCGTGTTCGCCGTGCAGAACGATCCGCGCCGGCCCGGCCGCCTGACCGAAGGCGATCTCGCCGCCTATCCGGCGAACAGCCGCCCCGCCCTGTGCCGGCCCTATCGCGTCTGGCGCGTCTGCGGCGCGCCGCCGCCCTCCTCCGGCGGCATCGCGGTGCTGCAGATGCTGGGCGTGCTGGAGCCGTTCGATCTGGCGGCGATGGAGCCCATGTCGGCCGATGCGGTGCATCTGCTGAGCCAGGCGGGACGGCTCGCCTTCGCCGATCGCGGCCGCTACGTCGCCGACGACGCCTTCGTCGACGTGCCGATCGACGCCCTGCTCGACCGTGGCTATCTGCAGTCGCGGGCCGCGCTGATCGACCCGGAGACGGACATGGGCGAGGCCGCGCCCGGCGCGCTGCCGGCCGAGGCGGCCGGCCTGCCCGCCCTGCAGCTCCATCCGCCGTCGACCAGCCACATGAGCATCGTCGACGCCGAAGGCAACGCCGTCTCCTTCACCACCAGCGTCGAGGACGCGTTCGGCGCCCGGCTGATGGTGCGCGGCTTCCTGCTCAACAACCAGCTCACCGACTTCGCCTTCGAGCCGGAGACGGACGGGCTGCCCGTCGCCAACCGCGCCGAGCCGGGGAAGCGGCCGAGAAGCTCCATGTCGCCGACCCTGGTGTTCGGCGAGGACGGCGAACTGGTGGCCGCGGTGGGCTCGCCCGGCGGTTCATCGATCATCGGCTATGTCGCCAAGTCGCTCGTCGCCCTGCTCGACTGGCGGCTCGACCCGCAGACGGCGGTCGACCTGCCGAACGCGCTGAACCGGAACGGCGCGACGCGGCTGGAGGAGGGAACGGCCGCGGCGGCGCTCGCCGAGGCGCTCGCCGCCCGCGGCCACGAGGTCGAGGTGACCGCCATGACGAGCGGCCT
>DAIMFL010000093.1:0-13060 GCA_036724615.1 Alphaproteobacteria bacterium | reverse complement strand
CGGTCATGGAGCGGCCGGTCCTGCCGGGCTATGCTCCGCAGCCATGAACGGCACCACCCGCCCGGTCGGCGAGCTGTTGCGCGAATGGCGGCAGCGCCGGCGCATGAGCCAGATGGACCTGGCGCTCGAGGCCGATATCTCGACCGGCATCTCAGCTTCCTGGAGACCGGGCGATCGGCGCCGAGCCGCGAGATGATCCTGCGCCTGGCCGAGCAGCTCGACATCCCGCTGCGGGAGCGCAACGCGCTGCTCCACGCCGCCGGCTTCGCCCCGGTCTATCCGCAGCGCCCGCTCGCCGACCCGGCGCTCGCCCCGGCACGACGGGCGGTGGAGCTGGTGCTGAAGGGGCACGAGCCCTATCCGGCGCTCGCGGTCGACCGGCACTGGAGCCTGGTCGCGGCGAACGGAGCGGTGGCGCCGCTCCTCACCGGGGTGGCGCCCGGCCTCCTCGCGCCGCCGGTCAACGTGCTGCGACTGAGCCTGCATCCGGACGGGCTCGCGCCGCGCATCGCCAACCTGGCGCAATGGCGCGCCCATCTCCTGGCGCGGCTGCGCCAGCAGATCGACGCCACGGCCGACGCGAAGCTCGCAGCGCTTCTGGCGGAGCTCAAGGGCTACGAGGCGCCGGACGGGGAGGAGGATCGCGAGGCGCAGGACTTCGCGGGCGTCGTAGTGCCGCTGCGGCTGCGCGCCGGCGCAGACCTGCTCAACCTGTTCAGCACGACGACCGTGTTCGGCACGCCCGTCGACATCACCCTGTCGGAGCTGGCGCTGGAAACGTTCTTCCCGGCGGACGCGGCGACGGCCGTGGCGCTGCGCAAGAGCCTGGCGTGAGCTATCGGAAACGCCGAGTTGCCGCCCCACCCCGATCATGCCCCACAAGGGGGGGAGGGGACCCGGGCTGCAGGCGCGGTGCATGAGGCTTGTTCTCGGCCGCGCGTCCCGCTAACCTTCGCGCCATGGTCTCGCACGTGACCCTGCAGTCCCGTTGGTGGCGGCCCGTCTGAACCGGGCGGCCACGCGTCTTCCATTGCAATCACCACAGGCCGCCGCGGAAGCTTCCGGGCGGCTTTCGAATTTCGCGAGACTTTCTCTCCCTCGAAATCGGACCTGATCGGACCTCCCGCGGCGGCCGCCAGCCGAGGGGAGTCCCATGCAGTTCGCCAGCTACCTGTCCGAAGGCGGCATCCGCATCCGCCGCGCCGTCGCCCCGCAGGATTACGCGCCCTCCGGCACCGACGGGCTGATCGACGCGCTCGACCGGCGGCGCGGCGTGCTGCTGTCGTCGGGTTTCGAGTTTCCCGGCCGCTACACCCGTTTCGATATCGGCTTCGTCGATCCGCCGCTCGTGCTGACCGGGCGCGGCCGCGATTTCGCGGTCGAGGCGCTCAATGCGCGCGGCCGCGTCCTGCTGCCGGCGATCGCCCGGACGCTCGGGGAGCTGCCTGCGGTCGCCGCCCTCTCTGTGCAGCCGTCCCGCATCGAGGGGCGCGTGCACGCGGCTGAAGCCCGCTTCGCGGAGGAGGCGCGCAGCCGCCAGTCGTCATTGTTCTCCGTGCTGCGCGGGCTGGGCCGGCTGTTCGCCAGCCCCGAAGATCCGCATCTCGGGCTCTACGGCGCGTTCGGCTACGACCTCGTCTTCCAGTTCGAGCCGATGCCGCTCTCCCTTTCGCGCGCGGCGGACCAGCGCGACCTGGTGCTCTATCTGCCGGACGAGATCCTGGTGGTCGACCATCTGCGGCAGCAGGCGGCCTGCCACCGCTACGAGTTCGAGACGGCGGCGGGACGGACCGACGGGCTGCCGCGTGCGACGGCGGAGGATCCGTGGTCGCCGGCTGGGTCGGCGCCGCCGCTCGCCGGCGACCACGCGCCGGGCGCCTATGCGGCTGCGGTCGAGCGGGTGCGCGCGGCCTGCAAGGAGGGCGACCTGTTCGAGGCGGTGCTGAGCCAGACCTTCCGCGCCGGCTGCGCCGATACGCCGGCGACCGTGTTCCGCCGGCTGCGCACGGCCAATCCGGCGCCCTATGGCGCGCTCATCAATCTGGGCGAGGGGGAGTTCCTGGTCGCGGCCTCGCCCGAGATGTTCGTGCGCGTGGAGGGGCGGCGGATCGAGACCTGCCCGATCAGCGGCACCATCGCGCGCGGCCGCGACGCGATCGAGGATGCGGCGCGGATCCGCGCGCTGCTCAACTCGGCGAAGGACGAGAGCGAGCTCACCATGTGCACCGACGTCGACCGCAACGACAAGTCGCGGGTCTGCGTGCCGGGCACGGTGGAGGTGATCGGCCGGCGCCAGGTGGAGATCTATTCCCGGCTCATCCACACGGTCGACCACGTGGTGGGCCGGCTGGCCGACGGCTTCGACGCGCTCGACGGATTCCTGAGCCACGCCTGGGCGGTGACGGTGACCGGCGCGCCGAAGCCTGCCGCGATCCGCTTCATCGAGGATCACGAGCTGTCGGCGCGCCGCTGGTACGGCGGCGCGATCGGCCGCGCCACCTTCGACGGCAACATGAACACCGGGCTCACGCTGCGCACCATCCGCATGAAGGACGGCGTGGCGGAGATCCGCGCCGGCGCGACGCTGCTCCACGACAGCGATCCCGAAGCGGAGGACGCCGAATGCCGGCTGAAGGCGTCGGCGCTCGTTGCCGTGATCGCGCCGCAGGATGCGGACCGCGCGGCGCCGCGCGCCCAGCCGCACATCGCGGCGAAGCCAGGAAGGCGCGTGCTCGTCGTCGATCACGCGGATTCCTTCGTCCATACGCTCGCCGGCTATTTCCGCCAGGCGGGCGCCGAGGTCGTGACCCTGCGCCACGACCTCGCCTCCGCCGCGCTGGACGAGATGCGGCCGGATCTCGTCGTGCTGTCGCCCGGTCCGGGCCGGCCGGCCGATTTCGCGATCGGCGCGCTGCTCGGCCGCCTCGTCCCGCGCCGGCTCCCGGTGTTCGGGGTCTGCCTCGGGCTGCAGGGCATCGTCGAACATTTCGGCGGCACGCTCGACCTGCTCGCCGCGCCCGTGCACGGCAAGCCCTCGACGGTCACCGTGACGGGCGGGCGCCTCCTGGCCGGGCTGCCGCGCCGCTTCACCGTCGGGCGCTACCATTCGCTCCACGCCCGCCGCGCGACGCTGCCGCCCGCGCTCGTCGCCACGGCGGAGAGCGAGGACGGCGTGGTCATGGCGCTGGAGCACCGAACCCTTCCGATCGCGGCGGTGCAGTTCCATCCGGAATCGGTGATGACCGCGGCGGCCGATATCGGCCTGCCCGTCATCCGCGCGGCGCTCGCGCTCGGCAATGCCGCCCCGGCGGCAGGCGCGGCCGATACGGAGCTGCGCGCCATGGCCTGAGCGGCGGTCGGCTTGACAGCGGCGCGCGGCCTCGCGCAAACAGGCGGGATGATCGGCGCGGCGGCGAGCGGGGAGGGGATCGGCGTCAGGTCGGGCTGGCTCGCCCCGGCGCTGCTCGCTCTGGGCCTGGTCACCGCTGTGCGCCTCGCCTTCATTGCCTGGGCGGATCTCGACCTCGATTTCGAGGAGGCGCAGTACTGGTTCTGGTCCCGGGACCCCGCCTGGGGCTATTTCTCGAAGCCGCCGCTGATCGCCTGGCTCATCGCCGGCGGCACCGCCCTCTGCGGCGATGGCGAGGCCTGCATCCGCTGGCCGAGCCCGGTGATCCACGCGGCGACCGCCTTCGTCGTCGGCGCGATCGGCGCCGCCGCCGCGGCCCCGCGCGACCGCCGCCGCGTGGCGCTCTGGTCCGCCCTCGGCTACGCGACCCTGCCCGGCGTGTCGCTGTCCGCCCTCCTGATGACGACCGACGTGCCGCTGCTGTTCTTCTGGTCGGTCGCTTTGCTTGCCTGGATCCGGCTGATGCAGGGCGGCGGCGCGGGCTGGGCCGTGCTCGGCGGGCTGGCGCTCGGGCTCGGCCTGCTCAGCAAATACGCCATGGCCTATGTCCTCGTTGGCGCGGCGGTGCATCTCGCCCTCTCGGCCGAGGCGCGCCGCATCGCCCGCCGGCGCATGCCGGCTCTGCTCGCCTTCCTCGCGATCGGGCTTGCGCTCCTCGCGCCGAACATCGCCTGGAACGCGGCCGACGGGTTCATCACCTTCCGTCACACGGCGGAGAACGCGAATCTCGACGGCGGGCTGCTCCACCCGATCCGCATGCTGGAATTTCTCGGCGGGCAGTTCGGCGTGTCCGGCCCGGTGCTGTTCGTCGTACTGATGGCGGCGCTGCCCGCCTGGTGGCGGCAGGCGCGCCGGCCGGCGGCGGACGGCCCGTCGCGCGAAGCCAGCCTCGCGCTCGGCGCCTTCTGCTATCCGGTGATCGGCCTCCTCCTCGTGCAGGCGCTGATCTCCCGCGCCAACGCCAACTGGGCCGCCACCGCCTATGTGGCCGGCACGGTGATCGCCGTCCGGCTGCTGGTCGCGGGCGGGCGTCTGCGCCTTCTCGCCGCGTCGTTCGGTCTTCATCTCGCGGCGGCGGCCGCGCTTCATCTCGCCCTGGCCTGGGTGCCGGCGGTCGTCCTGCCGGGGCTCGGGGCGAAGCCCGTCGCCGCGCGGCTGCAGGGCTGGGACGCGCTGGGCCTGCGCGTTGCGGCGGCGCTCGCCGCCGAGCCCGGCAGCGTTCTCGCCTCGGAATACCGCCAGCTCCTATGGGTCCTCGCCTATTACGCCGGGCTGCCGCCCGGCGGCTATGCGAAGTGGAACGGCGACGGCGACATCGAGGATCATTTCGAGCTGATCGGCGCCACGGTGGAGACCGCCGCGGCCGCCGGCGCGACGCGCTTCGTGCTGGCCTCGGAGCGGCCGGAGCCCATGGGCATTCTCGACCGGTTCGACGAATGGCGCCTGCTGGAGGCGGTGGAGCAGCCGCTCGGCGCCGGGCTCGTCCGCCGCCTCTGGCTCTACGAGCTCAGCGGCTTCCGCGGCTATTGACCCCATGCGCGCCGGCGCCGACAGCCTCGACACGCGGCGGCCGATCCTGGCGCTCGCTGCCGCGAGTCTCGCCGCCGCGGCGCTCTTCCTCTGGTTTCCCTCGATCGATCTCGCCGTGTCGCAGGCGGTGTCGCTCGGCGGCCGCCGGTTCCTGCTGAGCGACCAGGGAATCGCCCGCGCCATCAACGGCGCCTTGCCGTGGATCGTCGGGGTCACCGTCGCGGCGATCCTGCTGATCGGCCTCGCGGTGCTGTTGCGCCGACGCCCGGTGCTCGGCCTCGACCTGCGCCGCGTGGCGTTCCTGGTCCTGAGCTTTTCCGTGGGGCCCGGGCTCATCGTCAACGTGCTGCTGAAAACCCATTGGGGCCGGGCGCGGCCCAACGACGTCGCGGATTTCGGCGGCAGCGCGGTCTTCACCCCCGCCTTGCTGCCGGCCGACCAGTGCCCGTCCAACTGCTCCTTCGTCTCGGGCGACGTGGCGATCGCCTTCGCCTATGTGGCGGTGGCGCTGCTGCTGCCGGCGCGCTGGCGCAAGGCGGGGCTCGCCGGTGCGCTGCTGCTCGGCGTCGCCATGGCGGCGCTCAGGGTGCTGCAGGGCGCGCATTTCCTGAGCGACGTGGTGTTCGCCGCCCTGTTCACTTTGCTGCCGATCGCGGTCTTCGCCCGGCTGCTGCTCGGGCGCGGGCGCGGCTGACGGTTCAGAGCTCGAGCACCGCGCCCGCAAAGAGAAGCCCGAGCAGGATCAGCACGCAGATGCCGCCCAGGACCCCGGAGGCGAACAGCGCGTTGCTTGCGGTGAGCAGCGGCCGATGCCGCCGGTCCGCCTGGCGCCGCGCCCGGCTGCGCCGGTCGCGCCCGCCGAACAGGGCGAGGTAATAGCGGCCCCAGGGCGTGGGCAGGCTGAACCGCAGATCGACCGGGTGCGAATCGGCGGCCCGCGCGCCCGCCGCCGCCTTCAGCGCCGCCTCCTGCTCCGAGGTCAGGCTGGCGCGCACCTGCTGCGGCAGGCGCCGCAGGAACAGCTCGGCCCGAACCTCGTTCATCATCAGCATGGCGATCGTCCGTGACGCTCCCGCTCGTTGCGAAAAATTCTGACAGACCGCCCGTTAAGAAGCGCTTTATCGGTGATGGGGTGAAGTTTGGCGTTGCCGCCGGAATGGGCTAGGTTCGGGGCGACTCCGGGCATCGGCGGCGGATGGCCGCCCTCAGCGGAAATCGGGACATGACGTCGCGCAGTGAGCAGCACAAGGAAGAGCTCGTCGGACAGGTCGTCGGGCTGGCGGAAAAGCGACTCGACCGGGATCGCGTCGCCGAGGTCACGCGATTCCTGCGTGCCTTCTACGCCAACGTGCCGCCCGACGACATCCGGGAGGAATCGCCGGACGACCTGTTCGGCGCGGCGCTCTCCCTGTGGAGCTTCGGCGCCCAGCGCAAGCCGGGCAGCACCAAGGTCAGGGTCTACAACCCGACGACCGCGGAGAACGGCTGGCGCAGCAGCCACACCGTGCTCGAGATCGTCAACGACGACATGCCGTTCCTGGTCGATTCGGTCACGGCCGCCCTCAACGGCATGGATCTCACCGTCTATCTGGTGATCCATCCGGTCCTGAAGCTGGAGCGCGACGCCGCCGGCCGGCGCGTCGAGACCGGCGGCAAGAGCGCGCAGCTCAGCGAATCCTTCATGCAGGTGCGGCTCAGCGAGCAGAGCTCGCCCGAGCGGCTTGAGGCGATCCGCGATGAGATCGAGCGCGTCCTCGGCGACGTCCGGGCCGCGGTCGGCGACTGGAAGGCGATGGTGGCGAAGGTCGGGGAAACGCTGGCCGAGCTCGATCGCGTGCCGCCGCCGCTTCCCGCCGACGAGCTCGAGGAGGCGCGCGCCTTCCTGCGCTGGATCGCCGACGACCACTACACCTTTCTCGGCTACCGCGAATACGACTTCGAGGGCGACATCGAGGCCGATGACGGCGGCGCGGCCGCCGCGCGCCTCGTCATCCGCCCGGGCAGCGGGCTCGGCATATTGCGCGACGAGAACGCCTCGGTCTTCGACGGCCTGCGCAATTTCGAGAAGCTGCCGCCGGAAGTGCGGCATTTCCTGCGCCAGTCGCGGCTCTTCATCATCACCAAGTCGAACCACCGCGCGACGGTGCACCGCGCCGTGCCGATGGACACGATCGGCGTGCGCCGGTTCGACGAGAACGGCCGGATCGTCGGCGAGCGGCTGTTCGTCGGCCTGCTCACCTCGGTCGCCTACAGCCGCAGCCCGCGCGACATCCCGCTGCTCCGGCGCAAGGTCGAGACCTGCCTGAAGCGCGCCGGCTTCGATCCGGGGAGCCACGACGGCAAGGCGCTGCAGCACATCCTGGAGACCTATCCGCGCGACGAGCTGCTGCAGATCTCGGACGCCGAGCTGTTCGAGACCGCGATGGGCGTGCTGCATCTGCAGGAGCGGCAGCGCATCGCGCTGTTCGTGCGGCGCGATCCGTTCGAACGCTTCGTCTCCTGCATGGTCTACATCCCGCGCGACCGCTACACGACGGAGCTCCGGCAGCGCATCCAGTCGATCCTGGAGCGGGCGTGGAAGGGCCAGGTCACCGCCTTCTACACGCACATGACCGACGCGCCGCTCGGCCGGCTGCACGTCATCGTCGCGACCACGCCGGGGGCGATCCCCGAGGTCGATCTCGCCGAGCTCGAGGAAAGGCTGGTCGAAGCCGGCCGCTCCTGGACCGACCGCCTGCAGGACGCGCTGCTCGACACGCTGGGCGAGGCGCAGGGCCTTTCCGCCCTCAGGCGCTACAAGGACGCGTTCTCCTCCACCTATCGCGAACGGTTCTCCGCCCACGCGGCGGTGTTCGACATCGGACGGCTCGAGGCGGCGCTGCAGAGCGGCACCATCGAGATGAATCTCTATCGTCCGGCCGAAGCGGCGGGGCACGAGCTCCGGCTCAAGCTCTACAACACCGGCGACGAGATCCCGCTCTCCGACGTGCTGCCGATGCTGGAGCATATGGGGCTCAAGGTGATCGGCGAGCTGCCGCACACGGTTGCCCCCGACGGCCGCGACCGGCCGCTGTGGATCCACGATTTCGGCATGGTGACGCCGGACGGCAGCGAGGTCGATCTCGGCCAGGTGCGCGAGCTGTTCCACGAGGCCTTCGCCCGGGTCTGGTCCGGCGAGATGGAGGACGACGGCTTCAACCGCCTGGTGCTCCGCGCGGGGTTGAGCTGGCGCGAGATCACGATGCTGCGCGCCTGCTGCAAGTATCTGCGCCAGGCCGGCATCCCGTTCAGCCAGGCCTATATGGAGCAGACCCTCGCCGGCAACGCGCCGATCGCGCGGTTGCTGGTGAAGCTCTTCCGCACCCGCTTCGACCCGTCCGACCGCCGCGACGCGGACTCGCGCAGCGCCGCCGTGGCGGCGGAGATCGAGGCGGCGCTGGAAGCGGTCGCCAATCTGGACGAGGACCGCATCCTCCGCCGCTACCTGAACCTGATCCTGGCGACGCTCAGGACCAACTTCTTCCAGGTCGCGGGCGAAGGGAAGGCCAAGCCCTATCTGTCGCTCAAGCTCGATTCGCGGCGGATCGACGAGCTGCCGGCGCCGCGCCCGATGATGGAGATCTTCGTCTACAGCCCGCGCGTGGAGGCGATCCATCTGCGCGGCGGCAAGGTGGCGCGCGGCGGCATCCGCTGGTCCGACCGGCGCGAGGATTTCCGCACCGAGGTCCTCGGCCCGATGAAGGCGCAGATGGTGAAAAACGCCGTCATCGTCCCGGTCGGCTCCAAAGGCGGCTTCGTGGTGAAGCGCCTGCCCGCCGCCGGCGGGCGCGAGGCGCTGATGGCCGAGGTGGTCGAGTGCTACAAGACCATGATGCGCGGCCTGCTCGACCTCACCGACAACGCGGTCGGGATCGGCGAGGTGGCGCCGCCCAGGGACGTGGTGCGGCTCGACGACGACGACCCGTATCTCGTCGTGGCGGCGGACAAGGGCACCGCCACCTTCTCCGACACCGCGAACGCCGTCTCCGCCGAATACGGGTTCTGGCTCGACGACGCCTTCGCCTCCGGCGGCTCGGCCGGGTACGACCACAAGAAGATGGGCATCACCGCGCGCGGCGCCTGGGAGTCGGTCAAGCGCCATTTCCGCGAGCTCGGCCGCGACATCCAGAACGAAGGCTTCACCGTCGTCGGCGTCGGCGACATGTCGGGCGACGTGTTCGGCAACGGCATGCTGCTGTCGCGCCACATCCGCCTCGTCGCGGCGTTCAACCACCTGCACATCTTCGTCGACCCCGATCCCGACCCGGAGAAGAGCTTCGCGGAGCGGCAGCGGCTCTTCGCCCTGCCGCGGTCGAGCTGGATCGACTACGACCCCGCCCTCATCTCGCCGGGCGGCGGCGTGTTCGAGCGCAAGGCGAAATCGATCAAGCTCACGCCGGAGATCAAGGCGCGCTTCGGCATCGCCGCCGACAGCCTGACGCCCGCCGAGCTGATCCGCGTCCTGCTGCAGGCGGAGACCGACCTGCTCTGGTTCGGCGGCATCGGCACCTTCGTCAAGGCGTCGGACGAGACCCATGCCGAGGTGGGCGACCGCAACAACGACGCGCTGCGCGTGGACGGCCGCGACATCCGCGCCAAGGTGGTGGGCGAGGGCGCCAATCTGGGCGTCACCCAGCGCGGCCGCATCGAATACGCGCTCCGCGGCGGGCGCATCAACACCGACGCGCTCGACAACTCGGCCGGGGTCGACACCTCGGACCACGAGGTCAACATCAAGATCCTGCTGAACGGCATCGTCGCCAACGGCGACATGACCCGGAAGCAGCGCGACAAGCTGCTGCAGAGCATGACCGACGAGGTCGCCCAGCTGGTGCTGCGCCACAACTACCAGCAGGGACAGGCGCTCACGGTGGCGGAGGCCGCGGGCTGGGGCCTGCTCGACCAGCAGGCGGCGTTCATGCGCGCCCTGGAGCGCGCCGGGCGGCTCGAGCGCGCGATCGAGTTCCTGCCGGACGAGGAGGAGCTGGCGGAACGGCGCAGCCGGCGCCAGGGCCTGACCCGTCCCGAACTCGCGGTGCTGCTCGCCTATGCCAAGATCGCGCTGGTCGACGAGCTCCTGCCCTCGGACCTGCCGGACGACCCGCAGCTCGTCGACGACCTGCTGCAGTACTTCCCGCAGCCGCTGCGCGAGCGCTACGCGCCGCAGATCGCGGAGCACCGCCTGCGCCGCGAGATCATCGCGACGGTCGTCACCAACAGCCTGGTGAACCGCATGGGCCCGACCTTCGTCCATGCGATGCGCGAGAAGACCGGGCGGGCGGGCCCCGACATCGCCCGCGCCTATGCGGTGACCCGCGGCGTCTTCGAGCTCCGCAAGATGTGGAGCGGGATCCAGGCGCTCGACACCAAGGTGCCGGCCGCCGCCCAGACGGAGATGCTGACCGCCATCAACCGCCTGGCCGAGCGCGGCACCACCTGGTTCCTGTCGAGCGGCATCGCGCCGCTCGACATCGCCGCCACCATGGCCGCCTATGCGCCGGGCGTCGCCCGGCTGGCGGAGGATCTCGACAGCCTGATCGGCGACGACGACCGCGCCGCGATCGGAACCGCCGAGCGGCGGCTGACCGAGGCCGGCGTTCCGGAGGCGCTGGCCCGGCGTGTCGCCAGCCTCGAGCTTTTGGCGCCCGCTCTCGACATCGTCCGCATGTCGCAGGCGATCGGCGTGCCGGTCGACCTGGTGGGCCGCATCTATTTCGCGGTGGGCGACCGCTTCGATCTCGACTGGCTGCGCGGCGCCGCGGCGACGGTGCCGCAGGACACGCCCTGGGACCGGCTCGCCGTCACGGCGATCGTCGACGATCTCGACAGCCACCAGCGCGATCTGACGACCCGCGTCCTGACGGCCGAGCCGGCCGCCGCGGCGGCCGGGGACGGGGACGGAGCGCCCGACGGTGCCGCCCGGATGATCGATGCCTGGTGCGCCGGGCGCGGCGCGACCCCGGCGCAGACCGCGGCGCTCACCGCCGAGCTCAAGAAGGCGGGAAGCGTCGACCTCGCCATGCTGGCGGTGGCCAATCGCCAGCTCAGAAGCCTGATCGGCGGGTGAGGGGCGGGTCCCTAGCCGAGCCGGACCGCGGTGCCGTTCGCGCTGACCATCAGCATCGATTCCCCGACCGTCTCGTAGTCGAGGTCGACGCCGATGATCGCGTTCGCGCCGAGCGCGCGCGCCGCCTCGACCATGTCGCCGATCGCCGCCTCCTTCGCGCCCTTGAGCGCGTTCTCGTAGCCGCCCGCCCGCCCGCCGACCACGTCGCGGATGCGCGCGAAGAAATCGCGGAACATGTTGGCGCCGACGATCGCATCGCCCGAGACGATGCCGAGATAATCGACGACGCGCCGGCCTTCGACGGAATCGGTGGTGACCAGCAGCACGGGGCTCCTCCGGATTGGGTGATCGGATCGCCCGATGCTGGCAGGACGCCTGCACCATGTCACGCACGGTGCCGCAACCGCGATCTTTATGCGGGCGACCTGCTCCCATCTCCCGCCCGCCCCTCATCCTTCGACAGGCTCAGGATGAGGGGCAATCTTCATGGCACAAAGAACACCCCTCATGCTGAGCCTGTCGAAGCACGCACGATGCTGGTCCAACACGCCTGTCGAACCAAACGCAATTCCAGATGCAATTGCCCTCCCCCCTTGCGGGGGAGGGTCGGGGAGGGGGGTGGCGGCGGCGCAGTCCTGGCAGCGTGCCCGCGATGACCGGCCCCGCCTCCCGCCGCGCGGTGTTCGCCTGGTGCCTCTACGACTGGGGCAACTCGGCCTTTCCGACCGTCATCGCGACCTTCCTGTTCAGCGCCTATTTCACGACGGCCGTTGCGCCGACGGACGCGATCGGCACGGCGCTCTGGGGCCAGGCCACGGCCCTCGTCGGCATCGCCGTCGCGCTGGCGAGCCCGGTGCTCGGCGCGATCGCCGACCAGGGCGGCCGGCGCAAGCCGTGGATCGGCGTCCTCTCCGCCGTCTCGATCGTGGCGACCGCGCTCATGTGGTTCGTGACGCCGGACCCGTCCGCGATCCTGCTCGCGCTGATGCTCTACGGCATTGCGAGCTTCGGCTTCGAGCTCGCGCTCGTCTTCTACAACGCCATGCTGCCCGACCTCGCGCCGGACGACCGGCTCGGCCGCGTCTCCGGCTGGGGCTGGGGCCTCGGTTATTTCGGCGGCCTCGCCTGCCTGGCGCTCAGCCTCGCTCTGGTGCAGCCCGACCCGGCGCCGTTCGGCCTGGACCGGGCGCAGGCGGAGCATGCGCGTGCCGTCGCCTTCGTCGTCGCCTTCTGGTACGCGCTCTTCGCCTTGCCGCTGTTCTTCCTCACCCCCGACCGGCCGCGCGGCGGGCTGCCGATGGCCACCGCCATCCGCTCCGGCCTCGCCACCCTCGCCGGCACGCTGAAGCGCCTGCCGCGGCACCGCAACGTGCTGCGCTTCCTCATCGCCAAGATGCTCTACATCGACGGGCTCAACACGCTGTTCGCCTTCGGCGGCATCTACGCCGCCGGGACGATCGGCATGAGCCTCGAGGAGGTGCTGCTGTTCGGCGTCATCATCAACATCTCGTCCGGGCTCGGCGCCTTCCTCTTCGCCTGGGTGGACGACTGGATCGGCGCCAAGCCCACCATCGTCATCGCCCTTTTGGCGCTCATCCTGTTCGGCAGCGCGATCCTGTTCGTCGAGGACAAGACCTGGTTCTACGTGCTCGCCATGGGCATCGGCGCCTTTCTCGGCCCGACCCAGGCCGCCAGCCGGTCGATGATGGCCCGCCTCGCGCCGCGCGAGCTGATGACGGAGTTCTTCGGGCTCTATGCGCTGGCCGGCCGGGCGACCGCCTTCCTCGGGCCCTTCCTCCTCGGCTGGGTGACGCTCATGACCGACAGCCAGCGGGCCGGCATGGCGACCATCCTGCCCTTCTTCGCCGTCGGGCTGCTGCTCCTCCTCGGCGTGCGGGAGACCCGGCGCGCTCTCCCCTGATCCCCCGACCGGGGGACTCGCCTCCGGCCGGGGTCCCGCCCTAGAGCGTTTCATGGCTTAGCTGAATCGGAATGGGATTCCGGTTTGGCTGAAT
>DAIMFL010000092.1:10909-13431 GCA_036724615.1 Alphaproteobacteria bacterium | reverse complement strand
CCGCTTGCCGCCGCCATCCGCCCGGGCCTATAAGACCGCTTTAATGACCGCCGCGACCGAGTCCCCGGCTTCCCTGCTCTACCGTCACCGCCACTTGCTCGGCATCGCCGGGCTGTCGCGGCCGGAGATCACCGGACTCCTCGACCTCTCCGAATCCTATGTCGCGCAGAACAGGAGCGCGGACAAGAAGCGCTCGCTCCTGCGCGGGCGCACCGTCATCAACCTGTTCTTCGAGAGCTCGACGCGCACCCGCACCTCTTTCGAGCTCGCCGGCAAGCGGCTCGGCGCCGACGTCATCAACATGTCGGTCCAGGCGTCCTCCATCAAGAAGGGCGAGACGCTGATCGATACGGCGATGACGCTCAACGCCATGCAGCCGGACGTGCTGGTGGTGCGGCATCCCGATTCCGGCGCGGTCAGCCTGCTGTCGCAGAAGGTCGACTGCGCCGTGATCAACGCCGGCGACGGCAGCCACGAACACCCCACCCAGGCCCTGCTCGACGCCGTCACCATCCGCCGACGCCGCGGCCGGCTCGAAGGCCAGCTCGTCGCGATATGCGGCGACATCCTGCACAGCCGGGTCGCGCGCTCCAACATTCACCTGCTCACCACCATGGGCGCGCGCGTCCGGGTCATCGCGCCGCCGACCCTGCTGCCGGCCGCCATCGGCCGGATGGGCTGCGAGGTCTTCACCGACATGCGCAAGGGGCTCGAGGGCTGCGACATCGTGATGATGCTGCGGCTGCAGACCGAGCGCATGCAGGGCAGCTTCGTGCCGTCGATCCGGGAGTACTTCCACTTCTTCGGTCTCGACTACGAGAAGCTGAAGGCGGCCAAGCCGGACGCCCTCATCATGCATCCGGGCCCGATGAACCGCGGCGTCGAGATCGACAGCGAGGTGGCCGACGACATCGACCGCAGCGCCATCCGCGAGCAGGTCGAGATGGGTGTCGCCGTGCGCATGGCCTGCCTCGACGCGCTGACCCGCAGCCTGCAGGGGAACGCGCCGGAGGGCGGAGCCTGATCATGGCCAACTTCCCGCGCCAGCCGAAGCAGCAGCAGCGCCCGCTCGCCATCTTGAACGCCCGGCTGCTCGACCCCGCGACCGGGCTCGACACGAAGGGCGGCATCCTGGTCGCCGAGGGCAGCATCGTGGCGCTCGGGCCGCAGCTCGGGCCGACCGGCCTGCCGGAGGGGACCGAGACGATCGATGCCGGCGGCCACTGCCTGGCGCCCGGCCTCGTCGACATGCGCGTCCAGCTGCGCGAGCCGGGCGAGGAGCACAAGGAGACGCTCGCGACCGGCGCCGCCGCCGCCGCCGCGGGCGGCGTCACCACCAAGGTCTGCCTGCCCAACACCGACCCCGTCATCGACGACGTGGCCGGCGTCGAGTTCATCGCCCGGCGCGCGCGCGAGACGCGGCTCGCCAAGATCTACTGCTACGGCGCGGTCACCAAGCAGCTCGCGGGGAAGGACCTCGTCGAGATGGGCCTTCTTGCCGAGAGCGGCGCCCTCGCCTTCACCGACGGCCTCGCCGCGGTCGCCGACGCGCGGGTGATGCGCCGCGCCCTCTCCTACGCCTGCGGCTTCGGGCTGCTGATCATCCAGCATCCGGAGGAGCCGCGCCTGGCCGAGGGCGGCGCGATGAACGCGGGCGAGATGGCGACGCGGCTCGGCCTGGCCGGCATCCCGCCGGCCGCCGAGGTGATGATGATCGAGCGCGACCTCCACCTCGTGGAGATGACGGGCGCGCGCTATCACGCGGCCCATGTCTCGACCGCGGCGGCTGTCGAGGCGATCCGCAAGGCCAAGGCCCGCGGCCTCCGGGTCACCTGCGACACCGCGCCCCAGTATTTCGCGTTGAACGAGATTGCCGTCGGCGACTACCGCACCTTCGCCAAGCTGTCGCCGCCGCTGCGCTCGGAGGAGGACCGCAAGGCGATCGCCGCGGCGGTGGCCGACGGCACGGTCGACTGCATCGCCAGCGACCACGCCCCCCACGACCAGGATTCGAAGCGCGTGCCCTTCGCCCAGGCGGCCTTCGGCGTGATCGGGCTGGAAACGCTGCTTCCCGTCTCGCTCGAGCTCTACCACAAGCGGGAGATCGGCCTGCTCGGCCTGCTGAAGCGGATGACCCCGGCGCCCGCGGATCTGCTGGGCCTGCCGCAGGGCCGGCTCGCCATCGGCGCGCCGGCCGATCTCGTGCTGTTCGATCTCGACCGCGCCTGGAAGATCGACGTCGACCGCTTCCGCAGCAAATCCAAGAACGCCGCCTTCGACGAGCGTCCGACTCAGGGCATGGTGCTGCGCACCATCGTCGACGGCCGGACGGTGTTCGCGACCGAGGCTGATCGGCTACGGTAGAACATGCACCGGCACCCAAACCCAACCCCCCCACACGCGGCGGGCCCCAACCACACCCGTTGCGCGGGCGGGGGATGGAGGCGCGCCAGCAAAGCCCACACCCACGAAGAGGGAGAGGGAGGGGACCCCCGCCCCCGAGGGGCCGGGGGGGGGGGGGG
>DAIMFL010000092.1:0-10899 GCA_036724615.1 Alphaproteobacteria bacterium | reverse complement strand
ACCCCTCCCCCTCCCGCCGCTGACGCGGCGGGGCCCCTCCCTCTCCCGCGATGGCGGGAGTGGGTGCCGAGCGCAGCGAGGCGGGTGAGGGTCGTGGGGACGAGATAGTCATGCCCGACCTCCTCGGCGGCTTCGAATACACTTGGCCCTACTACATCGGCGCCCTCGCCGGGTATCTCCTCGGCTCGATCCCGTTCGGGCTTCTGCTCACCCGGCTCGCCGGGCTGGGCGACATCCGCACGATCGGCTCGGGCAATATCGGCGCGACCAACGTGCTGCGCACCGGCAACAAGGCGCTCGCCGCGGCGACGCTGCTGCTCGATGGCGGCAAGGGCGCGGCGGCGGTGCTGGTCGCGGACGCGCTCTTCGGTCCGGACATGGCGATCTTCGCCGGCGGCGGCGCGATCCTCGGCCACCTCTTCCCGGTCTGGCTGAAGTTCAAGGGCGGCAAGGGCGTGGCCACCACGCTCGGCATCCTGCTCGCCCTCGCGTGGCCGGTCGGCGTGCTCGCCTGCCTCACCTGGCTCGCGGTCGCCCTCGTCTTCCGCATCTCGTCCCTGTCGGCGCTGGCGGCGACGGCCGCCTCGATCGGCTACGCCTGGTGGCTCGGCTCGCGGCAGGAGGCGCAGTTCGCCCTCTTCCTCGCGGTTCTCGTCTGGATCAGCCATCGCGCGAATATCGGACGCCTGCTGGCCGGGACCGAGCCGCGCATCGGACGCGGCGGGCGATAGGCCGCGCGGTCTTCGCAAAGCCGCTCAAATACAATTCAAATATACGAGCGGAGACCCTGGCGCCTGTGCCAGGAATGAGCGAATTCTTAACCTCCGCCGCCCAATCTGCGAGCATGACTCTGATCGCGCCGACCCGGCCGAGACTTAGGGAAATCCTTGCGCGCAGCCATCCGGAGCTCCGCGCCTTCTACGAGTATTGGGACCGCAAGCGGGCCGGCCGCCGCATGCCGGCGCGGGCGGATCTCGACCCCGCCGAGATGGTCCGGTTCCTGCCGAACCTGATCCTGGCGGACGTGGAGTCGCTCGAGCCCCTCTCGCTCGTCTACCGCCTCGTCGGCACGCGCGAGGTCGCCTTCCGCGGCAAGGACCCCACCGGGCAGAAGGTCGCCGAGGGGTTCTCCTGCCGCTCGCGCGCGGCCGCCCTCGCCCATTACCGGATGGTGATCGAGCGGCGCATGCCGATCTTCGACAACGACCGGCGCACGAGCCCGCAGGCCGCGCTGAGCGAGCACGGGACGATCTTCCTGCCGCTGTCCGACGACGGGCAGACGGTCAACAAGGTGCTCGTCTACACCGCCTTCGAGTCCGGCTGACCGGAACCTTCGCCGGCGGGCATCTACCGAAAGTTGCGGTCGCTTGACGCGATGCGACCGCTGGGCCACGCTGCCGGCCATGTGCGCGACGCCACGCCCCTGCACCGACGCCGAGCGGCTCGAGTCCCTGCGCCTCGCGCGGACCGAGAATGTCGGCCCGATCACCTTCCGCCGGCTGGTCGGCCGGTTCGGATCGGCGACGGCCGCGCTGGAGGCGCTGCCTGAGCTCGCCCGCCGCGGCGGGCGGTTGCGGCCGCTCAAGATCTTCTCCGCCGATGCGGCACGCCGGGAGCTCTCGCGTCTCGCCGAGCTCGGCGGCCGGCTCGTCGTCCTCGGCGAGCCGGATTACCCCCAGGCGCTCGCCGCCACCGCCGATGCGCCGCCGGTCCTCTCGGTCCTCGGCGACGCCGCCCTGCTGGACCGCCGCTCGGTCGCCGTGGTCGGCGCCCGCAACGCCTCGGCGAACGGCCGGCGTCTCGCCGCCGAGATCGCCCGCGAGCTGGGGGGAAGCGGCCTCGTGGTGGTCTCCGGTCTCGCCCGCGGGATCGACGCGGCCGCCCATCGCGCCGCCCTGGCGACCGGCACCGTGGCCGCGTTGGCCGGCGGGATCGACATGGTCTACCCGCCGGAGAACGAGGATCTCCACCGGGAGATCGCCGAGCGCGGCGCGCTCATCTCCGAGCTGCCGCCCGGCGTCGAGCCGCAGGCCCGGCACTTCCCGCGGCGGAACAGGCTGGTATCCGGCCTGGCGCTCGGCGTCGTGGTGGTGGAGGCGGCCCTGCGCTCGGGCTCGCTGATCACGGCGCGGCTGGCGCTCGAGCAGGGGCGCGAGGTGTTCGCCGTGCCGGGATCGCCGCTCGACCCGCGCTGCCGCGGCACCAACAACCTGATCCGCGAGGGCGCGACCCTGACCGAGTCCGCGGCCGACGTGCTGCAGGTGCTGGACGGGATGGTCCGCGTGGCGGTCGCGCCGGAGCCCTTCGCCCTGGCCGAGGCGCCGGACGGCCCCGCCGGCGACGACCTCATCGCCGCCGCCCGGGCCCAGGTGCAGGAGCTGCTGGGCCCAGCCCCCGTCCATGTGGACGATATCGTGCGCGAGACCGGCATTCCGGCCGGGCTCTTGCGCATGGTCCTGCTGGAGCTGGAACTCGCGGGGCGGCTGGAGCGCCAGGCCGGCGACCGGGTCGCGCTGCTGCCGGAGAGGCTCGAGCTGGAGATCGGCTGAGCTGGCTAAGTCATATTTCACGGAATTGCAGTGAGTTGCCTGATATTCCTTGTAATGTGGTTTAGACGCAAGGCGGCCGCGGCGACCCCGGCCGGTTGACGGGCGGCGGAATCGGTGGCCATTCTCTGCGCCCCGCAGCCGGCGGCAGGCGTTGTCGCTCCGTTAACTCCGCCCGCCGATCCTTCGGACCGCCATCGCAGCGCCACAGCTCGAGTCCACAGCCAAGCCGATGCACGTCGTCATCGTCGAATCGCCGGCCAAGGCGAAGACCATCAACAAGTATTTGGGGCCGGACTACCAGGTGCTGGCCAGCTTCGGCCATGTCCGCGACCTGCCGTCCAAGGACGGCTCGGTGCGGCCGGACGAGGGCTTCGCCTTCGAGTGGCAGGTGGACGGCCGCGGCGAGCAGCGCCTCAAGGAGATCGCCAGGGCGGTCAAGCAGGCCGACGAGCTCATTCTCGCCACCGACCCCGACCGCGAAGGCGAGGCGATCTCCTGGCACATCGTCGAGGAGCTGAAGCGGCGCAAGGCGCTCGACCGCAAGCCGGTCAAGCGCGTCGTCTTCAATGAGGTGACGAAGAACGCGGTGCTGGAGGCGATGCGCAACCCGCGCACGCTGGACCAGGAGCTGATCGACGCCTATCTGGCGCGCCGCGCCCTGGACTACCTGGTGGGCTTCACCCTGTCCCCGGTGCTCTGGCGCAAGCTGCCGGGAAGCCGCTCCGCCGGCCGCGTGCAGTCCGTCGCGCTGCGGCTCATCTGCGAGCGCGAGGCCGAGATCGAGGCGTTCCGGCCGCGCGAGTACTGGACGGTCGAGGCGAAGCTCGCGAAGCGGGACGGCGCCGTGTTCACCGCCCGCCTCACCCATCTGGACGGGCGCAAGCTCGACAAGTTCGACCTCGGGGACGCGGCGGCGGCAGAGGCCGCCGTGCGGCGGCTGGAGGCGGGAGACCCCTACAGCGTCGCCGCGGTCGAGCGCAAGACCGTCCGGCGCAACCCCTTCGCGCCGTTCACCACGTCGACGCTGCAGCAGGAGGCCTCGCGCAAGCTCGGCTTCGGCGCGAGCCAGACCATGCGGATCGCGCAGCGGCTCTACGAGGGCGTCGATCTCGCCGGCGAGACGGTGGGCCTCATCACCTATATGCGCACCGACGGCGTGCAGCTCTCGCGGGAAGCGATCGACGGCAGCCGGCGCCTCATCGCCGAGCAGTACGGCAGCAGGTACCTGCCGGCCCAGCCGCGGATCTACAAATCCGCCGCCAAGAACGCCCAGGAGGCGCACGAGGCGATCCGCCCGACCGACCTGTTCCGGCGACCGCGGGACCTTTCGCGCGCCCTGTCCGCCGACGAGCTGAGGCTCTACGAGCTGATCTGGAAGCGCACCGTGGCGAGCCAGATGGAGAGCGCGTCGCTCGACCAGGTGACGGTCGACATCGATTCCGGCGACCGCGCGGCGCGGCTGCGGGCCACCGGATCGGTCGTGCTGTTCGACGGCTTCCTCACCCTGTACCAGGAGGATCGCGACGATCCGTCCGAGGACGAGGACGGCGAGGCGCGGCTGCCGAAGCTGGAGCAGGGCGAGACGGTCCGGCGCGAGGCCGTGATCCCCGCGCAGCATTTCACCCAGCCGCCGCCGCGCTTCTCGGAAGCCAGCCTGGTGAAGCGTTTGGAGGAGCTCGGCATCGGCCGCCCCTCGACCTACGCCTCCATCCTGCAGGTTCTGCAGGACCGCGGCTATGTGCGGCTCGACAAGAGACGCTTCTTTCCGGAGGACACCGGCCGGCTGGTGACGGCCTTCCTCACCATCTTCTTCGAGCACTATTTCGCCTACGACTTCACCGCCAATCTCGAGGAGCGGCTCGACGACATCACCGGCGGGCGCGCCGAATGGAAGCAGGTCCTGACCGATTTCTGGCGCGCCTTCAGCACGCTCAGGGACGACGTGGCGGACGGGCCGGAGCTCTCCTCCGTCGACGAGGCCGTCGGGACCCTCGACAAGCTGATCGGCAAGCGCTCGGAGGTGATCACCGCGATCGACAACGCGCTCGGGCCGCATTTCTTCCCCGATCGCGGCGACGGCAAGGATCCGCGCGCCTGCCCGGCCTGCGCGGACGGACGCCTCGGCATCAAGTTCGGACGCAACGGCGGCTTCATCGGCTGCTCGAACTATCCGGAATGCCGCTACACCCGGCCGCTCGCCGTGCCCGGCGAGGGCGAGGACGCCGCGGCGCTCGGCGACACCGGGCCGCGGGTGCTGGGCACCGATCCGGCCAGCGGCCTCGAGGTGACGCTGCGCAAGGGCCCCTACGGCCCCTACGTCCAGCTGGGCGAAGCCGCGGCGGACAAGAAGGCGGCGAAGCCGAAGCGGGCCTCCCTGCCCCGCGGCATGACGCCGGCCGATATCGACCTCGACCGCGCCCTGGCGCTGCTCGCCCTGCCGCGCGAGATCGGTCCCGATCCGCAGACGGCAGAGCCGATCGTCGCCGGCATCGGCCGCTTCGGCCCCTACGTCAAGCGCGGCAGCACCTACAAGTCGCTCTCGCCCGAGGACGACGTGCTCACCATCGGGCTCAACCGCGCCGTCGCGCTGCTCGCCGAGCCGGGCCGCGGCGGCCGGCGCGCCGCCGATCCGGGGACGCCCCTCGGCGAGCATCCGGAGGGCGGGCCGATCACGCTGCACAAGGGGCGGTACGGGCCCTATGTGAAGCACGGCAAGCTCATCGCCTCGCTGCCGCGGGGCGCCGATCCGGCCGAGCTGACGCTCGACGGGGCGGTGGCCCTGCTCGCCGCGCAGGCCGAGAAGGCGAAGGCCAAGGGCGGCGCGAAGGGCGGCCGGGCGTCGCGCAAGACCCCGGCGAAGACCAAGGAGCCCGTCGAGAAGAAGCCGGCGGCCAAGAAGGCGGCGGCGAAGACATCGACGAAGAAGAAGAACGAGCCGGCGGACGCTCCTGCCCGGGCCGCGGCGGCGACGCGGCGGGCCGCACCCCGGAAGAGGGCTGCGGGCGGCTGAGTCTCTCTCTATGCTGGTGGCCCCGAAGGCCCGGCGAAAGAGGACGGAGCATGCACGGCAGCAGTTCGGTGCGCCCGAAGGCGCAGCCCACGGTACAGGTCGACAACGATCGCGTGACGGTCACCGAGTGGCGATTCGCCGTGGGCGCCGAGACCGGGTGGCATCGCCACGAATACGACTACGTGGTGGTGCCGCTGACGACCGGCCGGCTGCTGCTCGAGGACGGCAAGGAACAGCGCAGCGCCGAGCTCACCGCGGGACGGTCCTACTATCGTCCGGTCGGCGTCGAGCACAACGTGGTGAACGGCAACGACCACGAGTTCGTCTTCGTCGAGATCGAGTTCAAGACGCCGGCCGCCGGCTGAGGCCGGCCACCGAGCGACGACCCGACGGAACCGCTCGATGACCGGAAAGCGCAAGCCCCGCGACAGGAAGGCCCCCTTCCCGACCAAGGAGCAGGTGGCCGAGTTCATCCGCGAGAGCCCGATACCGGTCGGCAAGCGCGAGATCGCGCGCGCCTTCGGCATCACCGGCGCGGAGCGGATTCCGCTCAAGGCGATGCTCAAGGAGCTCGAGCGCGAAGGCGGCATCGACCGCGGCCGCGGCCGCCGCCTCTCCCACCCCGGCGCGCTGCCGGAGATCACCGTGGTGGAGATCACCGGCACCGATCCCGACGGCGAGGTGCTGGCGAAACCGGCGGTCTGGAAGGACGACGCCCCGGCCCCCGTCATCTACATGGCCCCGGACCGGCGGGGCACGCCGGCCCTCGCCCGCGGCGACCGCGTGCTGGCGCGCCTCGCCCGCACCGGCGACCGCACCTACGAAGGTCGTCCGATCCGGCGCATCGCCGGCGCGCCGAGACGGGTGCTCGGCATCTACGAGCGCGCGGCAGACGAAGGCCGCCTGCGTCCCACCGACCGCCGGGTCAAGACGGACCTCCGCGTCGCGCGCGACGATACCGCCGGCGCGCGGCCCGGCGAGCTCGTGCTTGCAGAGGTGCTGCACACCCACCGCATGGGCTGGCTGCAGGCGCGCGTGGTCGAGCGGCTGGGGCGCATGGGCGAGCCCCGCTCGGTCAGCCTGATCTCGATCCACGAGCACGACATCCCGACCGAGTTTCCGCCGGCCGCGATCGCGCTGGCGGAGGCGGCCACCGTGCCACCCTTGGGCGAGCGCGCCGACCTGCGGCAGGTGCCGCTGGTGACGATCGACGGCGCCGACGCGCGGGACTTCGACGATGCCGTCTTCGCCGAGCCCGACAGCGACACGTCCAACAAGGGCGGCTGGCATCTGATCGTCGCCATCGCCGACGTCGCCCGCTATGTCCGCCCGGGCGATGCGCTGGACCGCGCCGCCTACGAGCGCGGCAATTCCGTCTACTTCCCCGACCGGGTGGTGCCGATGCTCCCGGAGGCGCTGTCGAACGGGCTCTGCTCGCTGCGCCCGCACGAGGACCGCGCCTGCATGGCGGCGCATTTGTGGATCGACGCGGAAGGCAACAAGCTGCGGCACCGCTTCGAGCGGGCTCTCATGCGCTCCTCGGCGCGCCTCACCTACGATCAGGTGCAGGCGGCGCGCGACGGCCGCCCGGACGAGGCGACCGCGCCGCTGATGACGCGCGTCGTCGCGCCGCTCTATGGCGCGTTCGAGGCGCTGCTGGCGGCGCGGACGCGGCGCGGCACGCTCGATCTCGACCTGCCCGAACGGCAGGTGGCGATCGGGGAAGACGGCAAGGTCGCGGCGATCCGCACCCGGACCCGCTACGACAGCCACCGGCTGATCGAGGAGTTCATGATCGCCGCCAACGTCGCCGCGGCGGAGACGCTGGAGCAGCGGCGCTGGCCCTGCATGTACCGCGTCCACGACGCGCCCGATCCGGCGAAGCTCGAGGCGCTGCGCGAGTTCCTCGACAGCCTCGGCCTCAAGCTGGCGCGCGGCCAGGTGATCCGCCCCGCCGCCTTCACCCGGCTGCTCGCCGCCGCCGGGCGCACCCCCTATGCGCCCATGGTGAACGAGCTGGTGCTGCGCACCCAGTCGCAGGCGGTCTACAGCCCGGAGAACATCGGCCATTTCGGCCTCGCGCTCCGCCGCTACGCCCATTTCACCTCGCCGATTCGCCGCTATGCCGACCTGCTGGTGCATCGCGCCCTGATCGGCGCGCTCGACCTGCCGGGGGCCGCCGAGGACTGGCTCCCGCCCGAGGCGGGCGCGCAGTTCGAGGAGATCGGCGCCCATATCTCGGCCACCGAACGGCGCGCCGCCACGGCCGAGCGCGACGCCGTCGACCGCTACACCGCCGCCTTCCTGGCGGAGCGGATCGGCGAGCTGTTCCGCGGCCGGGTGACCGGCGTCACCAGGTTCGGCCTGTTCGTGCGGCTGGACGAGAGCGGCGGCGACGGGCTCGTCCCCGTGAGCAGCCTGGCGACGGATTTCTACGACCACGACGAGGCGCGCCACGCTTTGGTCGGGCGGCGCTGGGGCCGCGTCTTTTCGCTCGGCGATCGCGTCTCCGTCCGGCTGATCGAGGCGGAGCCGGTGACCGGCGGCCTGGTGCTCGAGCTGATCGAGGTGGAGGAACCCGGCGCGGCAGCCCTGCCCGAGCACGGAGCCGCCGCGCAGCCCCGCGCCCGGGCGGCGCGCGGCAAGGGCAGGACGGTGGCCGCGAAGACCGGGAAGAAGAGGACCAAGAGCGGCGCGACGCGATTCGAGACGTCCCGCGGCGGCGGCAAGCCCCCGAAGCGCGCCGGCGGCAAGAGCGGCAAGCCGAAGCGGCCGGGCGGCGGACGGCGTCGTGGAGGCTGATCGAAGGCCCCCGCCGGACGACGCTTAACGAGCGGTCAACCGGTTTGCCGCAAGCTGACACGCTGGTTTCATTGCGCGCATGAATTCTGCTAGGGTCTGGCCGGCGTGGCGCGACGCGGGGCCGCTTGGAACGACATCTATGCGATTGGACGTGATTCGAGTGAAGGGCAGGCTTTCCGCCGCGGCGGGCCTGCTCGTCCTGCTCGCGCTTCCCGCCTGCGTCACGGGTCCCGAGGCGAATCGTCCCGCGGACGGATACGCCTCCGACCGCGCCATGTTCGTGACCGGCTACGAGGACATCGAGTCCATCTACATCGAGCCCGTCGACATCGGCAGCCTGGCCATGGCCGGGCTGCAGCAGCTCGCCACGATCGACCCGGCGATCACCGTCGAGCGCGAGGGCCGGTCGGTCTCGCTGGCCGTGAACGGAACCCGCCGGAGCTTCGAGGCGCCCGCGCCCGACCAGCCGACGCGATGGGGCGTGCTGACGGCCGGCGCCCTGGCCGCCGCGCGCGAAGCTTCCCCCGCCCTCGCCGAGACGCCGGCGGAGGACGTCTATGTCACCATGTTCGATGGCATCATCGGGCGGCTCGACGACTTCTCGCGCTATTCCAGCGCGGCCGAGGCTGCGGAGAACCGGGCCTCGCGCGACGGCTTCGGCGGCATCGGGGTCACCATCGCCGTCGAGGAAGAAGGCGTCCGGGTCCTCAAGGTCATGCACTACACACCGGCGGAGCGCGCCGGGCTCCGGGCCGACGACTACATCACCGAGATCGACGGGATGCCCGTCGCCGGGCTCGACCAGCACCAGGTGATCACGAAGCTGCGCGGCGCGGTCGACAGCAAGGTCCTGCTGAAGGTCACGCGCACGGCGGAACCCGAACCGCGCCTGGTCAGCGTCGTCCGGGCCCATGTGGTGCCCGAGACCGTGTCGTACCGGCGCGAGGGCAAGGTCGCGTATCTGCGCGTCTTCGGCTTCAACAGCGAGACGGCGGCCAGCCTGGGGCGCGAGATCAAGTCGGCGGAAGAGGAGATCGGCCCCGGTCTCGCCGGCTACATCCTCGATCTCCGCGGCAATCCGGGCGGGCTGCTCGATCAGGCCGTCGCCGTCGCCGACCTGTTCCTGGAAAGCGGCCGGATCGTCTCCACCCGCGGGCGGCATCCGGACAGCCACCAGTATTTCGAGGCGGTGCCCGGCGATATCGGCAGCGGCAAGCCGATCGCGATCCTGATCAACGGCAATTCCGCATCCGCCTCGGAGATCGTCGCGGCGGCGCTGCAGGACGACGGCCGGGCCGTCGTGATCGGCAGCAACTCCTATGGGAAGGGCACGGTGCAGACCGTGATCCGCATGCCGAACGACGGCGAGCTCACCTTAACCTGGGCCAGGTTCCACGCGCCGACCGGCTATACGCTGAACCATCTCGGCGTGCTGCCGACCATCTGCACCAGCGCCGGGCCGGGCGGCGCCGATTCCGACCGCGTGCTCGCCGATCTCGACGCCGGACGGCTGAAGCCGGTGCCGACCAGCTCGAGGAACTCCGTCGATCCGGCGGACACCGCGGCGCTCGACCAGCTGCGCGCCGGCTGCCCGCAGCGGCGCACCGAGGACGGCCTCGACCTGGTGCTGGCGCTTCAGCTGCTGAAGCATCCGTCGCTCTATGCCCGCGCGGTCCATCTGGCGGATACGCCGGGCTTCACCGCCTCGACCCAGCCGACGGTCTCCCAGGCGCCGCAGTGACCGCCACGGCCGGGCCGGTGCGTCCCGTCGATGCGGCGGGGCTCGTGCTCATCCGCGCCGGGCGGCGCGGCCCCGAGGTGCTGCTCGGCCGACGGCATCGCCGCGTCGCCTTCCTGCCCGACATATACGTGTTTCCCGGCGGCCGCCTGGATCGGGAGGACGGTCGCCCGTCGGGCTTCCCCGAACCGGTCGGGCAGGGCCTGGCGCCCCGCCTCGGCGGGCGGCGCTCTCCCGCCGCCTTTCTGCGCGCCGCCCTGCGCGAGACGCTGGAGGAGACCGGCCTCATGGTCGGCCTGCCCGCAGCCGCCCCACCCGCGCCGGCGGCCCTGCCGGAGCCCTGGCGCAGCTTCGCCGAGCGGGGCCTCGCCCCGGCCTTCGGAGCGCTCTCCTATGTCGGCCGCGCCATCACCCCCACCACCTCGCACCGCCGCTACCACACGCGTTTCTTCCTGGCGGACGGCGGGACGGCCAAGGGCGAGCTCGGCGGCAGCGGCGAGCTCGAGGACCTGCGCTGGTTCCCGGTGGCCGAGACGGCGCGGCTGGGGCTGGTCGACGTGACCCAGGTGGTGCTGGCCGAGGCGCTGCGCCGCTGGCTGCAGACCATCCCGGCCGACGCGCCGGCGCCCCTCCTCACCTACCGCCGGGACGTGGTCCAGGTCCACCGGGCAGGACGGCCGCCGCTGGTCGGGGACGAAGCCGTCCTGGGCGCTGCCGCCCTCGACGGGGATCTCTCACGGACGCCCGGCAGGGGAATCGCTTCAGGTTAACGGGGGCTGATTTCGGATGAGGCTCTCGAG
>DAIMFL010000091.1:0-13449 GCA_036724615.1 Alphaproteobacteria bacterium | reverse complement strand
ACGGGCGATCCGGCCATGTTGACGACGATGCGCATGTCGGTCGGGCGCGGCTGGGCGCTCGCCAGCTTGATGAAGGCGTAGGCGTCGGTGAGCGCCGTCGGCTCGTCGGTGGTGACGACGAGGCAAGTGCCGCACTGCCCGGACAGATGGCGGACATTGCGGTCGATGCCGGCGCCGAGATCCAGGATCACCGTGTCGTAGCGCGGCGCGAGCTCGGCGAGCCCGTCGCTCAGGCGCTGCAGCCGCGGGCCGGCGATGGTCGCCAGGCTGCCGCTGCCCGATCGGCCGGCGATCACGTCGAAGCCGCCTTGCGGAAAGCGGACCACGGCGCGCTCCAGCGGCAGGGCGCTGTCCAGCGCCGCGCTGAGATCCGTGGCGGGCGTCAGCCCGAGCTGGATGTCGACATTGGCGAGGCCCAGATCGCCGTCGAACAGCAGGACGCGGCGGCCCTGCGCCGCCAGGGCCTGGGCGAGCGTCACGGAAAGCCACGTCTTGCCGACGCCGCCCTTGCCCGAGGCGACCGCGATGGCGTTGGCCACGGCCGTGCGGCCGCGCTGCGGGGTCGACAGGTTCGTCGCCTCGATCATCTGCCTGTTCCTGTTGCCGTAGCGCGACGCTGCGGACGAGCGTCGGCGGATTTCGTCTCGGGGAGGACCCCGGCGGTCTTCATCATCAGCCGCGCCAGCGAGACCGGGTTCGCCGGGGCGAGCCCGTCGGCGATGCGCGGCGAGTTGCCGATCGCGGCGAGGTGCAGCCGGCCCACCTGCGCGGCCGACAGCACGCCGCCAAGGCGGCGGGCGGCGTCGACCCGCGTGGCGATCAGCCGGCGCGCGCCGAGCTCGGCGAAGGCAGCGGCGCAATCGGCGGATTCGACCACGTCCCCCCCGGCGGCGAGGGTGAACACCGGCTCGGCCTCCGCCGCCGCGATGAACGCGCCGAGGCGGCTCATCTCCTCCGCGTCGAGAGGGTTGCTGCCGATCGTGTCGATCAGCACGAGCGCGCCGTGCGGCGCCGCGGCAATCGCGGCGGCCAGGGCGTCGGGATCCTTCGCCCGGTAGGCGCGCATCTCGAGCAGGCTGGCATAGGTCGCGAGCTGCTCGACGGCGCCGGCCCGCAGCACGTCGCAGGTGACGGCGACGACCGGCCGGCCTTCGAGGCGGGCGAGGGCCGCGAGCTTGGCGATCGTCGCGGTCTTTCCCGCGCCCGGCATGCCGATCAGCATGACCCTGCCGCCGGCGCAGAGCGCGTCGAGCCGGCAGAAGCCGAACAGCGCGTCGAGCGCGCCGGCCAGCGCCATGGCCGGATCCTCGGCCAGCAGGTCCGCGGCGGCGGCGAGCAGCCGGTCGGCGACGACCGGCGGGAGGCCGTGAAACTCGAGGGCGGCGCCGACGCTGTCCACCGCCTCGATCGTGCCCGCGTCGAGGCCGCCGGCAATGCGCTCGGGATGCTCGATGCCGGCGGTCACCTCCACGCCGCGGCCGCCCGGCAGACGCTCGGTGGACAGGATCACGGCGTCGGGACCGAGCTCGGTGCGCACGTGCTGCATCGCGTCGGCGATGGTGGGGGCGGTGAAGGTGCGCAGCCGCATGGCGGTTCAGCCCACCCGACCAGTGCCGGTCGTCGGATGCAGCCCGTCGCCCTCACCCCCGCCCTCTCCCGCGATCGCGGGAGAGGGGGCTGGCGGGCGCGAACGCAGCGATTGCGTCCCCTCTCCCACGAAGGCGGGAGAGGGACAGGGCGAGGGCGAGGCACAGACCGTTGTCATCGGATCACAGCTGGCCGAGCGTCTTGATCTTCGCCCGCGCATGGATCTCGTTCTGGGAGAGAACCATGGTCGAGGGGCGGAAGCGCTCGATGATGGTGCGCACATAGGGGCGGATCGCCGGGCTGGTGAGCAGCGCCGGCGTCTCGCCCATCATGGCGTGGCGTTCGAAGATCTGGCGGACCCCGGCGATGAACTGCTGCAGCTTCGACGGCGGCATGGCGAGCTGCCGGTCCTCGCCCTCGCCGGCGAGCGCCTCCGCGAAGGCCTGCTCCCAGGCCGGGGAGAGGGTGACGAGCGGGATGACCCCGTTGCCATCGGCGGCGGAGTCGCTGATCTGGCGCGCCAGCCGGGCGCGCACATGCTCGGTGATGGCCGAGATGTTGCGGGTATAGCCGCAGGCCTCCGAGACGCCTTCCAGGATGGTCGGAAGGTCGCGGATCGACACGCGCTCGGTCAGCAGGTTCTGCAGCACGCGCTGCACGCCGCCGACGGAGATCTGTCCCGGGATCAGATCGGCGATCAGCTTCTGATGCTCCTTCGGCAGGTCGTCGAGCAGCTTCTGGGTCTCCGCGTGGGACATCAGGTCCGGCATGTTGTCCTTGACGATCTCGGTGAGATGCGTCGTCACCACGGTCGCCGGGTCGACCACCGTATAGCCGCGGAACAGGGCCTCCTCGCGCAGCGACGGATCGACCCACATGGCGGGCAGGCCGAAGGTCGGCTCGACCGTCTCCTCGCCGGCGAGCCCGATCTTCTCGCCGCGCGGATCCATCACCAGGATCATGTTGGGCCGGAGCTCGCCCTGTCCGGCCTCGATCTCCTTGATGCGGACCGCATAGCCGTTGGCGGGCAGCTGCAGGTTGTCCTGGATCCTGACGGAGGGCAGCACGAAGCCGAGCTCGGTGGCGAGCTGGCGGCGCAGCGCCTTGATCTGGTCGGTGAGGCGCTGGCCGCGCTCGCTGTTGATGAGGGTGAGCAGCCCGTAGCCGAGCTCCAGCCGGATCATGTCGATCTGGAGCGCGGTCGAGATCGGCTCCTCCATGACCGGCGCCGGGGCGGCGGCACCGGCCTCGGCGGCGGCGGCCGCCCGCTGCGCCTGGCGCTTGCGCAGATGCCAGGCCGCGGCCCCGCTCGCCCCGGCGATCGCCAGGAAGGGCACCATCGGCACGCCGGGCAGGAGGGCGAGAGAGCCCATCAGGAACGAGACCATGCCGAGCGCGTGCGGATAGCCGCCGAGCTGGGCAAACAGCGCCTTGTCGGCCGAGCCGGTCACGCCGGCCTTGGAGACCAGCATGCCGGCGGCGGTCGAGACGATGAGCGCCGGAATCTGCGAGACGAGGCCGTCGCCGACCGTCAGCACCGTGTAGGAATGCGACGCCGCGGCGATCGACATGTCCTGCTGGGCGACGCCGATGATGATGCCGCCCACGATGTTGATGAAGGTAATGAGGAGGCCCGCGATCGCGTCGCCGCGGACGAACTTCGCCGCGCCGTCCATGGCGCCGAAGAAGGTGCTCTCGTCCTCCAGCGCCTTGCGGCGCGCCCTGGCCTCCGCCTCGTCGATCAGCCCGGCGGAAAGATCGGCGTCGATCGCCATCTGCTTGCCGGGCATCGCGTCCAGGCTGAACCTGGCGGACACCTCCGCGATGCGGCCGGAGCCCTTGGTGATGACGATGAAGTTCACCAGCACCAATATGCCGAAGACGATGATGCCGATGACGAAGTTGCCGCCCATCACGAAGTTGCCGAACGCCTCGATGACGTGGCCGGCGGCGGCGGTGCCCTCGTGCCCGTTCGACAGGATGAGGCGGGTCGAGGCGAGATTGAGCGCGAGCCGCAGCATCGTGGCGATGAGCAGCACGGTGGGGAAGGTGCTGAAATCGAGCGGCCGCGAGATGAACAGCGCGGTCATCAGGATCAGCACGGAGAAGGTGATGGACAGGGCGAGCGCGATGTCGAGCAGCCAGGTCGGCATCGGCATGATCAGCATCACGAGGATGCAGATCACCCCGAGCGCGAGCGCGATCTCGCCGCGCTTCAGCACCTCCTGGAGCCTGCCCAGCATCTGGGCGGAGCCGAGGCGGCTCCCGCCCGCGGTCTGGTCGGTCACGCTGTCGGTCATCTATCGCGTCCCGGCGAGGTGATGCGAGATCAGACCGCCGCCCGGTCGACCTCGCGGCCGGGAATGGACATTCCCTCCTCGCTGTACTGCTTCAGCTTGTTGCGCAGGGTGCGGATCGAGATGCCGAGGATGTTCGCGGCATGGGTCCGGTTGCCGAAGCAGTGGTTGAGCGTCTCGAGAATGAGGTCGCGCTCGACCGCGGCGACGGTGCGCCCGACCAGCGGCGCCGTGCTGCCGGACTCGCCCGCCGCATTGGCCGCCGGGGCGGCGGAGCTCTCGCGGGCCGCCTCCACCGGGATGCCGCGGCCGCCGGTCAGCAGAATCGCCTCCGGGCCGATCACCGGGCCACGGCCCAGCAGGACCGCGCGATGCATGGTGTTCTCGAGCTCGCGCACGTTGCCGCGCCACTGATGGGCGCGCAGCATGGCCTGGGCCTCGTCGCCGATCTTCGGCATGGGCAGGCCGTTCGCCTCCGCGTATTTACGGACGAAATGCTCGGCCAGCGCCTGGATGTCGCCGGGCCGCTGCCGGAGCGGCGGCAGCTCCAGGGTCATCACGTTGAGGCGGAAGAACAGGTCCTCGCGGAAGCGGCCTTCCCGCACCTCCTCCTCGAGATTGCGGTTCGAGGTGGCGAGCAGGCGGATGTCGACCTTGATCGGCTGGGTGCCGCCCACGCGGTCGATCTCGCGCTCCTGGATCGCGCGCAGCAGCTTGGCCTGCAGCCGTGGATGCATCTCGCTGATCTCGTCGAGGAGCAGCGTGCCGCCGTTCGCCTCCTCGAACTTGCCGATGCGGCGCGCGACGGCGCCGGTGAAGGCGCCCTTCTCGTGGCCGAACAGCTCGGATTCCAGGAGGTTCTCCGGGATCGCCGCGCAGTTCACCGAGATGAAGCTCTTCGAGGCCCGCCTGCTGTGGCTGTGCAGGAAGCGCGCCATCACCTCCTTGCCGGTGCCCGATTCGCCGGTGATGAGCACGCTGGCGTCGGATGGCGCGATCTGCTCGGCGAGCTTCAGCGATTTCTGCATCACCGGATCGCGGCAGATGAGCGCGGTGCTCTCCTCCGAGACCGCGGCGAGCACGGCGGCGATGAGCTCCGGATCGGGCGGGAGCGGGATGTACTCCTTGGCGCCGGCCTTGATGGCGCGGACCGCGATCTCGGCATTGGTGCCGATGCCGCAGGCGACCACGGGCAGATTGATGCGCTCGTTCCTCAGCTGCTCGATCATGCTGCCGACGTCGAGCTTGACGTCGAACAGCAGCAGGTCGGCGCCCTGGCCGGAGCGCAGCGCGATCAGCGCGGCGTCGATGTCGTCCACATGAGCCACCTTGGCGCCGCGGGCGAGGGCGATCTTCCCCGCGGTGACGATGTGGCCGTCGAGTGAGCCGACGATGAGCAGTCGCATAGAGCAATCTCCCGTGAGCGGTCGGACGGTGCGGCCGTCCGTCAGTCGAAGTAGCGAATCTTCTGTGCCGGCGGCAGGATGGTGTTGATCAGCATCTCCAGCCGGCGCGGGTTCTCCTGCCGGCAGATCGACAGCGCGCCGAGCAGGTAGACCTGGCTGGCGAGGCTCTCCGCCGCGGCGTTCCGGTCGAGCTTCCCGGCCAGCGGCGCGAACACCACGTTCGCGAGCAGCGCGCCGTAGAAGGTGGTGAGCAGGGCGACCGCCATGCTGGGGCCGATCGTCGCCGGATCGTCCAGATTGCCGAGCATCTGCACCAGCCCGACCAGCGTGCCGATGAGCCCCATGGCGGGCGCGACCTCGCTGGCGCGGCGCAGCACGCCGGACGAGCGCGCGTGGCGCTGCGCGGTGGCATTGATCTCCGAGCTCATGGTCCGCTCGAGCTCCTGCGGGGAGGAGCCGTCGATCACCATCGACAGGGCGCGCTGCAGGAAGGGCCGGTCGGCGAACTCGGGAAGCCGGCCCTGCAGATGCATCGGGCCGCGCTCCCGCGCCGCCTCGGCCAGGCGGAGGCTGTCCTGCGCGGCGGCGGCGGGGTCGACCGGGCGGGTGACCAGCGCCTTCAGCATGGCCTGCTGGGCGCGGGTCACGTCGCTCACCGGATAGGACATGATCGTCACCGCGAGCGTGCCGCCGAGGACGATGAGGACGGAGGGCAGGTCGACGAAGGCGGCGGGGGCGCCGCCGAGCGCGACGGCGCCGGCGATCATCACGGCGGCGCCCGCCAGGGCGGCCAGCGTGGAGATGTCGAACGCGCCGGGGCGGCGGTCCGGCATCGCCGCCAGCCGGCCGAGCCGCCGCTCGCCTTGTGTGTAGTCGGCCATCGTCTCTGCCCCGCGTTGCCGGTCCCTACGAGCGGTCCGTCTTGATGATCTCGGTCATGGTGACCCCCAGCCGGTCGTCCACCACGACGACCTCGCCGCGCGCGACCAGCCGGTTGTTGACGTAGATGTCGATCGCCTCGCCGACCTTGCGCTCGAGCTCCACCACGGCGCCGCGGCCGAGCTTCAGCAGCTGGCTCACCTGCATGGTCGCCGTGCCGAGCACGGCCGAGACCTGCACGGGGATGTCGTAGACGGCCTCGAGCTCCTTGGCGTTGGTCGGCGGGCGCTGCTGCTCGACCGGGGCGGCCTGCATCGGCGCCTCGGGCTCGGCGGCCTCGTCCAGCTCGGCCAGCTGCAGGTTGTCCGTGTCGGTCATGTCAGGTCTCCTGGGCCTGTGAGGCGCCGGTTGCGATAGGAAGACGATCCTTGGTCGGGGCGGCGTCGGGCGGCATCGAGAGGGCGCGGGTCACCGCGGCGTCGATGTCGTCCCACACCCGGCTCGTCATGCGCTCGACCCCGCCCTCGGCCCATTCGATGCGGCAATCCCCGACCGGGATCTCCTCGTCGGCGAGCAGGACGAAGCGCCCTTCGAAGCCGGAGGTCTGGGCGACGCGCTCGAGGCGGTCGCGCAGCGCGTCGAGCAGCTGCTCGTTCAGCCGCACCACGATCCGGGATTCCTCGCGAAGGCCGGTGACGGTCTGCTCGAGCAGCCCCTCGATCTCGGCGAGCCCGCCGCGGCGGCTGAGCTCCGGCATGATCCGGCGCAGTCCGGCGAGCGCGGTTTCGATCATCAGCCGGGCGTTGGCGGCGAGTCCCTCCTCGACCTGCCCCGCCAGCGCAGGCAGCCGAGCGGCCAGGGCGGCGAGGGCGTCCGCGGCGCTCTGCTCGATGGAGGCGCGCGCGGCCGCCGCCGCCTGGGCCTGGCCCTCGGCGAAGCCGTCCTGCCGCGCCTGCGCCAGATCCGCTTCGCCGAAGCTCGGCGCCGCCGGCACCGGCTCCGGCGCCGGCGCCTCGCGCAGCGGCGGCAGGACCCGCGGCGCCGGGGCCTCCTCCAGGTCGAAGCTGGTGTCGAACAGGAACTTGGCGAGGGGCTTCACCGGCCGGATCTCCTGCTAATAGACCAGCTCGTCCTCGCCCTTCTTGTCGGAGATCACGATTTCTCCGCGGGCGGCGAGATCCTTGGCGATGGTGACCATGCTCATCTGCGCCTCGTCGACGTCGCGCAGGCGCACCGGCCCCATCGCGGCCATGTCCTCGCGCAGCATCTTCCCGGCGCGCTCCGACATGTTGGCGAAGAACAGGTCGCGGACCGCGTCCGAGGCGCCCTTGAGCGCGATCGGCAGCTTCGTCTTGTCCGCGTTCCTGAGCAGCGTCTGGATGGCGCCCGGGTCGAGCTTGCCGAGATCCTCGAAGGTGAACATCAGGGCGCGGATGCGCTCCGCGGCGTCGCGGTTGCGCTCCTCGAGCGCCGACATGAAGCGCTGCTCGGTGTTGCGGTCGAGATTGTTGAAGATCTCGGCCATCATCTCGTGGGCGTCGCGGCGGTTGGTCCGCGCCAGATTGCTCATGAACTCGGTCCTCAGCGTGCGCTCGACGTCGTCGAGGACCTCCTTCTGCACGGCCTCCATGCGCAGCATGCGCATGACCACTTCCATGGCGAAGGCCTCCGGCAGCACGCCCAGCACGCGGGCGGCGTGGTCGGGCTTCACTTTCGACATCACGACCGCGACGGTCTGCGGGTACTCGTTCTTGAGATAGTTGGCGAGCAGGGTCTCGTTCACGTTGCCGAGCTTGTCCCACATGGTCCGCCCGGCGGGACCGCGGATCTCCTCCATGATCGAGTCGACGCGGCTGCGGTCGAGCACCTTGAGGAGAAGGCGCTCGGTGCTCTCGTAGGTGCCGGTCAGCGACCCGGTCGAGGAGATCTGGTCCGCGAACTCGATGAACAGCCGCTCGACCAGCGTGGCGCTCACCGTGCCGAGATTGGCCATGGTCTGCGAGATCTCCTTGATCTCGTCGTCGCCCATGATCGCGAACAGCTTCGCGGCGGCCTCCTCTCCGACGGAGAGCAGCAGCAGGGCGGCCTTCTCGGGCCCGGTCAGGGATCGGTAATCGTCGCGGGTGCGCATGCGTCTTGCGTTCTGGGCGTTCGGGGTGCGGGCAGGGGCGACCGGTCAGGCTTCCTGGTAGAGCCAGGAGCGCATGATGTTGACCGCTTCCTCCGGATGGCGGTCGACGAGCTCGCTGATCTTCTTGAGCGAGGATTCGCGCACGCGGCCCTCGACCTGGTTGATGTCGATCATCTTCTCGATCTCGGTCGCCACGTCAGTGCCCGGGGGCGCGGGCAGCTCGCCGGGTGCGCCGGCCGGTCCGGCGAGGGCCGGGGTCGCGGTGCTCTGGTCGGTCAGCAGCCCCTCCTGGGCCGTCGCCTCGGCGGTCTCGAGCAGCCGCCCGACCATCGGCCGCACCACGAGCAGCATGACGAGCACGGCGACGATGCCGAGCACCAGCATCTCGGCGATGCGGATCAGGTCCGACTTCTGCAGCCCGAAGGGCAGGGCGTCCGGCTCGGCGAGGTCGGCCATGCTGTCGACGAAGCGCATGTTGACGACCTCGACCGTGTCGCCCCGCGCTTCGTCGAAGCCGACGGCGGAGCGCACCAGCTTGGCGATCTTCTCCAGCTCCTCGGCGCTGCGCGGCTCGTAGGCCAGGGTGCCGTCCTCGGCCGGGGAGTAGAGGCCGTCCACCAGCACGGCGACCGAGAGCCGCTTCACCGTGCCGGCCTCGCTCACATGGGTCTCGACGGTCTTCGTGATCTCGTAATTGACCGTCTCCTCGGTGCGCGCCGTGGTGCTGCGGCTCTGGCCGGCGGCGTCCTGCAGCGTGGGATCGGGCAGGTTGTTGGCGACGGTCACCGCGTCGGCGCCTTCGGTGGAGTCCGACTGCTCCTCGACCGTCTGGGTGGAGCGGACGACCTGGCCGTCCGGATCATAGGTTTCCGAATTGGTGGTGATGCGGTCGAAGTTCATCTCCGCCGTCACTTCCGCACGGACCTTGCCGTAGCCCAGCGAGCGCTGCAGCAGCTCCTCGATGGAGCGGCGCATGCCGTTCTCGTAGGCCTGGCGCATCTCCTGGGCATTGGTCGGGTTGGCCATCCCCTCGTCCGTGCCGCGGGCGAGGAGGTTGCCCTGCTCGTCGACGACCGAGACCGCGGTCGGCTTCAGCCCCGGCACCGCGGCGGCGACGAGATGCTGGATCGCGATCACCTGGGAGCGGTCGAGCGTGCCGCGCTGCACCAGGATGATCGAGGCGCTGGGCTCCGGCTTGTCGCGGGAGAACAGCTCGCGCTGGGGGATCACCAGGTGCACCCGTGCCGACTTCACCTGGCCGATCGACGTGATGGTGCGGGCGAGCTCGCCTTCGAGCGCCCGGAGATGGTTCACCTGCTGGACGAAGTTGGTCGTGCCGAGCGCGTTTTCCCGGTCGAAGATCTCGTAGCCGATCGAGCCGCCCGCCGGCAGGCCTTCGCTGGCCATCGACATGCGCAGGCGCAGCACCTGGTCCTCCGGCACCCTGATCTGGGCGCCGTCGGCGGCGAGCTCGTAGGGGATGCCGAGCGAATCGAGCCGCTCCACGATCTTGGCGCTGTCGGCCATGTCCAGCTCGCCGTAGAGGAGCGACATCTCCGTCGCCGACAGCCGTGTCATGACGAACGCGAAGAAGGCGAGGAGCACGACGGCGACGCCGCCCAGAGCGGCGAGGCGCAGCGGTCCCAGGTTGCGCAGCGTCTGGAGGAGAGCGTTCAAGGCGACGACCCAGCGGCTGTTCGTTCGGATTTCCCGGCCGTCGGCGAGAGCGATGACGGCGTGTTCCGAAGGCTAGGAACGCGCGGTGAAGAAGCCGTTAACAGGGGGCAATTCTTGCCTAGAGACCGGCAGGAATTTCCGCTCCAGGGGCGGCGCACGCCGATGAGGAAACGCTGCCGGCGCGATGGCGCGCGCCGGCAGCGTCGTCGATGGGCTGAAACGGTGTGATCGGGAAGGTCGCGTCCGCCGCGCCGAGGCGCCGGCGGCGCGCTCAGGAGAGCGGCGGCGTGCGCAGCGGATACTCGGAACGGGCGTGCCGGATCGCGCCTTCGACGCGGCCGCGCCTGGCGCCGCGCTCGCCGCGATAGTCCTGCAGGCGGGTGACCCGGAGGCCGCGCAGGCCGTGGCGGTCGATCAGCTTCTGCCAGGAGAGGAATTCCTCGACCGAGAGGGTATACCGCTCGCACGCCTCCTCGAGGGTGAGCAGGCCGGCGCGGACGCCGAGCACGACCTCGGCCTTCCGCCGGATCACCCATCGCTTGGTGCCGGGGGGCGGCAGATCGCTCAACGTCATCGGCGCCCCCTCCAGGCCGACGACGGCATCCGACCTACCTGGACGCTCGGATGTCATTCAATTCCTCCGTGGTCGCAACCGAGGCTGACCTTGCCTCGGACGTGCAGCTTACGGTTCCCCACTTAAGGAAGCCCTAAGTCGGAGGGTTAACGGAACCTCGGCCGGACCCGGCTAAGCCGCTTTAGAACTTAACGAAATTCGGCCGGCCCGGAGCGCTCCGGACCGGCCGAAAGGCCATCGGCGAGAGCCGTCCGCGGCGTCAGCGCAGGCGGATCAGCTCCTCCAGCATCTCGTCGGCGGTGGTGATGATCTTCGCGCTCGCCGAATAGGCGCGCTGGGTGATGATCATGTTGGTGAACTCCTCGGCCAGGTCGACCGTCGAGGATTCGAGCGAGTTCGGCGCGATCTCGCCGGCGCCGCCGGAGTTCGCCTCGAGGAGCAGCGGGTCGCCCGAGCGCTCCGTCTGCAGATAAGCGTTGCCGTTACGCGCCTCGAGCCCGTTCGGGTTCCGGAAGGTGGCGATCGGCAGTTTGAAGATCTGCCGCTGCTGGCCGTTGTCGAACAGGGCCGTGACGATGCCGTTGTCGTCGATCGTGATGCCGGTGAAGGCGCCGAAGCTCAGCCCGTCCTGCTCGATGATGGAGGGATAGTAGGGGCCGCCATACTGGGTCATGCCGTCGCCGAAGCCGATCGTCCCCAGATCGAGGGTGATCTGCTGGCGGTCGGCGGTCGAGGTGGTGGCGGCGTTGGCGTCGTAGTCGACGTAGAACTGGAAGGAGCCTCCGGTCGCGGTTCCGTAGGGGGCCTGCGGCGTGAGCGCGCCCAGCGTGCCGTCGGCATTGAAGGTGATGGTGCCGAGGGTCACGGTCGGGTCGAGCACGGCGGCGCCGGTGTCGGTGTCGGCGAAGCTGGCGCCCGACGCGAAGCTGGCATCGACCCGCCACACGTCGGCGGCCGTCTTGGTCCAGGTATAGGTCAGGTCGTGCATGCCGCCCTGCTTGTCGTACACCGTCACCGTGGTCGAATGGGTGTCGCCGATCGCCGACGAGGTCGCGCCGGGCAGGTTGACGGCGAGCTCGATGTTGGTCGTCTGCCGCGCCGCGCCGGTCAGGTTGGAGATGTTCACCGTCTCCAGGCTGTTCAGCACGCTGGTGTTGGCCGGGAGGTTGCCGAGCGTATCGAGCCGCCAGCCTTGCAGATAATAGCCGTTCGACAGGAGGTATCCCCTCTCGTCCAGCGTGAAATTGCCGGCGCGGGTGAACATGTAGTCGTCGCCGATGCCGGGCACCGCGTCCTCGTTCACCACGAAGAAGCCGTTCCCGACGATCGCGATGTCGGTGGAGGAGGCGGAGCCCTGCAGCAGGCCCTGCCGGTCGATCTTCTGGTACGGCGAGGAGCGCACGCCGCCCGGCGAGTAGTGGGTGGGCGAGGCCGCCTCGGTCACCAGCGTGCTGAACCGCGCCACCGTGCCCTTGTAGCCGATGGTGTTCACGTTGGAGATGTTGTCGGAGATCATGCCGAGCGCCTGGCTCTGCGCCGCCAGCCCCGTGACGCCTGAGAACATTGCGCCGTAGATACTCATCTGGGTATCTCCTCGTAATTGGGAGGGGCGCCGGGCCCGCGCCGCATCGTCAATGTTCGTTTCGCCAGTCCGGAGATCAGCTTTCCGCGTCCGGAGCCGGCCGCACCGCGTGCACGTGGTTCAGCGAGACCTGCAAGGCGCCCAAGCTCAGGATCACCAGCCCGTCGCGGACCTCGACGCCGGTTACCCGGCCGACCGCACGGGTTTCGAACTCGACGGTCTTGCCGTCGCGATCCTTGCCCTGGATCTGCACCGTGTAGACGCCGTCCTCGAGCGCGTTGCCGTCGTTGTCCTTGCCGTCCCAGGTGAAGGTATGGCTGCCCGCCCCCGTCTCGCCCTGCGCGATTCGCACCGGCTTGCCGCTGGAGTCCAGAATGACGATCTGCGTCGCCAGGGTGCTGGTGTCCGCTTCGTACTCGAAGACGCCCTCACCGTCCGCCAAGGCGAAGGAGCTGCTCTGCGCCTCGATCGTCGTCCCGAGAAAGGACATGGCGCTCATCGCCTGATTGGCGCTCTGCAGGGCCAGCAGGTCCTCGAGCTTCTCGTTCGTGCTGATCGACTGCTCGACCTCGGTGTACTGGACCAGCTGCGCCGTGAACTCGTTGGTGTCCATCGGCGACAGCGGGTCCTGATGCTGGAGCTGCTTGGTGAGCAAGGTCAGGAAATTGTCGAACGTGTCGCTCAGCCTGTCGCGCGTGACGCTCTGCCCCTGCGACGATTGGCCGGCAACGCCGAATCCGGTGACTTCCATTGTCTCGGTCCTCCCTCAGACCCGGATGTCGAGGCCGCCATCGGCGGTCACGATCGGTGCCGGGTGCGTCGTCTCATGGGCGGCGGCCGGACGTGGCTCGCCGCCGCCGCGCTCCGGTGCGGCACGCTGCGCCATCTGCGGCGCGCCCTGGTCCTGTCGGCCGCCGCCGCGCAAATCGAAGCTCAGGCTGCCGCCGTCGGTCTTCAGCCCCGCGTCCTGCAAGGCGCGCTCGAGCTGCCTTGCATCGCGCTGAAGCAGGTCGAGCGTCTCCGGCCGATCGGCCAGGACCGAGGCGCTGACGCGGCCGTCCTGGGCGAAGTCGAGCTGGACCTCGATGCTGCCGAGCTCGGCCGGCTTGAGCTGGACGGTGATCCGCGACGCGCCCTCGCTGACGGCGCGCTGGATCTGCACCGCGACCTGGTCCGCCGGCGAGGCTGGCGCGCCGCCAGGGGCTGCGGCCGGGGCCTGCCCATGCGCGGTGGCGGCGCTGCGCGTGCCGTGAGCGGGCAGGGCGACCAGCGGGTCGATGCCCGGCTCGGCCGCGCCGCCGTCCTTCGGCAGCACC
>DAIMFL010000090.1:0-13468 GCA_036724615.1 Alphaproteobacteria bacterium | reverse complement strand
GCACGGATGCGCTCGACGCCGTCGGCAACACCACCAAGGCGGTCACCAAGGGCTATGCCATCGGCTCGGCCGGGCTTGCCGCGCTGGTGCTGTTCGGCGCCTACACGGCCGATCTCGCCACCTTCTTCGGGGACGTGCAGGTCGATTTCGCCCTGTCCAACCCCTACGTGGTGGTCGGTCTGTTGCTCGGCGCATTGCTGCCGTACCTGTTCGGCGCGATGGGCATGACCGCGGTCGGCCGTGCGGCGGGCGACGTGGTGAAGGACGTGCGCGACCAGTTCGCCACCAACAAGGGCATCATGGAGGGCACCAGCCGCCCGGACTATGCCCGCACCGTGGACCTCGTCACCAAGGCGGCGATCAAGGAGATGATCATCCCCTCGCTGCTGCCGGTGCTGGCGCCGGTGGTGCTCTACCTGGTGATCTGGGCGTTCGCCGGACAGGCGCAGGCCTTCACGGCGGTCGGCGCGATGCTGCTCGGCACCATCGTGACGGGCCTGTTCGTCGCCATCCAGATGACCTCGGGCGGCGGCGCCTGGGACAACGCCAAGAAGTACATCGAGGACGGCAATCACGGCGGCAAGGGCTCCGAGGCGCACAAGGCCGCGGTGACCGGCGACACGGTCGGCGATCCCTACAAGGACACCGCCGGCCCGGCCGTCAACCCGATGATCAAGATCATCAACATCGTGGCCATCCTGCTGCTGGCGATCATCGCCCACGCCTGATCGCGGGCGGCACGGCTGAAGCGAAGCGCCCCGGCGGAGCGATCCGCCGGGGCTTCTTCGTTCAGGCCTGCCGTGATCGGCTGGGCGCGGCGAGCACGGCCAAGACGAAGGCGAGCGCCGAGATCGACGCCACCGCGATGAGCGCCTGCTCCAGCAGGTTATAGCCGCCGCCGATCTGCCAGATCATCGCGGCGGCGAACGGTGCGGCGGCGTGGGCCACGTAGACCGGCGTCAGGATGGCGCCCTGCAGCGCGCCGTAGCCCGCGCGGCCGAGCAGCTCCGGGGCGGCCGTGGCCTGGACGATGGTCTTGATGCCCATCCCCGCGCCGAAGGCCACGGCGAACATCACCATCATGCCGTAGCTCGGCTCGACGAGGTGCAGCAAGGCCATGGCCGTTAGCGGCAGGATCGTGCCGGCCATCCCCGCGACGAAGATGGTGAGGTGGCGCTCGAGCGCGAGCAGCGCAATCCGGCCCAGCACCTGCGCCGGGCCGATGAAGACATAGGCGGTGACCGCTTCGGCGATGGTGAAGCCGCGTTCCCCCAGCAGCGGGACGAAATTGAACAGAACCGCCGTCTGGAACAGCGCGGCGCCGACATAGGCCAGCGCCAGCAGCCAGAACGAGGGTTGCCGCACGGCGCGGCGGACGGCGCCATCGCCGCCGGGCAGGGCCGCGTCCCGGGCCTTGGGGGTCCCGTGCCGTCGCAGCAGCACCCAAGGGATGCCGGCACAGAGCGGCAGCTCGATGACCGCCAGGGCAAGCAGTGCGTGCCGCCATCCCAGCAGCTCGACGAGCTCCTGCGTCAGCGGGATGAAGACCGTGCTGGCGAGCCCGCCGAGCAGGGTGATCGTCGTGATCGCCCGGCGATAATGGCCGGGAACTGCCCGCGCCACCACGGCGAAGACGGGATCGTAGAGCACCATCGCGCTGGCGAAACCGATCCCGATCCAGATCGCATAGAGCTGCCACAGCTCGGTGATCTGCGACCAGGCGGCGAGGAGCAGCGCGCCGAGCACCGCCCCGGCGGCCATGACGAGCCGCCCGCCGCCCCGGTCGATCCACCGGCCGACGGCGTAGGAGGCAAGCCCGGTCATGGCGAGGCCCAGGGACAGCGCGCCGTTCATCTCCGGCTTCGACCAGCCGAGCTCGGCGCCCATGGGCAGCATCAGGATGGCGAAGGCGTAGAAGAGGGTACCCCACGCCACGAGCTGGGCCAGCGCGAGCGCCGACACCAGCTCCCAGGGAAAGCGGACCGACGGCGGCGCCTCGTGCATGACGACTATGTCGTCGCGATGCTCTCGGGCCTGGCGCAGCACCCGGAGTTGCGGCCGGCCTCTGCGGCCTCGCACCCCCCACCGTCGTTAGCGCCTGGCCCCTGGCAAACCCCGGTCTCCGGCAGGACGAGCCGGGTCTCGCGCGCGGCCTGCCAGTCGCCGGCGATGGCGGCGACGATGGAGCGCACCTGCTCGTAGCCGGTCATCATCAGGAAGGTCGGGGCACGGCCGTAGCTCTTCATGCCGGCGATATAGAAGTCCTTCTCGGGATGGCTGAGCTCGGCCACGCCGTGGGGCGGCACGGTCCCGCAGCTGTGCTCGTTGGGATCGATGAGCGGCCCCAGCGCACGGGGACATTCGAGCCAGGGATGCAGATCGAGGCGGATCTCGCTGAGCGCCGTGAAGTCGGGACGAAACCCGGTCGCCACGATCACCTCGTCGACGCTGATCGTGCGCTCGCCATCGTTCGATTCACCGGTGACCTCGATCGCATCTTCGCGCAGCGCGAACGCCCGAATCCGCAGCGGCGCAACGATCGCCACCTGGCCGCCATCGACCAGCGCCTTGGTTCTTGTGCCAAGCGCGCCGCGGCTCGACAGCTGATCGTCGGTCAGGCCGCCGAAGGTCTTGTCGGTGGGCGTCGAGCGCATGGCCCACAGGATCGTCGTCCGCGCGTTCTCGGCCTTGAGGCGGGCGAGGCCCAGGACCGAATCCATGGCGGAATGGCCGCTGCCGACCACCAGCACCTTGCGACCGGCATAGCGCCGGCGCTCGGCGCCGAAGACGTCGGGGATGCCGTACCGTATGCGAGCGGCGGCCCGGCGTTCGCCGATCGCCGGAACGCCGCTGGCGCCCGCCGGGTTGGGGCGGCGCCACGTGCCGGAGGCGTCGATCACCGCACGGGCCAGCAGGCGCTGCTCCCGGTCCTCGGGGCCTCGGGCCGTGATCTCGAACGGCTGCAGTTCGCGTGCCCGGGAAGGGACGCGGTCCATGGCGCGACGCGTGACCGCCACGACGTCATGCCGGAAGCGCAGGGACGAGGCGATCCGCGGATGGGCAGCCAGCGGCGCAAGGTAATCCTCGACGAGCTCGCGGCCGGTGGGGTCGCGGTCGGGGTCGTCGATCCGCCAGCCCGTCGGCTCGAGAAGCTGGCGCGCGGCGGCGTCTACGTTGAAGCGCCAGGGCGAGAAGAACGTCACATGAGCCCATTCGCGGATCGCGGCTCCCGGGCCGTCACCGGACTCGAACAGGACGAAGGGCAGATTCCGGACCGCGAGCTGCGCGGCGGCGGCCAGTCCGATCGGCCCCGCCCCGATGATGGCGACAGGCAATCCGCCATGTGCCGCAGTGGCATTCATTCTCATCCTCCCGAATGCTTCGCGACGCCGGCTGCCCGGCGGGGCCGCGGTCTCGCCTTGCCGGCCTCTCTCGCGGCTGTCGAGCCGGCAGCCGCGCCGCAGCCTTCCGCCGCGAAGCCGCGGCAGCAGTTTTCCTGCAGGTATTCGAGCAGCCCGTCCACGCAGCCGAAATCGGCGGCATAGATGAGCGATCGACCGAGCCGCCGCTGCGTGATCACCCCGGCACCCCGCAAATGCGCGAGATGGAACGAGAGGGAGGAGGCGGGGAGGCCGAGTTCGCGGGCGAGGAAGCCCGCGCTCAGCCCTGCCTCGCCGGCTTGCACCAGCAGCCGATGGATCTCGAGCCGGGTGTCATGTGCCAGCGCGGCAAGCGCGCGAACGGCCTGCGGGTGGCTCATGCGGCGTCGTGTCATCGGCCATATTTCCAGAAAACTCGAAAGCTCCGCGAGAATGGGGCGGCTGCCCGGAAGTGTCAACCGCATTTCCGGAAAAGTCGAAATATGAGAACAGCGAACAGAAAGCCCCGGCGGAGCGATCCGCCGGAGCGCTTTCGTTGTGAGAAGTGCCGGGAGGTGACCGTCGAGCGGCCCTAATCCTCTTCGGTGTTGAACCGGCCGATATTGCCGAAGAGCTGCTGGAGGATCGTCAGCTCGCGACCCGAGGTCGGCGTGGTCCGCTCCACCGGATCGATGATCTGGCTGTCCTCGAGCCCGTAGACCTTCATGTCGCTCACCAGCCCGGCGCTGTCGAACTTCACGACCAGGACCTGCTGGTCGACGACGTCCGGCTCGAAGAAGGCGACCTGCTCGGTGCGGCGGCTGATGTAGTACCAGGTGTCGTCCTCGAAGGTGGCGACCGTCGAGGGGGTGCCGAGAATGTTGACCACCTGGTTGCGGTCGTGGATCCCGGGCTGCACCTCGAGCACGGTTTCCGGGTCGGGCAGGTTGCCGCGGGTGTCGATGCGCGGTGCGCAGGCGGCGAGCGCCGCGGCGGCGCCTCCGAGCAGCAGCGCCGCGCGCAGGCGGCGGAAGCCCTTACGAGTCGTCGGCATGTGAGCTCCCCTATCGAACGGCGCAGCAGTCGCGTGGCGCGCGCCGGCAGTCCGGACCAGGCATGACTCCGCATTGGCGATACGGGCGCGAATGTTGGCAGCCGCGCCGGCGCGACTATACTACCGCCGCCCGGGCCGGCGAAAGCCCGGAAAGCCGCGGGAAACCAAGGAGAATCCGGAAAAATGGGGCTCGGCAAGCTGTTTCGCAGGGACCCCCGCGCCGCGGCGGCCGGGCGGCTTTATGCCCGGGTCGTCGAGCAGGCCCGGCTTCCGGCCTTCTACCAGGAAGGCGGGGTTCCCGACAGTGTCGACGGGCGGTTCGAGCTCATCGCGCTGCACGCCTTCCTGCTGCTCCAGCGGCTCAAGGCCGAGGGGCGGGAAGGCGCAGACTTGGCGCAGAAGCTGTTCGACACCATGTTTGCCGATATGGACGCGTCGCTGCGCGAGCTGGGTGCCGGCGATCTGGGCGTGCCGCCGCGCATCAAGCGGATGATCAGCGGCTTCTACGGCCGGGTCGCCGCCTACGAGGCCGGGCTGGCCGGATCCGACGAGGGGCTCGCCGAGGCGCTGCGCCGCAACCTCTACGGGACCGTCGAGCCGGCCTTGGCCGACACGCTCGCGGTCGCGGCCTATATGCGCCGCGCCACGGCTGAGCTCGCCGGCCCGCCGGCCGCCGCACTGCAGAGCGGCGAGGTCGTTTTTACGCCGGCCCGGCAGGAAGGGGCCGGCACAGCTCGAAACGAAGCGTTGACCCGTCAGGGCCGCTTCCCTATGGTTCCGCGCCCCACCCGAAGGCCCTCGGCCCAGGAGCGCCGGGCCGAGGATCCGGGACATGGTTAAGGACAGCCCCGAAGCCGCCGAGTTCTCCCGCCCCGTCCTGGCGGACCAGGTCGGCGGGCAGGAGATCGTGCGGGAGGTCGAGGCCGGTCCGGCCGAGCGGGCGGCCCTCGCCGAACGGCTCGATCTCGCGGCGCTGGACAAGCTGAACGCCACGGTGCGGCTGCGCCGGCTGCCGGACGGCCTGATCCGGCTCAGCGGCCGGCTCGCCGCCGATGTGGTGCAGAGCTGCGTCGTGACGCTGGCGCCGGTGCCCGCGCATTGCGAGGAGGAGTTTACCGTCCTCTTCGGTGAGCAGCCGGCGGAGGCATCGCTCCAGGCGGTGGAGATCGACGTCCTCGGCGCCGACGAGCCGGAGCCCATCGTCGACGGCCGGATCGACCTCGGCGAGGCGGTGGTGCAGCAGCTGGCGGTCGCCCTGGACCCCTATCCCCGGGCGCCCGGAGCGGAGCTGCCGGCGCAGTATTCGGGCGAGGAGGCGAACGGGAGTCACGGCGATGCCGTCACCCCCTTCGCGGCCCTGGAGCGGTTGCGCAAGAAGGACTGACGGACGGCGCCCGGCACCGGGTGAGACTTGCCGCTTGTCGGCAATTTGGCTAGAACACGGGCGCCTTACGGCGCTCCGGAACCGAGAGATGAGACATGGCAGTTCCTAAGAAAAAGGTCAGCAAGTCGCGTCGCAACATGCGCCGCGCGCACCACGCCCTCCAGCCGGTCGCCGCGATCGAGTGCCCGAACTGCGGCGAGCTGAAGCGGCCGCATCACGTCTGCTCCGCCTGCGGCCACTATGACGGCCGCGAGGTCACGGAAGCGAGCGCATCCTGAGCGACGGCCTGCATCTCCTCGGGGTGGGAGAGGACAGGTGACAGGCCTCGCTCTCGCCCTCGACGCCATGGGCGGCGATCACGCCCCCGACATGGTGGTGAAAGGCGCCAGCCTCGCGCAGCGCCGGTTTCCGCAGGTCCGTTTTCTTCTGTTCGGCGATGCGGAGCGGCTGAAGCCGCTCCTCGACAAGGCGCCCGCCTTGCGCGAGGTGGCGACCATCCACCACGCCGAGCACGCCGTGCGCTCCGACGAGAAGCCGTCCGCGGCGCTGCGCACGGGCCGCGGGTCGAGCATGCGGCTCGCGATCAACGCGGTGCATGACGGCGCCGCCGCCGGAGTCGTCTCCGCCGGCAATACCGGCGCGCTCATGGCCATGGCCAAGTTCGTGCTGAAGACCATGCCCGGAGTCGACCGGCCGGCGATGGCGTCGTTCTTCCCGACGCTGCGCGGCGAGAGCGTAATGCTCGACCTCGGCGCCAACGTGCAGTGCGACGCCAACAACCTCGTGCAGTTCGCGATCATGGGAAACGTCTTCGCGCGCACGGTGCTCGGCACGCTGCATCCCTCGATCGGCATCCTGAACGTGGGCTCCGAGGACCAGAAGGGGCATGAATACGTCCGCGAGGCGGCGGCGATCCTGCGCGCCATGCCGCTGCCGGGGCGGTTCCACGGCTTCGTGGAAGGGGACGACATCGCAAAGGGGACGGTCGACGTGGTTGTCACCGACGGCTTCACGGGAAACGTGGCGCTGAAGACTCTGGAAGGGACGGCGAAGCTGTACTCGAGCTTCCTGCGCGAGACGTTCCGCAGCTCGCTCCTGGCCAGACTCGGCTATCTCCTGGCGCGTCCTGCGCTCAACACCCTGCGCGTGCGCACGGATCCCCGCCGCTACAACGGCGCGATCTTCCTCGGGCTGAACGGCGTGGCGGTGAAGAGCCATGGCGGCGCCGACGCGCTGGGCTTCGCCAATGCGATCGGCGTCGCAGTCGACATGCTGGTCCACCGCTCCCTCGACAAGATCCGCGAGGACTTCGCCAAGCTGACCGAGCGCTCGGTCGCCAACCCGCAAGCCGTCGGCGCCTGACATGACGATCAGATCGCGGGTGCTCGGCTGCGGCGCCTATCTGCCGGAGCGCGTGATGACCAACGCGGAGCTGGCGGAGCGGGTCGACACGACCGACGAATGGATCCGGCAGCGCACGGGCATCGCCCAGCGCCACATCGCCGCCGACGGCGAGCTCACCTCCGACCTCGCGCTCAAGGCCGCCGAGAAGGCCCTGTACCATTCCGGCGTGGCGCCCGCGGACGTCGATCTCATCGTGCTCGCGACGGCGACGCCGGACGAGACCTTTCCGGCGACGGCGGCGCGCGTCCAGGCCCGGCTCGGCATGACCCGCGGCGCGGCCTTCGACGTGCAGGCGGTCTGCTCCGGCTTCGTCTATGCGCTCGCCGTTGCCGACAACTTCATCAAGGCGGGCCAGGCCGGGACGGCCCTCGTGGTCGGGGCCGAGACCTTCTCCCGGATCCTCGACTGGAACGACCGGACCACCTGCGTGCTGTTCGGCGACGGGGCGGGCGCCGTGGTGCTCCAGGCGGGCGAAGGCGAGGGCAGCAAGCGCGACCGCGGCGTGCTCTCGACCCATCTCTATTCCGACGGCCGCTACCACGACATGCTCTATGTCGACGGCGGGCCGTCCTCCTCCCACACCTCCGGCTATCTGCGGATGGAGGGGCGCGAGGTCTTCCGCCACGCCATCGTGAAGCTGGCCGAGGCGGTGGACGCCGCCATCGCCGCCAACGGCATCACCGAGGGCGAGGTCGACTGGCTGGTGCCCCATCAGGCGAACCGGCGGATCATCGACGGGATGGGCCACAGGCTCCATCTGCCGCCCGAGAAGGTGGTGGTGACGATCGACCGGCATGCCAACACCTCCGCCGCCTCGATCCCACTCGCTTTGGCCGAGGCCGTCGGGGACGGCCGCATCCAGCCCGGCCACCTCGTGCTCATGGAGGCCATGGGCGGCGGCTTCACCTGGGGTTCCGCCCTGGTCCGCTGGTGAGTTTCCGGGACGCGCGGGAGTAGCGCGCGAAGGACCGGCAGCATCCCTCTGTATTTGACTGATTTCTCCCCAGCGTTTACCTTTCGGAGATGGAGTCGTGGGGGTAGCCATGTCCGATCGCACCGTCACCCGTGCGCAGCTCAGCGAGGCCGTCTACCAGGAGGTAGGCCTGTCTCGGAACGAATCGGCACAGCTCGTGGAGTCCGTGCTGAAGGAGATCTCGGACGCGCTCACCCGGGGCGAGACGGTGAAGATCTCGTCCTTCGGAAGCTTCTTCGTGCGCCAGAAGGGCGAGCGCATCGGCCGCAATCCGAAGACCGGCCAGGAGGTGCCGATCCGCCCCCGGCGGGTGCTGGTCTTCCGCGCGTCGCACGTGCTCAAGAATCGGGTGAACGAGCCGCCGCATGGCAGCGGCGGCGTGGCCGGGATGGCCAGCGCCGGCGCCGGAGTCGGCTCGTGACCGCCCCGCAGCGCGCTGGACAGCGCCCCTCCGCCGCCGCGGCCAAGACCGAGCAGCATCCCGAAGCCGCGGCCCGTCGCGTGGAGAAATCGCCCGCGGCCTTCCGCACCATCAGCGAGGTCGCCGAGGAGCTCGACGTGCCGCAGCACGTCCTGCGCTTCTGGGAAAGCAAGTTCCCGCAGGTCCGTCCGCTGAAGCGCGGCGGCGGCCGGCGTTACTACCGGCCGGAGGACGTGGAACTTCTCGCCCGGATCCGCCAGCTGCTCTATTCCGACGGCTACACGATCAGGGGCGTCCAGCGCCTGATGCGCGAAGGCGCGCTCAAGGTCAAGCGCGAGGCGGCTCACGCCGAGGCGGAGGACGCGGCGGTCGACAGCCCGGAGGCCAGCGCCGGCCCGTCCGGCACGATCAGGCTCGACGACGCGGCGCGCGGCAAGCTCCAGTCGGTGCTGCAGGAGCTGATGTCGCTCCGCGAGGATCTCCGGCGCATCACCGGCTGAGCCGCCGGGTTTCGCACCGGACCGAGCCATTGCAGCGGCCGGTCCCGGCGAGTATAAGGGCCTCCCCCGCGCAGGGCTTACACGCCCCGCGTCCATCGGCCGGTCGGAGCGTAGCGCAGCCTGGTAGCGCATCAGACTGGGGGTCTGGGGGTCGTGGGTTCGAATCCCGCCGCTCCGACCATTTCTTCCAACGACTTAGCCTCAGCCCCGCCGATCCCGTCCGCCTCTGTGCGGGACTCGCGGGCGGGAGTTCTGTCGGCCAAGCGGCGGGCGATGCCGGACGCCGCCGCCGCGCGGGCTGATCGGCGGCATCACCCTGCACGCACGCGGGCGAGGCTGGACGTGATGGGCGCTACTCGCTTGACCGCCGCGTCGAGGCGCGGTGCTTTGGCCGCGCGGTACGCCTGACGTCCGACTTGCGCTTGGGGGCGCCTCTTCGGGCTGCGGCCTCATAGCGCCGGATCAGCACCTCGGCCGGGATGCCGAGCTCCTCGTGCAGCCGCCGGATCATGTTCACGCTGAGCGTGCGCCGGCGGGCGAGGATCTCCGACACACGCGCGCGCGAGCCGAGGATTGGCTCGAGCTCGGCCCGGGTCAGACCGCGTCGCTCCATGGCGAATTCGATGGCCGAGATCGGGTCGGGTACCTCGATCGGCCAGTGCTTGTCCTCATAATCGGCGATGACGAGGGCGAGCAGGTCGAAGCGGTCGGCCTCGGGCGTACCGCGCTCCGGCTCATCGTCGAAATACTGCTCGATCTCCACGAGCGCCGCGTCGTACTCGGCCTCGCTGCGGATGACGGTGACGGGCTTGCTCTTCATCGGACGGTCCTCGGGTCGATCCTGTCGTATTCGGCATGGGTGCCGATGAACTTCACCAGCACCCGGCGGTACTCATAGGAAACGTGGACGATCAGCCGGTACTTGTTGCCCGCGACGTTGAAGATCACGCGATTGTCGCTCACGAAATCGGCCGTGCGAAACTCCGCCTTCACGTCGGCCGGACTTCTCCACATGGCCCGGGAGACGATGGCGTACCAGTTCCGCAGCGGCATCTCCGCCTGAGGGTGGCGGGTCCAGAACTGGATCAGCACCTTGCGGGCGACGATCTGCATGCCACGAATATCGCCTGTTCCCACCATGGGAACAAGAGGGATTCCCATGGTGGGAACAATAATCTCGACTCATTGCATTGGCGGCCGTGCTGCAACGGCGCGCCGCCACCCCGGGCGCTCGCGGCCGGCACAGACAGGGCAAGGCGCTGGGCGAAGGCCCTTCCGGTCAGGACTGCCTTAGATCAAGTCCTTTGCCCGTACCCTCAACCCTCGGGCAGGGTGTCCTGGGTCCGAAATACCGCCACTCCCACCAGTCTGTCCGGATCGGATCGCAACTCCGGAGGCGGCCGCAGCTGCGCCGCGCCGGGGCTGCAGCCCGGCGTGGCGCCGCGGCGGCAATAGATCTCGATCCGGCATTCGAAGCCGCAATCGAAGCTCACCTCGCCGACCCTCATGTAGTCTCGCCACAGGCTCTCGAACCGGGGCTCGCGGCTGAAGAACCGGATGAAGTCGAAGTCGAGGCCGCGCAGGAAGAAGTCGGAGCGGTCGACCAGCACGACCTCGGGCCGGTAGCGCACGAAGTCTTCCGCCACCGCGTCGCGGGCGTAACGCTCGATCTCCGTGAGATCGGCCAGCCTGTCCCCGTCGAGCCGCGAGGGGTCGCGCAGGGCGCGCAGCGTTCCGGGCAGCAGCCAGTGGTGCGGGAAGCGCGAGGCCCAGTCGAGCCCGGCGTCCGAGACGAGCGGAAACCCGACCGAGAGACTGGTGCTGAGGGCGAGCAGGGAGCCGTCCGGCGCGATGCCGCGCACGATCGGCGACAGCCGGTCGGCGATCTCGTTGCGATAGGCGCCCTTCATCGCCGGAGTGGCGACCAGCACGAGCGCCACCATGGCCAGCGCCGCGAAGCGTTTCGGCTGCGGTGCCTCCGCCGTCTGGGTCCGGAGGACTGCAATAGCGGCGCCGGCGGCGGCGAGCCAGCCGAAGGAGAGGGCGGGAAGCAGGTGGTAGCCCCAGCCCTTCGCCTGGGCGAAATAGGCGGCGAGGAAGGCGAGCGCAGCGACGCCGGATGCATCGAGCCAGGGACCAGACCGATGCGCCCGGCGCGCCGCGATCCACACGGCAAGGGCGGGAAGAAGGATGACGACGCGCGCCTGCACCAGCACCAGGTGGAACGGCACCTCGAAGGCGTCGTAGACCAGCCTGCCGAAGGGCACGATGCGCTCGAGATAGTCCGCATGGGCGAGGAGGACGGCGAGGACGCAGAAGATCGCGCTCGCCGCCAGGGCTGCGAGCTCGGGCCGCAGCACGGATTTCGGCGAGCGACGGCGAAAGACGAGAAGCGCCTCGAGCGCCAGCGGCACGAGCGCGAAATGCGGCTTCATCGCGAATGCGATTCCGGCGAGCGCGCCCGCGATCAGGCTCAGCCGGAGCTCGCAGCGGCGGCCGTCGAGGCGCGCTGCCAGCAGCACGACATAGGGCAGGCACAGGATGAGGGTCAGATGCTCGCGCTGGCCGAAATCTTCGATCGGCAGCGCGACGAGGGCGACGAAGATCGCAGCCGTCATCCAATTCCGCTGGGCCGTCGGCAGCAGCGCGCTCTGCCGCAGGATGCCGGCGGCCAAACCGAGCGACATGGCGGCGAGGCCCAGCACGAAGGCGATGTAGCAGATGCCGGGCGCCAGGCCCGTCGCCCGCGCGGCGATCACGGCGGGGACGGCGGCGTAGATGCCCAGCGGCGGGTTGATCTCGACGATGTCGCGGTAGAGGCGTGCGCCGTCCAGCAGGCGCTCGGCCGCCAGCAGGAACCACGTCACGTCGTGGTGCAGATGGTGGGGCAGGAGATAGGCGAACGCGGCGAGCCAGGCGACGGCCAGGAGGAGCCAAAGCCGATTGCCGAGACGCGCCATGGGTCGGGGTCCTTGGGCTGTCAGGACGGTCTTAGACTCAGACCATATGTGCCGCGGTACAGGGCCGGGCGATGCGCACAGGTCGGGATCTCTGATGTGGCGGAGAATGGCTAAGGAATGCCTAAGTCACGGGACTTTGAGCGGAGACGTCCCGGCCCGCCGGCGGCAGGTAGTGACCCATCTGCCTGATGGTGATATTTTCCCATTATCAGAAGGCTTATGAGGGGACGGACGTCCGTCTGGCGACCGAGAGCCAGCTCCGCGGATTCCAGTCCGGCGCGTCGGGGGCGGTCATGCGCATGCCGAGAGTGTTGTCTACGGCCGTGGTCCTGCTGGCCGCAGGGCTGGGCGGCGCGGCTGTTGCGGCCGAGGTCGAGATCGGCGCGGTTTTCCAGCCGGAGTTCAACGGCGCGCTCGGCCGCCTGGTCACCGGCAACCAACGCGACCTGCTGTTCGGCGAGACGGTCTATCTCGACGAGACGGTGGTGACCGGACCGAACTCCAGCACGGCGCTGCTCTTCCTCGACCAGACTCGGCTGCAGGTCGGTGCCAATTCCAGCGTCGTTCTCGACCGCTTCGTCTACGATCCGAGTGCGGGCAGCGGCACGGCGATCATCGATTTCGGCCAGGGCATCTTCCGCTTCATCAGCGGCGACATGCCGAAGGAGCAGGTGGTCCTGCGCACCCCGACCACCGTCATGGCGATCCGCGGCACCACCCTGATCATCTATGTCGCGCCGGACAACACCACTCAGGTCGCCGTGATCTCCGGCGAGGTCGGCGTGTCGCCCTGCGGCGGCGAGACGGTCACCGCGACTGAGGGATATTCGGCGAGCGTCAGCGGCGACTGCAGCGCGACCAACGTGGTGCCGGGCGTCATCACGCCGCCGGATCCGGCCGTCCTTGCCGACCTGGACCTGTCCGGCATCGCGCCGGCGGCGGGGCCGGTAGCCGACCCCGACAGCGGACATGACGACGGGCGCGAACCCAAGGCGGGCGGCGCGAAAGCTCCCGGGCGCGGCGGGGCGGGCGGTCCGTCAGGCGGCGGTGATCCGGGTGGTGGTGACCCGGGCGGCGGCGATCCCGGCGGCGGTGATCCGGGTGGCGGTGACCCGGGTGGCGGCGATCCCGGCGGAGGCGATCCGGGCGGCGGAGATAACGGCGGCGGCACGGGCGGGGGCAACCCCGGCACCGGCGGCATCGGGCCGAACGGTCCCGGAGGCCCGAGCGGTCCGGTCGGTCCGGGCAGCGGCGGAAGCGGCGGGGGCGGTGGCAATCCTCGCGGCGGCCAGAACTCCGGCAATGTCGGTCAGAACGGCGGCCAGAACGCCGGGCAGAACAACTGAACGCGCAGCGGATGGAGCCGCGGATGCGGCAGACGTCAGGTCAGCTCAGTGGCTGTGGGACTTGATC
>DAIMFL010000089.1:0-13976 GCA_036724615.1 Alphaproteobacteria bacterium | reverse complement strand
GCGGCGCTGCCGGCGCCGGCGCCGCCTCGGCGGCCGCCTGCGGCACGGACACCACCTCGGCGAAATTGGCGAAGAACTGGTCGGCGGTCTTGCGGGCCGCCCCGTCGACCAGCCGCGAGCCGATCTGGGCCAGCTTGCCGCCGACCGCCGCGCGCGCGGTGTAGCTCAGCACCGTCTCCTGGTCCGTGGCGCCGGGGGCGAGCCGCACCTCGGCCCCGCCCTTGGCGAAGCCGGCCGCGCCGCCCTGGCCCTCGCCGGTGATCTTGTACCCGTTCGGCGGGTCGAGATCGGAAATGGTGACCTTGCCGGAGAACTTGGCGGAGACCGGGCCGATCTTGCTGGTCACCTTGGCGGTGAACTCGGTATCCGAGAGCTTCACCACCTCCTCGCAGCCGGGGATCGCCCGCTTCAGGATCTCCGGATCGTTGAGGGCCCGCCAGACGGTCTCGCGCGGCGCCGGAATCCGGACTTCACCGGTCATGTCCATGTGGGGATCTCCTGCGACTGGTCGCGTGAGGTTCAGCCGAGATAGCGAAGATACACATAGCCGGTGCCGACCAGGAGGCTCAACAGCATCATGGGAAAGGCGAGCTTCAGGAACGTCGGAAGCGGAACTGCGCGCCCGGCGATGCCGGCGACCCGCAGGTGGCGATCAGCAACCCGGCGGCGGTCCACATGGCGGCGAGGCCTGTCACCATGCCCGCTCCGGAGAGGTGGCTAGAGGAACACCATGTACATGTAGACGGTGCTGATGGCGATGCTCATCAGCATCATCGGGAAGGCCAAGAGCATGAATGGGACGAAGCGGAAGGGCACGCCGGCGCGCTCGGCGATGCCGGCGACCGTCAGGTTGGCGCTGGCGCCGATCAGCGTGCCGTTGCCGCCGAGGCAGGCGCCGAGCGACAGGGCCCACCAGAGCGGCATGATCTGCTCCTCGCCCCCGAAGGCGGGCGCCATGCCCTGCACCACCGGGATCATGGTGGCGACGAAGGGAATGTTGTCGATGATCGCCGACAGGATCGCCGACACCCAGAGGATCGCCACGGCGGCCACCGCCAGGTCGCCGCCGGTCCAGGCCGCGAGCTGGTCGGCCATCAGGCGCAGGAGCCCCGCATGCTCGACGCCGGCGACGATCGCGAACAGGCCGATGAAGAAGAAGATGGTGACCCACTCCACCTCGCCGAAGCTCTCGTGGACATTGTGGGTCTGCGCCTCGGCGTCGCGCGGCCAGTTGTCGAGGAGGAGCAGCAGGGCCGCACCGGACAGGGCGATCGTGCCGGGCTCGAGATGGAGCTGGTGGGCGAAGACGAAGCCGCCGATGACCAGCGCCAGCACGCAGAGCGCCTGCTTCAGCAGCCGCCAGTCGGTTATGGCGTCGCGCTGATTGAAGGCCATGACGCGGGCCCGGGCGGCGTCGTTGGTGCGCATCTTGCGGCCCCAGATCACGTGATTGACCAGGATCTGGACCGCCATGATCACGACCACGACAGGCCCGAGATTGACCACGAAATCCATGAAGGTGAGCCCGACGGCCGAGCCGATGATGATGTTCGGCGGATCGCCGATCAACGTCGATGTGCCGCCGATGTTGGACGCCAGGATCTCGGTGAACAGGAAGGGATAGGCGGGGACCTTGAGTTCCTGGGCGATGACCAGCGTCACCGGCGCGATGAGCAGCACGGTGGTCACGTTGTCGAGCAGCGCCGACAGCAGCGCAGTCACCACCGACAGCAGGGCGAGGATCGCGGTCGGGTTGCCGCGGCCGAGCTTCGCCGCCCAGATGGCGACGTACTGGAACATGCCGCTGCGCCGCGAGATGGCGACCAGCAGCATCATGCCGATGAGCAGGGCGAGGGTGTTGAAGTCCTCGCCGGCGATCGCCGTATCCTGGTCGATGACCCCGGTCAGGATCATCAGCCCGGCGCCGAGCAGCGCGATGATGGCGCGATTGACGCGCTCGGTCATGATCGCGCCATAGGCCAGGATGAGGATCGCGGTCGACAGCCAGAGCGGGTCGAGACCGAACCAGGTGGTTGCCGTATGCGCTTCGGTCATCGACGGAGGGCGGTTCTCAGATCCGGGTGTCCTGGCCGGGACGGGCGATGGCGGCCAGGGCGTCCCAATAGGAAAGGACGCCGAGGAGCTTCCGGCTGCTGGGATCAACGACCGGAAGGGTGGTGCGGTTGCGGTAGAACTGGAGCAGCGCCTCGATCACCGGCGTCTCGGGGCCGAGGACGGGAAGATCGGTGCGGATGTGCCTGCCGATGGGCTCGCCCGCCATCTCGCCGAAATGGACCTGCAAAGCGCTCAGATCGTCGGCCATGAACCGTAGGTCGGGCAGCAGATGGTCGACGGTGGCGCCCCTGGGCAGCAGCAGGCGAAGCAGCTCGAACACACCGAACAGGCCTTGATAGCGGCCCTCCGCGTCGACCACGGGCAGGTTGATGAAGCGCTTCGCCATCAGCCGCTCGGCCGCGAGCGCGACGCGATCGTCGGTGCGCAGCGTCACCGGGTCGATGGTCATGATCGCGCGGCAGCTCATGTGTGGATGCAGGCCTTCCCCCTCAGGATCGGCCAGACTTTCCGGACAGGGCCGCCCTGTCAAGGCCGATCGGTCCAGACCGTCTCAATTCACCACGGCGGTGTAGTCCGAGAGCGGAATCGCCTTCTCGAGCAGCCCCTGCTCGACCAGGAAATCGGCGAACCTGGCATAACGCGCGGCGTCGAGCGCGGAGGGGCGCAGGGAGAACCGGCCCCGCGAATCGTACCAGGCGCGCCGGTTGAGCTCGTCGTCGAGGTCGGGATGGGCACGGACGAACAGCTCCCAGCTCTCGTCCATGTGATTCAGCATGTACTGGACCGCGCGCTCCACCGCGGAAAGAAAGCGCGGCAGGCGCGGATCGCCGGTCCGGTCCTTGTGCGCCACGAAGATCAGCTCGTCATAGGCCGGCACGCCTTCCTCCTCGGGGTAGAAGGCACGGCCGGGCCGGCCCTCGAGCTCGAGGTGATTCAGCTCGAAATTCCGGAAGGCGCCGATCACCGCGTCGACCTGGCCGGAGAGCAGCGCCTGCGACAGGGCGAAGTTCACGTTGACGAGCGTCACCTCGTCGAGGTCCACGCCATGGGTGCGCAGCATCTCGGCCAGCACCGCGTCCTCGAACCCGCCGACCGAGAAGCCGATCTTGCGGCCGCGGAGGTCCGAGATCGTCTCGACCGGCCCGTCGGCGAGGACGACCAGGCAGTTGAGCGGCGTCGCGATCAGCGTGCCGATGCGGGACAGGGGCAGACCGCTCGCCGCCTGGAGATGGAGCTGCGGCTGGTAGGAGACGGCGAGGTCGGCCTCGCCGGCCGCCACCAGCTTGGGCGGATCGTTGGGATCGGCCGGGGCGATCAGCTCCACCTCCAGCCCGACATCCGCGAAGAAGCCCTTTTCCTGGGCGATGACGAGCGGCCCGTGGTCGGGATTGACGAACCAGTCGAGCAGCACGGTCAGCTTGTCCGCCGCCTGCGCGGAGGCCGGCAGCAGGGCCAGCCCGGCGGCGACGAGCAGGGTGCGGGTCCGATGCAGAAGGATCATGGCGTACTCCTCAGTCTTCCATGAACAGCGTCTCGGGTTGCCAGGGCACCAGCCGGCGCAGCGCCGCGTCGACGGCGAAGTAGAGCGCCACGCCGATGGCGGCGAGCGTGACCAGGGCGGCGAACATGACGTCGATCTGCACCCGGGCGTTGGCGTGCAGCATCAGGTAACCGAGCCCGGCGCTGGAGCCGACCCATTCGCCGATCACGGCGCCGATCGGCGCGACCGCGGCGGCGACCCGCAGGCCGGAGGCCAGCGCCGGCAGGGCGGCGGGCAGGCGGATGCGGCGCAGGATCGCCCATCGGCTCGCGCCCATGGTGCGGGCGAGGTCGAGCCATCCCGGCTCGGTCCGGCGCAGCCCGTCGAAGAAGGCGGCGGTGACCGGGAAATAGATGATGAGCACCGCCATGGCGACCTTCGATGCCATGCCGTAGCCGAGCCAGAGCACGAGGAGCGGCGCGAGGGCGAAGACCGGGATCGCCTGGCTGACCACCACGACCGGCAGCAGCCAGCGCCGCGCCGGGCGGAAGAAGCTCATGACGAGGGCGGTGGCGCAGCCGAGCGCCGCGCCGATCGCGAGGCCGAGCAGGATCTCGGCCAGCGTATGCACGGCGTGCCCGGCGATCAGGCCGGGACGCGCCGCGAGGGCGCCGAGGACCGCGGCCGGCCCCGGCAGGATGTAGTGCGGCAGCTCCGCCACGCTGACCAGAGCCTGCCAGAGCAGAAGCAGCCCGGCGAACACGACGAGGCCGCGGAAGAGACGGCTCACGACACGGGCTCCGCTGCCGCGGCGAGCCGCTGCAGCAGCTCGCCCTGGAGCGACAGCACGGCGGGATCGACCACGTCGCGCGGCGGCGTCCCGGGCGGCACCAGGGCCGAATCGAGCCGCGCCGGATGGCCCGCCATGACATGGATGCGGTGGCCGAGCCGGAGCGCCTCGAGCGGGTCGTGGGTGACGAGCAGCACGGTCGCCCCGGCCAGCAGCCGTCCGGCGAGCTCCTGCAGCCGCAGCCGCCCCGGCATGTCGAGCCCCGAGAACGGTTCGTCCATCAGCACGACCGGCCGCCCTTCGAACAGGGTGCGGGCGAGGGCGACGCGCTGGCGCATGCCCCCGGACAGCTGCGCGGGCGACTTGCCGGCGGCAGTCCCGAGGCCGACGAGGTCGAGCAGGCGGCGCGCCCGTTCGAGGGCCGCCGCCGCGGGCTCGCCGCGCAGCCGCGCGCCGAGCGCCACGTTGCCGAGCGCGTCGAGCCAGGGCAGCAGCAGGTCCTGCTGCGCCATGTAGGCGACGCGCCCGGCGAGAGGGCGGCCGTCGCTGCAGCGGATGCGGGTCGCGCCGTCCGCCGGCTCGAGCCCGGCGACGAGCCTGAGCAGGCTCGACTTGCCGACGCCGCTCGGCCCGAGCAGGCAGGTCCATTGCCCGGCGGGAAGCTCGAGGTCGAGCTCCTCGAACAGCACGGCGCCGCCATAGGACAGGCTGCCGGCGTGAAGCCGGACCGAGGGGGGCTGTTCGTTCGTCGGCTGATCGCAGGCCGGAGCGGCCATGGTGTCCACGTCCCTACGCCGGTACGAACCGGATCAGGTTCTAGGGGTCGTCACACCTGGCGTGACCTCTCAGCCGGACACCCGGCTCCCCCCGTGATGGGAGTCGATGTACGGGGATTCCCGGGGCGATGCAAGGGCGGACGGGAAATGGCAGCGCTCTGCTAAGATCGCGATCCGCATCCGGGGCCGACGCGGAGGCTCGCCGCGCTTCATGCTGAACCGTCCCGTCCTGATCGGCAGCGAGATCTATCGCGGCTCGTCCTACGGGCCGCGCCATCCGCTGTCGGTGCAGCGCGTGCCGGCCGCGCTCGACCTGATCCGCGCGATGGGCTGGCTCGGGGACGGGCAGTATCTCGACAGCCCGCTTGCCACGCCGGAGGAGCTCCTGCGCTTCCACAGCAGGGACTATGTGGAGGCGCTGATGCGGGCCGAACGCGCGGGCGGGGCGGATCCCGAGACGCGGCGGCGGTACAACTTCGGACTGAACGGCAATCCGATCTTCCCGGAGATGTTTCGCCGGCCGGCGACGGCCTGCGGCGGCACTCTGGCCGCGGCCCGCCTGCTGCGGCACGGCGGGATCGTCCATCATCCGGCGGGCGGCACCCATCACGGCCGCGCCGACCGGGCCAGCGGGTTCTGCTATTTCAACGATCCCGTGCTCGGCATGCTGGTCTTCCTCGATGCCGGGATCGCGCCGATCTACTACGTGGATGTCGACGCGCATCATGGCGACGGCGTCGAGGACGCTCTCGCCGGAGATCGGCGGGTCTTCACCCTCTCGATCCACGAATCGGGCCGGTGGCCGTATACGGGCGCTTTCGACGACCGTGCCGGCGGCACGGCGCTCAACCTGCCGGTGCCGACCGGGTTCAACGATGCAGAGCTCGCATATTTGATGGACCGGGTCGTCCTGCCCCTGGGCCGGCAGCTCCGCCCGGCGGCGGTGGTCCTTCAATGCGGCAGCGACGGGCTGGCCGACGATCCCATGAGCGGCCTCGCCCTCGGCAATCGCGGTCTCTGGTCGGTGGTCCGATCGGTGATCGGACTCGCGCCGCGGCTGCTGGTGCTGGGAGGCGGCGGATACAATCCGTGGGCCGTGGCGCGCTGCTGGGCCGGCGTATGGGCGACCTTGAACGGGATCGACCCGGGCGCCGTTCCGCTCACCGCCGCGGCGAGGTCGGTGCTGGCAGGCCTCACCTGGACTCGCAGCCAGGGCCGCAATCCGCCGGCGCGCTGGCTCTCGACACTCGCCGACGCGCCGGGCGCCGGGCCGGTGCGCGACGAGATCCGCAGTCTGGCGGATGCGGCGCGGACCGCATTGGGCTGCGGGGCTCCGCAGGAGAAGCTAAGCTCCGTGGCGTCCATCGGGAGATTCGAATCGTGAGACAGGCGGTTCTCGTTCTGCTGACGGCCCTCGGGCTGCTGGCCGTCGCGCCAAGGTCTATGCTGGCGCAGGAAGCCGTGACATACGATACGACGGAGCTGGTGATCGAGACGGAAGCGGGCGCGAGCCATCGCTTCACGGTCGAGCTCGCTTTGTCGATGCGGCAGCGCTCGCAGGGGCTCATGTTCCGGGAGGAGCTGGCGCCCGACGCCGGCATGCTCTTCGTCTATCCGCAGGAGCAGGAGATCCGGATGTGGATGCGGAACACGCTCATTCCGCTCGACATGATCTTCGTCGCATCCGACGGGCGGATCGTGCATCTCGCCGAAGAGACGGTGCCGCTGTCGGAGAAGGTGATCTCGTCCGGAGGGCCCGCACGGGCGGTCATCGAGGTGGGCGGCGGGACGGCGCGTCGGCTCGCCATCCGTCCCGGCGACCGGGTCCGCCATTCGCTCTTCGACGGCGGCTGACCCGGATTCCTGGCGTCAGGCTTCCGGGTCGTTCAGCGCGGTACGCTGATGATCCTGCCAGGCCTCGCCCGCCGCGACCAGGCAGCTGACGCCGTTCGGCATCGTGATGATGATGGTCCAGGTCGTGCCGTCGCCGGCGGTGAGCACCTCGAGGAGCCCGCCGTTATTGGCGAGACCCACCGCGACCGGTTCTTCCTTGAACTTCGATTGCAGCTGGCTGAGCACGTCCTCGCGCGGGCTGCAGGGCATGGTAGCCGCATAGGCGCTCGCCGGAATGGTGAGAGCCGCGGCAGCGCACAGCGCCAATCTGAGCATGACCGATCTCCTCGCCGTCAGGGTCGAGAAATCGTCCGGTAGCTGACCGGGCTTACTGACAGTCTGAAAGGGTGGACTGAAGAGCGGCTTAATTCTTCCCTAAGGGAAGATGAATGTCCGATACGGACGCCAAGCCCCTTCGGCCGCTGCGGACTTGTTCCCGCGGGACGCGCGGGGAAGCGGAGAATCAGGGACGCTTGCGGGCCAGCAGGAGCCCGTCTCCGACCGGCACGAGGCTCATGGAAACGCGCTCGTCCTCACGAATCCGTGTATTCAAGGCCCGGATCGCGGTCGTTTCGGGCGTCGTGTCCGTCGGGTCGGCAACCTGGCCGTCCCATAGCACGTTATCCACGGCGAGGAGGCCGCCCGGCCGCAGCAGGGCGAGCGTCCGCTCGTAATAGGCGTCGTAGTTCTGCTTGTCGGCGTCGATGAAGCCGAAATCGAAGCTGCCGGACTGGCCGTCGGCGAGCAGGCGGTCGAGCGTTTCGATCGCCGGCGCGATGCGCAGGTCGATCTTGCCGGCGATGCCGGCGCGCTCCCAGTACCGGCGCGCGACGGACGTGTACTCCTCGCTGATGTCGCAGGCGATCAGACGGCCGTCGGCGGGCAGCGCCCTGGCGACGCAGAGCGCGCTGTAGCCGGTGAAGGTGCCGATCTCGATCGCCCGGCGCGCGCCGACCAGCTCCGCGAGAAGCGCCATGAACTGGCCCTGTTCCGGGGCGATCTGCATGTTGGAGGCGGACAGGCGCGACGTTTCCTCGCGCAGCTCGCGCAGGAGCGGCGGCTCCCGCAGCGTCGCCTCGACGAGATAGCGGTGCAGCGTGTCGCTGATGCCCAGTGAACGGTTTGCCATCGTCCGACCTCCTCCGAGTCCCCGGCTCTATAGCCGAGGCGAGGCCGCACCTCAACCGGCGAGAGCGGGCGGGGCGGAAAGGACGCGGTCGGCCGGCAGGTAGACCCGGACCGTGGTCCCGACATGGGGGACCGTCTCGATCTCGACCGTGCCGCCATGCAGCTCCGCGAAGGCCTTGACCAGCGGCAGGCCGAGCCCGGTGCCGTCATATTTGCGACTCAGCGAATTGTCGATCTGGCCGAAGGCTTCGAAGGCGCGCGGAACGTCCTCCGCAGCCATGCCGATGCCGGTGTCGGTGACGAACAGCATGAGCCGCCCGTCCTCGACGACGCGGGCGCCGACCTCGATGCGGCCGCCGAGCGGGGTGAACTTGATGGCGTTGGACAGCAGGTTGAGCAGGATCTGCTTCAGGGCGCGCTGGTCGGCGCGCACCATGGGCAGCGCGGGGTCGAGCTGCATCTCCACTTTCAGCCCGGACGCATGCGCCCGGTCGCGCACGAAGCGCAGCGCGCCCGGGATGACCGCCGCCACGTCGCAATCCTCGTCGTGCAGCTCGAACTTCCCGACCTCGATCTTCGCCAGGTCGAGAATATCGTTGATGATCTCCAGAAGATGCCGGCCGCTGTCGCCGATGTCGCGGGCATAGGACAGGTATCGGTCGGAGCCGGCCGGGCCGAAGATCTCCGACTGGATGATCTCGGAAAAGCCGATGATCGCGTTGAGCGGCGTCCGGAGCTCGTGGCTCATATTGGCGAGGAACAGGGTCTTGGTCCTGTTGGCGACCTCTGCCTCCTCCTTCGCCGCGCGGAGCTGCTCCTGGACCTCCATCTCGTGGCCGATATCGATGATGTAGCCGTCGTTGAAGCACTCGCCGGACTGCGGGTCGATCACCACATAGGCGCGCTCGCGGACCCAGCGCTCCTGGCCGGTCCCTGCATGGCGGATGCGGAAGTCGAAGGTGAAGTCCTTTCCCGTGGTCCGGCGCAGGGTCTCCAGCTCCAGGTACCGCTCGCGGTCGTCGGGATGGACGCAGGCGTACCACTTCTCGACATTGGCCGTGCCGTCCGGATTCCGCGTGCCGGAGAGGGAATCGACGTCGCGGCCGAAGAGCAGCACGTCCCCGTTCGGCTGGCCGCGATAGAAGATGAGGTCGCGCAGGTTCTCCACCAGCGAGCGGAAGCGCATCTCGCTGCGCCGCAGGGCCTCCTGGGCGGCCTGGCGCTCGGACATGTCGCGCACGACGAGGAGATGCGGCTCGCCGTCCGCCCGTGGTCTCCTCAGGGTAAGGCGCACGGGGAACTGGGTACCATCGCAGCGCAGGCCGGTGCTGTAGAACGGGGTCTCGTCCGGGCTCAGGAGACGCTCGCGCAGCTCCTGCCGGAAGGCCGGCGCCACGAGCTGCTCCAGCCGGCAGGCGCGCAGCCGGTCGGGCGGGTGGCCGAACAGCTGGGAGGCGGCGGGGTTCGCATCGACGATCCTGCCGTCCTCGTGCTGCAGCCGCCCCTCCGTCGTCGCCTCGACGAAGCGGCGGAGCCGCGCCTCCTCGGCGCTCGGGGCGGCCGTCGGCGGAACCGGGGATGCGGCCACAGTCACGCAGGCGCTCCGCTGCCGCGAGCCGGCCATCGGATCGGCGCGCGGACGGGCCGGTTGCCCGTATCGGTGACGGCGCAGGGGCGGCGCGGCAACGGGGGCTCCTTGCCAGGACGGTGAGAGTCCAATGAAAGGACGGTTTCGGTAAAGAAATCCTTGCCATCCGTGACCGCCGGCGAGCGGCGTTTACCAAATTCTCACCCGGATCGGGCATGGCTATGGCGAGGCGCATTGCCGCACGGACCCCTGGAATGCCCGAGCTTCGAACCATCTCGACCGAGGCGCTGCGCGAGGCGCTGCAGGCCCATGTGCTGTGGCTGAAGTTCCCGTCGCGCGGGCGCAAGGGCGACCTGTCCTTCTGCGACCTTCCGGGCGTCGACCTGTCGCGCATCGACCTGCGCCGGATCAGCCTGTCGGGAGCCAACCTCGTCGCGGCGCGGCTGGCGGGCGCCAATCTGAGCGACGCCGATTTTTTCGGCGCCAATCTGGAGAGTGCGGATCTGCGCGCGGCGCAGCTCAACCGCGCCAATCTGCGCGGGGTGAGGCTGCGCGCCGCCGATCTGGAAGGGGCGGTGCTGCAGGACGCCGATCTGCGCGAGGGCATCCTGTTCCGGCACCAGGGAACCGTGCGCACCGGGCGGATGGAGATGGTGGCGCTCACCCAGGTGGACTCGACCAACTTCATGCGCGCAGACCTCTCGAACGCGAAGCTCTCGCGCGCCGTGTTCCGCAATGCGCATCTGAACGGCGCGAACCTGATGAACGCCGAGATGCACGAGGCCGATTTCGGGGGCGCCGATCTGAGCGACACCGACCTGCGCGGCGCCGATCTCGGCCGGACGGACTTCACCGGCGCCAGGCTGCGCGGCGCGCGCCTCGCCGGCGTCGTCATCGACAAGACCAGGTTCAGCAACGCCGACCTGACCGGCCTCGATCCGGAGGACGCCCGGTCGCTGCGGCCCTGGGCGCCGGACGCGCGGTTCGACGCCGACGGGCCCGGCATGGAGCGGATCACGGCGGCCGAGCTCGAGCGGCGGCTGTCCGAGCACGAGCGCTGGCTCGCCACCGACGGCAAGGAAGGCCAGCGCGCCGCGTTCGACGGCGTCGACTTCTCGAGCCAGGACTTCCACGGCCGTCGGCTGACCCTGGTGACCTTCACCCGCTGCAAGCTGCTCGCCGCCTCCTTCGCGGCCTGCGCGCTCTACAGCGTGGACTTCTCGCGCTCGGACCTGCGTCACGCGAGCTTCCAGGGGGCGGTTCTGCTGGGCTGCCGGCTCGACGAGGCGAGCCTGTTTCAGGCCGACTTCGCCGGCACCAGGATCGACGCGCTGGAGCTCACCGATGGCCGCCGCATCCCGACCAGCTTCCGCCGCTCGACGGTGACCCATGCGAGCTTCGAAGGGGCCGAGCTGCGCTCGGTCGACCTCAGGGAGACCGCGTTCTCCAAGGTGGGGTTGCCGGGTGCTAGGCTGGGCCAGGTCGTCCTGGACGGCGTCTGAGCGCTGCCCGTGACGGCGTTGGACGGAACCGCGCGGGCCGGCGGCGACGTCCCGGTCAGCGCACGCGCTGATACTGCGTGCCGCCGGCGAGGGCGGCGGACGCCACCGTCTTGCGCATGGTGCGGTCGTCGACGCGGACGATGCCGGCATAGGGCATGCCGTCCGTTCCCACGAACAGCGAGATCACTTCCCAGACGATCAGCGGCGCGTCGCGCTTGCGATAGCGTTGGCCGACGGCGATTTCCGAGTCCCGCTTCCGCTTCATCAGCGCCGAGAGCATTCCTGGTCCTGCAGATCGATGATGTCCATAGGGGTCGCGCCGCAGGGCGGCCGCCCGTCGCACAGTATCTAGCACTTTCTTGCGCGGATCGCGATAGCTCCGGCGAGGGTGGGGCAGCATGACGCTCCGGTCCGGAAATCCTGGCCGCGGCGCCGTCCTGATGCTGGTGACGCTGATCGCCGCGGCGGCCATCTACCTCGTCCTCGGGCTGGTCAGCAGCCTGTCCTGGGACGGGCCGGGCTGGGCCCGCGACGGCGAGCAGCCGATCGGCCGGGACTTCGTCGCCTTCTGGGCGGCGGCGCGGCTGGCGCTCGACGGCGGCCCCGGCGCAGCCTACGACCTCGGCGCCATCGATGCGGTGGAGACCGCGGTCGCGCAGCATCCGGTGAACACCGTGCCGTGGCACTATCCGCCGACATTCCTGCTGGCCGTCCTCCCGCTCGGCCTGCTGCCGTATCCGCTGGCGCTGCTGCTCTGGCTCGCCCTTCCGACGGTGGCGTTGCTGGCGCTCGTGCGCCGCTTCGCCGGACCCTCTCTCGCGCTGCCGCTCGCGCTCGTTTTCCCCGCCACCGCGCAGTGCCTGATCAGCGGCCAGAACGGCATCGCCTTCGCCGCGGCGCTGCTCGCCGGGATGCTCTGGCTCGAGCGGCGGCCGGTGCTGGCCGGGCTCGCTCTGTCGCTCTTGGTCTGCAAGCCGCAGCTTGCGCCGCTGCTGCTTCCGGCGCTGGCGGCGGGGCGCCACTGGCGCGCGCTCGGCGGAACGATCGGGGGCGGGCTGCTGCTCGTTGCGGGAAGCTGGCTGGCGTTCGGCACCGAGACCTGGCTGATCTTTCTCGACCAGATGCCCGCTGCCGGCGAGATGCTCGCCGACGGCGCCAAGCCCTGGCCGCGCATGCCGACCGTCTATGTCGCGGCGCGGATGCTGGGGGCGGACGGCGCCATGGCGATGCTGCTGCAGGGCCTCTCGGCCGTGGCGGCCGTGGCGGCGCTCGCCTGGGGCTGGCGACGCCGGAACGACATCGCCGCGCGCGCGGCGGTGCTGGCGGCGGCCATTCCCTTCGCCACGCCGTTCCTGTTCGACTACGACCTCGTCCTCTGGATCCTGCCGCTGGCCTGGCTGGCGCGGCCCTGGCTGGCGGGAGAGGGGGCGGGGCGGGACCGGTCGGGGCTCGACCTCTCCGTTCTGGTTCTGGCCTGGCTCGGCCCGGTCGCCGGCTGGCTCCTCGGCTGGAAGACAGGTATTCCGGCCCTGCCGGCGATCGCCCTGCTGCTTCTCGCCGCCGTGCTGTGGCGGGTCGCCGGGACGCGCCCTGCCGGTCGGCCGGCCCTCGCCGCGTGAGCGGCGGGCAGCAGCTTGCGGGAAGTGGCGGAAATCCTTATTTTCCGCGGCGCGGGGCGTGGCTCAGCCTGGTAGAGCGCCTGCTTTGGGAGCAGGATGTCGCTGGTTCGAATCCAGTCGCCCCGACCAGGTCGACCCGGGCGCCCGCCCGGGGCCGGTCGTCGCCTTCCGCCCCGCCGCGGCGGTCGCGGGCAGAGCGGCGATCGGTGCGGCAAACGAGGTTTGCCCGTCCGCAGGCGCAGCGCTGCCGGTTCGCCAGGCGCGCGGGGCGCTTGCGCGCGGGCGCAGAGGGGAGTCGACAGCGCGAATGAAGGTTCGGATCTATCAGCCGGCCAAGACGGCCATGCAGTCGGGCCGCGGCAAGCGCCGCTGGGTGGTGGAGTTCGAGCCGTCCGCGCCGCGCCGGCCGGAGCCCCTGATGGGCTGGAGCGGCTCGACGGACACCAAGCGGCAGGTCCGCCTGCGCTTCGACACGAAGGAGGAGGCCGTCGCCTATGCCGAGCGCAACGGACTTCCTTACGTGCTCGACGAGGCGCAGACCCGGACGGTCCGGCCGAAGAGCTACGCCGACAATTTCCGCCACGACCGCATCGGTCGCTGGACCCATTGAGCCGCCGGCGGTCTTGCGCCGGCAGCACCGCGTTGCGCGCCCTTAGCTCAGCTGGATAGAGCACGAGCCTTCTAAGCTCGGGGTCGCAGGTTCGAATCCTGCAGGGCGCGCCATTTTCCACCATTCCGGGACGAAGCTGGCACTGGCTGGCCGCATTGCCAGCGCCATCCTGCTTCACTTGGCCTCGGCCCGGAGGCTGGCCATGCGATCGGCCAGCCGCTCATGGCCGGTTGCCCGGAGGCCTGCGATGGCACCGCGATAGTCGCGTTCCTCGCGGTTCTGGCTCAGCTTCGACTTCGCGAGGGTCCTGCGCACCTCGATGCGGAAGGCCACGATGCTGCCGAGCATCCGCTCCATGTAGTCGGCAGCGCTCGCCTGCGCGCTCATCGTCGCCGGGGCGCTGATTGCGGCGAAGGACATGCTGCGCAAGCCGCGACAGCGACCGCACCCGTCAGCAGCCGGAGCCGGTGATCGTCGTAAGGTTGCTGATGCGCGGGCGGTTGTAGGCGGTGTG
>DAIMFL010000088.1:0-14016 GCA_036724615.1 Alphaproteobacteria bacterium | reverse complement strand
GGACGGCCCGCCCACCCGCCCCCCCCTTGTCCGGACCGGCGCGCGTCAGCGCGCGACGAACGGCTCGGCGCCCCCTCCCGCTCCGCGGAAGAGGGTTGTCGAGGGCGCGGTTGATGCCCTCTCCCGCCTTGCGGGAGGACGAGGGTCAGGCCGCTGCGCGGAACCGGATCGCCACCCGCAGGCCCGGCCCGTTATCCTCGAGCTCGATCTTCGCGCCGTGCAGCCGGACGATCGCCGCGACCAGGCTGAGGCCGAGGCCGTTTCCCGGAGTCGAGCGGCTGACGTCGAGGCGGACGAAGCGGTCCAGCACGCGGCCGCGGTCGGCCGCCGGAATGCCCGGCCCGCTGTCGGCGATCACGAGCTCCGGCCCGCCGAGCGGCCCCTGGCCCCGGAGCTCCATGCGGATCCGCCCGCCCGATGCGCCGTACTTCACCGCGTTGTCGACCAGGTTGGCGACCGCCTGGAAGAGCAGGTGGCGGTTTCCGGTGACGATCGCCGGGCCCGCTATCGTCGTCTCGAAGGCGATTCCCTGCTCCTCGACCAGCGGCTCGTAGAGCTCGGCCACGTCGGCGGCGAGCGCCTCCAGATCGACCGGCGCCATCTCGGTCCGGCCGGCGCCGGATTCGGCGTCGGCGATCGAGAGCATGGCGTTGAAGGTGGCGAGCAGGTGGTCCGTCTCGACCACCGCCTGCTCGACGGCCTCGCGCCGGCGCGCCTCATCGCCGGATTCGGAGAGCGCCTCCTCCAGCCGCTGCTTCATCCGGGTGAGCGGACTCCTGAGGTCGTGGGCGATGTTGATCGTCACCTGGCGCACGCTGCCCATCAGGCGCTCGATCTCGTCCAGCATGGCGTTCAAGTTGCTGGCCAGGCGGTCGAACTCGTCGCCGCTGCCGGTCACCGGCATGCGGTGCTTCACCTCGCCATGCATCACGTGCTCGGCGCCCGCGTTGATCGCCTCGATCCGCCGCAGCATGTTCCGGCTCATGACGAGCCCGCCGCCGATGCCGAGGCCGAGGGTGATCGCCGTCGCCCAGAGGAAGACCCGCAGGATCGCCTCCTGGAAGCGCTCCTGCGCGCGGGTGTCCTGCCCGACCAGAAGGTGGAAGTCGCCGGGAAGGACGACGTGCAGCGCCACGGCGCGATGCGGCTCGGGATCGCCGAACAGCGCCCGCTCGATCGGGAAGCTCAGCCAGTTGCCCTCCCGCTCCGCATTGGCCGGCCAGCCCGACACGTTGCCGGCGAGCGGCTGCAGGTCCGGCCCGGCGAGGAGGTAGAGATTGTCCCCGACGCGGTCGGGCTGGGTGCGCGCGAGGATCGCTTCGCCCAGCGCCGCCAGATCGGCATTGGCCGCGAGATCGGCCAGGCTCGCCGCATCGGCGACGATGGCCCGCTCCCGCTGCTGCTCCATGATGACGCCGGTGGTGGCATAGACGAAGACGAAGAGCATCGCCACCGAAGCGCAGAACAGGCCGACATAGATCAATGCCAGCCGGAAGGCGGTCGTGCGCGCGAAGCGGCCCGCCCCTTTCTGCATGGCCGGGCGCCCGGCGCGCACCGGTCCTCGCGGTTCGACTTCTCGATGCTGGCGCCGCCCCCCTCACCCTTCCCCCCGATCGGGGGGAGAGGGTTGCGCAGGCTAGGGCCGAGGGCGAAGCCCGCAGCCCTAGCCGGAGCTGGGTGAGGGGGGAATGTCTCGGCGTGAACGGGATAGGCTCTAATCCGCACGCAGGCTGTACCCCGCGCCGCGGATGGTGTGGAGCAGCGGCTTGTCGAAGCCCTTGTCGATCTTCTGCCGCAGCCGGCTCACATGCACGTCGATGACGTTGGTCTGCGGATCGAAATGGTAGTCCCAGACCGACTCGAGGAGCATGGTGCGCGTCACCACCTGCCCGGCATGGCGCATCAGGTATTCGAGCAGCCGGAACTCGCGCGGCTGCAGGTCCACCGCCTTGCCGGCGCGCTTCACCGTGCGCGCGAGAAGGTCCATCTCCAGGTCGCCGACCTTGAGATGGGTCTCCGCCTTCTGCTCGCTGCGCCGCCGCAGCAACGCCTCGAGCCGCGCCAGAAGCTCCGAGAAGGCGAAGGGCTTGGTCAGGTAGTCGTCGGCTCCGGCCCTGAGGCCGTTCACCCGGTCGTCCACCTGGCCGAGGGCGGAGAGGATCAGCACCGGGGTGGTGATCTTGGCCGCGCGCAGCGCCTGGATGACCGAGATCCCGTCGAGGCCCGGCAGCATGCGGTCGATCACCAGCGCGTCGAAATTGCCGCTCGTGGCCAGGAACAGCCCGTCCCGCCCGTTATTGGCGTGGTCGACGACATAGCCGCTCTCGGCGAGCCCCTTGATCATGTAGCCCGCCGCCTTCTCGTCGTCCTCGATCACCAGAATATGCATGCGCTGTCCTGCCTCGGCGCGGTACCGCGTCGAACCGCTCTTAACCTGGGGAAAATACTACGAAATCCTTCGGCCCGCCTCACTTTGCCGAGCGGCGTGCCGCGCCGGAAGTGCGCAGAAACGGAAAGCGGTGCGGCCTTGGAGGCACACCGCACCGCTTTCTCGAGAGCCTTCGTGCTGGAGGACGGCATCGAATGGATTGGTTAACTGTATATGGCCGGGCACCTTTCGAGGGGATCGCGGCAGCATTAATCTTTCGTAATCCACCTTCCATCCTGGTCAGACCAGCCGCGGAATTGCCGCGCTCCCGTCGCGCTGTATGATCCGGCGCTCCGCCCGATCCCCTCCGCGCAAAACCAGACCACCCATCCCGATGTCCCACCCCGATCCCGAGCCGCGCCCGGATCCGCCTGCACCGACCGCTGCCGGCCGCATCGCCTGGCGCGACGTGCTCGGCGAAGGTCGTGCGGTCTACACGGCGATCCTGAACCTGGGGATCGGGCTGCACGCCATCGACGTCTTCATCATCTCCACGGTGATGCCGGCGGTCGTCGACGATATTGGGGGCGCCGCCTATTACGCCTGGTCGACCATGCTCTACATGGTCGCCTCGATCATCGGCGCGGCGAGCGGCGGCCCAGTGAAGGCCGCGCTCGGCCCGCGCCACGGCTATGTCGTGGCGGGGCTGCTGTTCCTGCTGGGTAGCGCCGGATGCGGCGCCAGCCCGGACATGCTCGTGCTGCTCGCCATGCGCACCGTCCAGGGTTTCGGCGGCGGGCTGCTGCTCGCCCAGTCCATGGCGCTGGTCGGCGAGCTCTACCCGGCCGCCCTGCGCACGCGCATCCTGGCGCTCATCTCCGGCGTCTGGGGGGTCGCCGCGCTGATCGGGCCGATGATCGGCGGGGTCTTCGCCGAGCTCGACTGGTGGCGCGGGGCGTTCTGGGCGAGCCTGCCGGTGATCCTCGCCTTCACCTGGCTCGCCTGGCGCTCGCTGCCGACCAGCGGACGGCCCGGCTCGATCCCGGTGTTCCCGGTGCGCCGGCTCGGGCTGCTGGGCGCGGGGGTGCGCTGTGTCGGCCTCGCTAGCACGATCGAGAACCGAGCCGGCATGGCGGGCCTCGTCGCGCTCGCCTTCATCCTCGTCGGCCTCACGCTGCGGCTCGACCATGCGGCCGACAACCGGCTCTTCCCGTCCCATCCCGCCTCGCTACGCTCCCCCGTCGGGACGGCGTTCTGGATCTTCTTCCTGACCTCGATCACCCATGTGGCGGTGGGCGTCTTCCTGCCGCTGGTGCTGCAGGTAGTGCACGGGGTGTCGCCGCTCGCGGCCGGCTATTTCAACGCGGTGCTGGCCGTGGCCTGGACCACCTCCGCCTTCGTGACCGCGCATTGGCGCGGCCAGGCGGTGGCGCTGGCGCTGGTCGGCGGCCAGGCGCTGTCCTTCATCGGCATGGCGGGGCTCGCCCTCGGCACCGTCACCCTCGACCCGCTCGCCATCGCCTGTCTGACGGCGACGGTCGGGTTCGGGGTCGGCAGCTGCAACCTGCATCTGACCGCGGCGACCATGCGGAACGCGCTTCCCGGCGAGGAGAGCATCACCGCCTCCTCGATTCCGACCATGCGCTCCCTCGGCATCGCCTTCGGCGCCGCCGGCGCCGGCCTCATCGCCAATCTCGCGGGGCTCGGCCAGGGCATCTCGGTCGAGACGGTCGCCCGGGCCGTGACCTGGGTCGACAGCGCCACCGCCCTGGCCCCGGCCGCGGCCATCCTGCTCGCGCTGCGAGTCGTGGCGCTGCAGCGCCGCGCCGACCGGAGCTGACCGGATCGTGGCCGGGACGGACGGCGACGGCGCGCCGCTCGCGCTGGCGATCGTCGCGATCTTCGCCCTCACCTATCTCGGCATGGCGCTCGGCCGGTTCCCGGGGCTGCGGATCGACCGCACCGGCATAGCGGTAATTGCGGCCATCGCCGCCTTCGCCATCGGCGCCGTACCGCCCGACCGAATTCTCGCCTCGATCGACTTCCCCACCCTGATCATCCTGTTCGGGCTGATGATTTTGTCGGCGCAGTTCGCCGCCAGCCGCTTCTACGACTGGTGCTCGCTCCGGATCGCGGCAACGGCGCGCAGCCCCTCCGCGATCCTCGCCGTCACCGTCGCGGTGGCGGGAACGCTCTCCGCCGTGCTGGCGAACGACGTGGTCGTCTATGCGATGACGCCGCTCCTCTGCGTCGGGCTGCAGCGCCGCGGGCTCGATCCGCGCCCCTTCCTGATCGCGCTCGCCGCCGCGGCGAATGCCGGGTCGGCCGCGACCATCATCGGCAATCCGCAGAACATCCTGATCGGGCAGGTGGGCGAGCTCGATTTCTGGCGCTTCCTGGCCGTCTGCGGCGGACCGGCGCTCATCGGACTCGTGATCGTCCATGCCGTGGTGCGGCTGGTCTGGCGCAAGGCGCTGGCGCAGCCCGCCATGCCGCCGCCCGACCTGCCCGCCGTCAGCCTCGACCGGCTTCATCTCGGTAAGGCGCTCGCCGCGACGGCGGTGCTGCTGGGCCTGTTCGCCTCGCCCCTCCCGCAGGCGAGCGGCGTCCTGCTCGTCGCCGGCGCCCTCCTCGTCAGCCGCCGGATCGCAAGCCGACAGATGCTCGGCATGGTCGACTGGCACCTGCTCGTCCTGTTCGCCGGGCTGTTCGTCGTGACCCAGGCCCTCGCCGACACCGGCCTGCCGGACCGGGCCGTGGCGGCGCTCGCCGCGACGAGCCTGGCGCCCGACAGCCTCGCGGTCGTGGCGCCGGTGGCGCTCGTCGCCAGCAACACGATCGGCAACGTGCCGGCGGTGGTCCTGATCCTGGCCGTCTGGCCGCAGCTACCGGAGGGAACGCTCTATGCGCTCGCCGTGCTGTCGACCCTCGCCGGCAACCTGTTCCTGGTCGGCAGCCTGGCGAACCTGATCGTCGTGGAGCGGGCGCAATCGGTGGGAGTCACCCTCTCCTTCCTCGACCACGCGCGCTGTGGCGTGCCGATCACAGTTCTTTCATGTATTGCGGCGATTCTGTGGCTTTGGGCCGCGGGCGTCTTGCCGCTCCTCTAGATTCGCACTATCGCCTGCGGGATCGAGCCACGGAGGACTCATGGACGTCGATACGACCGACGACCGCATCGTCATTCGCCTCGAGCTGCCGGCCGGCGCCGGAACGGTGTGGCAGGCGCTCGTCGACCCGAAGCATGTCGGAAGCTGGTGGGGCGCCCACCTGCAGATGGACGTGCGGCCGGGCGGGCGGGTGGTCGGGCGCTGGAACGACGGCAGCCGCGAGGTCACGACGACCGGGCGCTTCACCCATCTCGAGCCGCCGCAGACGCTGCAGCTCGCCTGGGCCGAGGACGACTGGCCGGCGGAGACCCAGGTGGAGTTCAGCCTCGCGGGCGGCGACGGCGCAGGACGGACGGAGCTCGTCCTGGTCCATAGCGGCTGGGAGTCGCTGCCGCGGGCGCGGCGCGCCGATCTGATGCGCCACCAGGCTGCGGACTGGTCGCATTGCATGCGGAATCTGGCCGATTACGTGGCAGAGCTGGCCGCCTGACCCGGCGGCCACTCGTCACGCGTCGGCCCGCCGGCGCGCCACCGCGTCCGCCAGCAGGCAGAGGATCTCGAACATCAGGTTGGCGCCGACCAGCGCCGTGTTGCCCGACGGGTCGAAGGGCGGCGCCACCTCGACCACGTCGCCGCCGACCAGATCGAGTCCCTGCAGCCCGCGCAGGATCTGCTGCGCCTCGCGCGTCGTCAGCCCGCCGATCTCCGGCGTCCCCGTCCCCGGGGCGAATACCGGATCCAGCCCGTCCACGTCGAAGCTGATATAGGTCGGGCCGCTGCCGGCGACCCGCCGCGCCTCGGCGATCGTCTTCTCGACGCCGATGGCGCTGAACTCCTCCATGTAGATGACGCGCATCCCCGAGGATTCCGCGAAGGCCATGTCGTCGGCGGCGTAGATCGATCCGCGGATGCCGATCTGGACGGTGCGCGTCGGATCGAGCAGCCCCTCCTCCACCGCGCGGCGGAACGGCGTGCCGTGGGTGTAGCGGTTGTCGCCGAAATAGCGGTCGTTCGTGTCCGAATGCGCGTCGAAATGGATCATGCCGACCGGCCGGTTTCGCGCGATCGCGCGAAAGATCGGCAGGGTCACCAGATGGTCGCCGCCGGCGGACAGCGGAACGGCGCCGGCCTCGTGCAGGCGGCGGAAGAAGCCTTCGATCCGCCTCAGGCTGTCCATCAGGTCGATCGGGTTCACCGGCGCATCGCCGAGATCCGCGACGCGGGCGAGCTCGTAGGGCGCGATCCGGCTGACATGGTGCACCTTACGGATGAAGCTCGACATGTTGCGGATCTCGCGCGGCCCGTGCCGCGCGCCCGCCCGGTTCGTCGTGCCGCCGTCCCAGGGCACGCCGACCAGCGCGATGTCGACCCGCGCCGGGTCCGGAATGTAGGGCAGGCGCATGAAAGTCGGGATGGCGCCGAAGCGCGGCGTGACCGCGGCGTCGACGGGCTGCGGGTGATCGTGGGAGCTGTGCATCGACCGTTCCTGTACCAGCGCACCGGAGAGCTTCGGTGCCGTCCTTGCGCCGCGCATCATGCGGCAATGCCGGCCGTTCCGGAAACCTCCACGTGGCGGAAGGACCGCGAAATGTCCGCCAATTGCCTCAAACCGGCGGACCGGCCGGTGTGTACCGGAAACCACTTTCACGCTATCCTGGCGGCGGGCGGTGGTTTGGAAGCCGCTGCCCAAGGCCGTTCGCGGACTCGCGCCGGGTTCTCGTTCGACTGGCCTGAAGGCAGCCGCGTTGCGGAGGACCGCACCGGCAGCCGGGGGCACCGCCCGGTATCCGCTGGCCAACCAGCAGGGAGGGCGCACATGCACGTTCAGGCCATTCTCGGCAACAAGGGCGGGACGGTGGTGTCGATACAGCCGCAGGCGACGATCGCGGAAGCCTGCCGGCTGTTCGCCGAGCACCGGATCGGCGCGGTTCTCGTCATGGAAGACGACCGGGTGGTCGGCGTGTTCTCGGAGCGCGACACGGTCCGGGCGCTGGCGCAGCATGGCGGCCGCGCGCTGGACATCCCGCTGTCCGAGGTCATGACCCGCGACGTCCTCACCTGCAGCCCCGAAGACAGCATCGACGACATCATGGGCGTGATGACCGCCCGCCGCGTGCGCCACCTCCCGGTGGTCGAGGAGGGCAGGCTGATCGGCATCATCAGCATCGGCGACGTGGTGAAATACCGCCTCGAGCAGGCGGCGCTGGAGGTCGACTCGCTGCGCGAGTACGTGCTCGCCGGGCGCTGACCGGCTGCCGCGCGACGATTGCCGATCCCGCCCCCGCCCGCCTATCCTGGCGGCGCGGGTCGTCCGGGGGAGTCATGCTGCGCCGCCTGCTGATCGCCACGCTGTTCTGCCTGGCCGCGAGCGGCCCGGCGCTGGCGGCCGACGGGCTCGACCAGGCCGACGTCCTCATCCAGCAGGGCGAGTTCGGCGCCGCGCTCGAGCTTCTGCTGCCCTTCGCCTATCAGGGGATCGCCAGGGCCCAGTACAAGGTGGGCGTGCTGTTCGACTACGGGCAGCAGGGCGGCGGCCGCGGCGTGCAGCAGAACCCGTTCGAAGCGCTGAAATGGTACCGCAAGGCCGCCGAGCAGGGCCATGCGCGGGCGCAGCGCAACCTCGCGTCCCTGTACGAGGCCGGGCGCGGCACCGTCGCCGATCCGGCGGAGGCGGCACGGTGGTATCGCGCCGCCGCGCTGCAGGGCGATTCCTACGCCCAGTTCAGCCTCGGCCGCATGTACCACGAGGGGCGCGGCGTCTCCCTGCAGCTCGACCGGAGCTATGCCTGGCTCACCCGCGCCGTCGCGCGCGGGCTGCTGCCGGTGCAGCACGAGGAAGCCATGGAGATCCTGCAGGCGATCGAATCCGGCATGAGCCCGGAAGAGCTCGACCGCGCCCGCCGCATGGCGAACGCGCCGGCGGGGTCGCGCCTGGCGCCCTGAGCCGATCGCCATCGACGCCGGCCTTCGAGGGTTGACCCTGCGCCGAACATGCTAGACTGCCCCGGGTCCGCCCGCTCCTCTCGTCCAACCACTCGGGAGAACGACATGAGGAAGGAACTGGCTTGCGGCAGCGTCGTGCCCGGCTGCGATTTCGTAGCGCGCGCCGCGACGGAAGAGGATCTGATGCTGAAGATCGCCGACCACGCACGCACGGCGCACGGCGTCAGCCACCTCTCCGACGACCTCAGGGCGAAGATCAAGGACGCGATCGTCGAGGTCGAGTCGTAGCGTTTGAGGGGCGCGACGGCTTCGTACGCCTCTGCCGAAGACACCTGCCCGCCGGAAGAGCCGATGACGATGTCCCGTTCGCCCCACGCCGCCGCCCCCGCCGCGTCCGCCGGCCCCGAGACGATCGCGCTGCTGAAGCAGCTCGAGCGCAAGGTGCTGTGGCTGTCGAGCTGGACGATCCACAACGCCAACCATTTGCGCGAGAGCCGGGACGGGCTGAAGGTGGGCGGGCACCAGGCCTCGAGCGCCTCGCTCGTCACGCTGATGACGGCGCTCTACTTCCAGATCCTGCGGCCGCAGGACCGGGTGGCGGTGAAGCCGCATGCGAGCCCGGTGTTTCACGCCATCCAGTATCTCCTCGGCAACCAGACCCGGGAAAAGCTGGAGCGTTTCCGCGCGCTGGGCGGCGCGCAATCGTACCCGTCGCGCACCAAGGACATCGACGACGTCGACTTCTCGACCGGCTCGGTCGGCCTCGGCGTCGCCATGACGAGCTTCGCCAGCCTCGTCCAGGACTATGTCCGGCTGAAGAACCGGCAGCCCGACTGGCTGCCCGAGGGCCGCATGATCGCGCTCATGGGCGATGCGGAGCTCGACGAGGGCAACGTGCACGAATGCCTGCTGGAAGGCTGGAAGCACGACCTCAGGAACGTCTGGTGGGTGATCGACTACAACCGCCAGAGCCTCGACGCCGTGGTGAGCGACCGGCTGTTCGGCCGCATCGACGAGCTGTTCGGCGCGATGGGCTGGGACGTCGTCACGCTGAAATACGGCCGCAGGCAGCTCGCGGCGTTCGAGCGGCCCGGCGGCGGCGCGCTCAAGCGCTGGATCGACGACTGCGCCAACTCGCTCTACTCGGCGCTGGTCTTCAAGGGCGGCGCGGCCTGGCGGCGGCAGCTCCTCGCCGATATCGGCGACGCCTCCGGCGTCCGCGCCCTGCTCGACGAGCATGACGACGACGCGCTCGCCGCGCTGATGACCAATCTCGGCGGGCACGACATGGAAAGCGTGCTCGACGCCTTCGCCGGCGCGACGGCGGAGACCCCCACCTGCTTCCTCGCCTACACGATCAAGGGAATCGGCCTGCCCTTCGCCGGGCACAAGGACAATCACGCCGGCCTCATGAACCCGGAGCAGATGGCCGAGTTCAAGCGGCGCAACCGGATCGCGGACGGCGCCGAGTGGGACCGCTTCGCCGGGCTCGAACTCGACCCCGCCGTGCTCGACGGCTTCCTGCGCGACGTGCCGTTCAACGCCAGGGGGCCGCGTCGCTATTCGGCGGCGAAGATCCCGCTGCCCGCGGCCTTCCCGATGCCCGACGCCGAGAGGACGTCGACCCAGGAAGGCTTCGGCCGGATCCTCGCCGACCTGGCGCGCGACGGCGGCCCGCTCGCCGACGCGATCGTCACGACGTCGCCCGACGTCACCGTCTCCACCAATCTCGGCGGCTGGGTGAACCGGCGCGGAGTCTTCGGCCGCATCGCGCGCGAGGACGTGTTCAAGGCGCAGCAGGTCGTCTCGCCGCAGCGCTGGTCGATCGGGCCGGAGGGGCAGCATATCGAGCTCGGCATCGCAGAGAACAACCTGTTCCTGCTGCTCGGCGCGCTGGGGTTGTCGCACAGCCTGTTCGGGGCGCGGCTGCTGCCGGTGGGCACGCTCTACGATCCGTTCATCCAGCGCGGCCTCGATGCGCTCAACTATGCCTGCTACCAGGACGCCCGCTTCATGCTGGTGGCGACGCCCTCCGGCATCACCCTGGCGCCGGAGGGCGGCGCCCACCAGTCGATCGCGACCCCGACCATCGGCATCGGTCAGGACGGTCTCGCCGCCTTCGAACCGGCCTTCGTGGACGAACTCGCGACGATCATGGAATGGGGCTTCGACTACATGCAGCGCGACGGCTCCGGCCAGTCGACCATCGACTGGCTGCGGGACGTGGAGGGCGGCTCGGTCTATCTGCGCCTGTCGACCCGATCGATCGCGCAGCCGAGGCGCGCGCTCACCGACGCCGACCGGCAGGCGATCATCGGCGGCGGCTACTGGCTGAAGCCGCCGCAGCCGGGCGCGGAGCTCGCGATCGTCTATACCGGGGCGATCGCGCCGGAGGCGATCGCCGCCCACGAGGCGCTGGCCGAGGACGTGCCGGGCGCCGGGCTGCTCGCCGTCACCTCGGCCGACCGGCTGAACGCGGGGTGGCATGCGGCGGAACGGGTGCGCCAGTCCGGGGAGCGCGACGCGCGCTCGCTGGCCGAGCGCCTGCTGGCACCGCTCGCGCCGGACGCCGGCCTCGTCACCATCGTCGACGGCCATCCGCTCGCCCTGGAATGGCTGGGCGCGGTGCGCGGCCATCGCGTGCAGGCGCTGGGCGTCGAGAGCTTCGGCCAGTCGGGCGACCTGCCGGATCTCTACCGCAAGTACCGGTTGGACGCCGACGCCATCCTGGACGCCTGCGCCGCGGCGCTGCTGCGGCGATAGTCCGACGGCTGCTCAGCGCCCCGTCGCCGCCCTGGCGCGCTCGACGCCGCGGCGTCGTTCCGGCGGAAAGATCAGCACGGCGCGCGTGCCCTTGCCCGGAGCGCTCTCGAGCCGCAGTTCGCCGCCATGCAGCTCCATGTAGGACTTCACCAGCGGCAGACCGAGCCCCGTTCCCTCGTATCTCCGGTCGAGCGCACCATAGGCCTGTCCGAACGGTGCCAGCACCTGCTCCATGTCCGCCGGGGCGATGCCGATTCCCGTATCCGCCACCTCGAGGACGAGGCCTTCGGGCGTATCGGCCGTCCGCACCTCGATCCGGCCGCCGCCCGGCGTGAACTTGACGGCATTCGACAGAAGATTGACCAGGCACTGCTTGACCAGGCGGGCATCGGCGAAGACAAGCGGGACGTCTCGATCGAGCGCGAGCGCGAGACGAAGCCCGGCCGACTCCGCGCGCTGGGCGATGAGGCGCGCCGCCGTCTCGGCGATCGCGGCGAGGTCCACCATCTCCTCGTTCAGTGCGATCTTTCCCGCCTCGATCCGCGCCATGTCCAGGATGTCGTTGATGACCGCGAGCAGGTGCTCGCCGCTCGACCGTATGTCCTTGGCATAGGTCCGGTAGTTGTCGTGTCCGAGCGGACCAAAGAGCTGAGCCTCCATCATCTCGGCGAAGCCGATCACCGCGTTCAACGGCGTGCGGAGCTCGTGGCTCATATTGGCGAGGAACTCGCTCTTGCTGCGGTTCGCCAGCTCCGCCTCGTCCCTGGCGCGGCGCAGCTCCGCCTCGCGCAGCTTCAGCTCGGTGATGTCGCTCACGATGACGGCCACTCCGCCATCATGGGTACGGCGCTCGCCCAGCTGCAGCCAGCGGCCTCCCGCCCCTCTGATCTCGTAGACGCCTTTCGGGTCATTGTGGTGGCGGACCATTTCCTCGGCCCATTCTGACGGTTGCTCGACCCCGTCCGCCGGCCCGAGCATCGCCGCATAGGCGCGCATGATGTCGTCGAAGAGCCAGCCAGGGCAGAGAAGATCGGCGGCGCCAGGGAAGATCGCGCGGTATTTCTCGTTGCAGAGCATCAGGCGGTCATCGGAGTCGTAGAGCGCGAAGCCTTCCGACAGACTCTCGATCGCGTCGAGCAGGCGATGGCGCGATTGCGCCGCCTCGCGCTCCGCGGCCTTGCGCGTGCCGATGTCGCGGACGAGCGCGATGTAGAAGGCGGCCAGCTCGTCATCGGTACGCGTCACCGCGAGGTCGATCTCGAAGCTGTTGCCGTTGGCATGCACGGCCTGCATTTCCCGCGGCTCCCCCGATCCGGCGATCCCCCCAAGAAGGGAGCCGCCGGCGTCGCCTTCCGGTCCGGTGGACTCCGCCTGGAGCAGCATGCGGAAAGGCCGGCCTCTGACATCGGCGGCGGAACGGCCGAAGAGCCGCTCGGCCGCCGGATTGAACGACCGGATCCGGCCTGCGCTGTCCGTGGTGACCAGCGCGTCGAAGGTGTTGTCGACGATCGCGCGCATCAGCCGGCCCTGGCGATCCAGAGCCAGGCGCTGCGCCAGCAGCCGGAAGCTCTGCTGGTCCATCCTGCCGAAGACGGCCACGGCATAGGTCAGGATCGTGGCGATCGACACCGGCAAGACGGCGGGAAGCACCGGCAGGGTCGCCTGAACCAGCAGGGAGATCACGTTGCAGCCGATCAGGGTGGCGGCGACCACGACGAGACCGACGCGCCAGGACAGGCGCTCCAGCGCGAAAGAAAGAACCAGGATCAAGACGGCGGCGAGACCCAGCGTGATCGCCTGCGGCAACGGCCGCAGCATTCGGCCTTGCAGGATCGACTCCGCCGCGACCGCCTGGACGAGAGCGCCGGGCATGGCCCGCCAGACGGGCACGGCGACGATGTCGCCGAGCTCTATGGCGGTCGCGCCGACGATCACGTGCCTGCCCGCGACGATATCCGGGTCGAAGTCGCCCGCCAGTATCGCGCTGTAGGAGATCTGCGGCACCGTGTCCGGCCGAATGCCGTAGTCCATGTAGAAGATCGGCGGTAGGTCGCCTGCAGCCGCTCCGGCCAGGCGAGCCGCCAGGGCGGGAAGCGGCGATCCGTCGGCGGCCCTGGTCTGCGTCGCGAGGCGCCGCAGGGCGCCGTCGGAGTCCGGCCGGACATTGACCGATCCCAGCCCGACCTGGCGCCGGAAGCGCGGCAGCGGCTCCGAGTAGACGAACTGGCCCGGAACGAGGGTCGGCTGCTTGAAGGCCGGAAGAGCGACATCGCCCGACCAGCGCTCGAGGGCAGCTTCCAGCAGGGCGTCTTCGCGCGGATTGGAACGCGAGCTGAAGTCGATATCGAGCGACACGTCGGCCGCGCCCGCTTCGCGCAGCCGATCGAGAAGCTCGGCGTGAAGTCCGCGCGGCCAGGGCCAATAGCCCAGCCTTTGGATGCTCAGCCCGTCGATGGCCACGACGACGACCTGGCCACTGGCCTCGCGCGGCAGCAGCCTGAAACGCGCGTCACTCAACCTGAACTCGAGGAAGTCCGCGGCGCCCGAAAGCGAGACGGCCGCGGTAATTGCGAAGACGGCCATCCGCGGCCAGATGCTGCGCAAAGCAGTGGAGCCGAACCCTTGGCGCGACACCAGGCCATGGAGGATGCGGGACATCAGCTCTGAGCGTTGCCGCCCTTCCCCTTACCCTTTCCCTTGCCGTTGCCCCCTGAATTGTTGCCGCTGTCGTTGCCGGAGTTGCCCTGCCCGGAGTTGCCCTGACCGGAGTTGCCCTGACCGGAGTTGCCCTGGCCCGAGTTGCCCTGGCCCGAGTTGAATTGGCCGGAGTTG
>DAIMFL010000087.1:13228-14198 GCA_036724615.1 Alphaproteobacteria bacterium | reverse complement strand
AGCGGCCGGCGAGCGTGGTCAAGGAGCTGGTCGAGAACGCGCTCGATGCCGGCGCGCGCAGGATCGACGTGCTGACCGACGGCGGCGGGCGGCGGCTGATCCGCATCACCGACGACGGCGGCGGCATGACGCGCGCGGACCTCGCGCTGTGCGTCGAGCGCCACGCCACCTCGAAGCTCGACGACGAGGACCTGCTGGCGATCCGCACGCTCGGCTTTCGCGGCGAGGCGCTGCCCTCGATCGGCGCGGCGGGGCGGCTGACCATCACCACGCGCCACGCGAGCGAGCCGCATGCCTGGGCGATCACCGTCGATGCCGGCGTCAAATCCGAGGTGAAGCCGGCGGCGCTCTCGCACGGCACCACCGTCGAGGTGCGCGATCTGTTTCACGCGACCCCGGCGCGGCTGAAATTCCTGAAGACCGACCGCAGCGAGGCGGAAGCCGTGCGCGAGGTGGTGCGGCGTCTGGCGATGAGCCGGCCGGACGTCGCCTTCACGCTGGCCGGCGAGGAGCGCGCGCCGGTGACGTGGAACGCCGGCGACGGGACGCCGCTGGCGCGACTGGGTGACGTGCTGGGCAAGGAGTTCCGCGTCAACGCGGTGGCGGTCGCCGCCGGGCGCGACGGCGTGCGCGTCGAAGGCTTCGCCGGCCTGCCGACGCATTCGCGCGCCAATTCGCTCGGGCAATATCTGTTCGTCAACGGCCGGCCGGTGCGCGACAAGCTCTTGATCGGCGCGGTGCGCGCGGCCTATGCGGACTACCTGCCGCGCGACCGCCATCCGGTGCTGGCGCTGTTCGTCACGCTGCCGCCGCAGGAGGTCGACGTCAACGTGCATCCGGCCAAGACGGAAGTGCGCTTCCGCGACGCCGGGCTCGTTCGCGGGCTGATCGTGCGCGCGCTGAAGGAGGCGCTGGCGCGCGAGGGCCAGCGCGCGGCGACGACCGGCGGCACCGCGACCATCGCGGCGTT
>DAIMFL010000087.1:0-13118 GCA_036724615.1 Alphaproteobacteria bacterium | reverse complement strand
AATACAGCGACGCCGCCGCGCGGCGGTTACGACTGGCGCACCTCGCCGCAACGGTCCTATGCCGCGCCGTCGCGCGGCGGGCTCGGACTGGCGGAAGCGGCGCAAACAGAGTTTCAAGCGGCCTTCGACGTCGGCGCGCCGTCGGCCGATGCGCGGATCGAGACCTTCGAGCCGGCGGCGGAGCAGATCGAGCATCCGCTCGGCGCGGCGCGGGCGCAGGTCCACGAGACCTACATCGTCTCGCAGACCAAGGACGGCCTCGTCATCGTCGACCAGCACGCCGCGCATGAGCGCATCGTCTACGAGCGCATGAAGCAGGCCCTGTCCGGCGGCGGCGTGGCGCGGCAGGGGCTCTTGATCCCGGAGGTGGTGGAGCTCGACGAGCGCGCCGCCGAGCGGCTGGCCGCCCGCGCCGCCGAGCTCGCCGAGCTCGGTCTGGTGCTGGAGCCGTTCGGCCCCGGCGCGGTGGTCGTGCGCGAGGTGCCGGCGCTGCTCGGCCAGGCCGACGTGACGGGGCTGGTCAAGGATCTCGCCGACGAGATCGCCGAGCTCGGCGCGGCGCTCTCGCTCAAGGAGCGGCTGGCCGAGGTCTGCGGCACCATGGCCTGCCATGGCAGCGTGCGGGCCGGCCGGCGGCTGGCCCCGGCCGAGATGGACGCCCTGCTGCGCCAGATGGAAGCGACGCCCCATTCCGGCCAGTGCAATCACGGGCGGCCGACCTATGTCGAGCTGAAGCTCGCCGATATCGAACGGCTGTTCGGCCGCCGATGAATCGCGTCGGACCTGTGCGCCCATGAGCCTTCTCGACCGGGTCCGCTTCTGCCAGCGCCGCGACCTCGGCCGCTATCGCCGTTTCATGGTCGACGGGCAGGCGGTGGGGTGGGTGAAGCCCGACATCGCCGACCGGCTGCGCGGATTCCCGGACACGTTCCGTGTCGAGGACTCCGCCGTGCTTCTGGACGAGCGCTTCGGCGATTTCGCCAGCCGGTCGCAGGCGGTCGATGCGGTGCTGCGCCGGCTCAGGGAGGAAGGCGCCTTCCCGGGCTGGCGGGAAGAGCCCTATCCGGTCGGGACCGATTTCCACCTGCCGCCGCTGCTCAAGATGGAGCGCGCCGCGGTGCCGAGCTTCGGGGTGCGCGCCTACGGCATCCACGTGAACGGCCATGTGGGCGACGGCGAGGCGATGCAGATCTGGGTGGCGCGCCGCTCGCGCTTCAAGCCGACCGGGCCGGGGAAGCTCGATCACCTGGTCGCGGGCGGCCAGCCCTACGGCATGGGTCTCGCGGAGAACCTGGTCAAGGAGGCGGCCGAGGAGGCGAGCGTGCCGGCGGCGCTCGCCCGCCAGGCGAGGCCTGCTGGCTTCGTCTCCTACGTCATGGAGAACGAGGAAGGCATCCGCAACGACGTGATGTTCGTCTACGACCTCGAGCTGCCCGCGGATTTCGAGCCGCGCAACACGGACGGCGAGATCGAGGAGTTCTTCCTCTGGCCGCTGGCGCGGGTGGTCGAGAGGCTGGAGACCAGCGAGGACTTCAAGTTCAACGTCGCGCTGGCGATCGTCGACTTCCTGGTGCGCCGCGGCCTGCTCTCGCCGGAGCATCCGGACTACCTGCCGATCGTGCACGGGCTGCGCCTCTCCGGCTGAGCGAGGCTCACAGCATTCCGGTCGTCTCCGCCGCCTCCATCACGGCGATCGAGCCTTCCCAGATCATCGAGCAGGCGACGTAGAAGATGATCGCCAGCCCGACATAGGCGATCCAGTGGAAGCGCTTGAGCAGCCCGGCGATGAGCGTCGCGGCGGCGCCCATGAAGGCGACCGACAAGGCCAGCCCGACGATCAGGACCCAGGTGTGCTCGCGCGCCACGCCGGCGACCGCCAGCACGTTGTCGAGCGACATGGACACGTCGGCGATGACGATCTGGATCACCGCCTGGCGGAAGGTCTTGCGCGGCGGGGCTTCGCTCTTCGCGTTCGACATCCCCGGCTTCGCGTCGCCCTGCGCCACGAGCTCGGCGGCGTCGACCTCGTTCCGCTGCTCCCGGAGCTCGCGCCACAGCTTCCAGCAGACCCAGAGCAGCAGAATGCCGCCGGCGAGCGTGAGGCCGATGATCTGCAGCAGCTGCGACGTGACCACGGCGAAGCAGACGCGCATCAGCGTCGCCGCCGCGATGCCGATGACGATCACCCTGGCGCGCTGATCGCGCGGCAGGCCGGCCGCCACCATGCCGACGACGACCGCGTTGTCCCCGGCCAGCACCAGGTCGACCATGATGACCTGCAGGAGCGCGCTCAGCTCCGAGAGGGAAACCAGGCCGAGCAGGGACTCCATCAGGGAACCGGCCTGCCGGGGCGTATGACGTCACCTGCCTGGGCCGCTCGCGGCGCGTCGGGGAAGCCGGCCATCGCCCTCACCTCTGCGGGGCTGCGGCCGGCCTCTCGCAAGGCGCGCAGCGAAAGCGCGCCGTCTCTCTTCGCGAGACGTTCGCCGGCCGCGTTCGTGAGCAAGAGATGGTGGCGGTATGTCGGCTCCCGCAACCCCAGCAGCGCTTGAATCAACCGGTGCAGGTGGGTCGCGGCGTGAAGGTCGCGGCCGCGGACGACCAGGGTGACGCCCTGGAGGTGATCGTCCACCGTGACGGAGAGGTGATAGCTGGTGCCGATGTCCTTCCGGGCCAGGACCACGTCTCCCAACGCCATCGGGTCCACCGCCGTGCGCCCGGCGAGCCCCTCGCCCTCCTCCCGCCAGGTGAGCGGCCCGGCCAGCGCTGCTGCCCGCGCGGCATCCAGGCGCATCGCGTGCGGCTGGCCGGCGGCCATCCGGACCCGCCGCTCGGCCGGGCCGAGCCGCCGGCAGGTCCCGGGATAAAGCGGTCCGTCCGGTCCGTGCGGCGCCTGGCCGGCGGCGGCGATCTCGGCCTGGATCTCGGCGCGGCTGCAGAAGCAGGGATAGATGACGCCGAGCGCCTCGAGCCGCGCCAGCGCATCCCGGTAATCGTCCATATGATCCGACTGCCGGCGCACCGGCCCGTCCCAGTCGATGCCGAGCCAGGCCAGGTCCTCCAGGATGGCGTCCGTGAAGGCGGGGCGGCAGCGGTCGCGGTCGATGTCCTCGATGCGCAGCAGGAAGCGCCCGCCCGCCTCCCGCGCGGCGCGCCACCCCGCCAGGGCGGAATGGGCATGGCCGAGATGGAGAAAGCCCGTCGGGCTGGGTGCGAAACGGGTGACGATCATCGGAGCATGCTGGGAATTGCAGGTCAGGCGGAGAATGCCGGTCGGCCGGCCGTCCCTCAAGCGGGACGCTGCGCGGCGAAGCCGCTGGCGCTCGGTCATTGCGGGAGGGGGGCCGGCGGCGGCGCGCCCGGGGGAAAGGCGGAAACGCCGCCGGCCCGGGCCTACGTGGCCCATCAGGTCCGCTGCGAGGACCGCCGACTGCCAGGGGGCGGCAAGCGGCGGTTAGGCGGACCGGATTCGGAACCTGACGGATCGCGCTCTACTCGCGCCCGGTTGAGCTGTTGCTCTGCCGCGCGCACGCGGTCCGACATTCCTCCCTCCTGACATAAACCGGTGCCGCAGCGAGTCAACCGGTATTTTTGTAGGTCCGCTGACGAGGGCGAAGCCTGAACCTTTTGGTTCCACGGCCGTTCAGGCTGTGGCGGCTGGAGCGCCGCCGCTGCGCAGACGGCCGACGGGCAAGACCGGGCGCAGGGCCGGTGCGATCGACCGACGGACGGCAGTGCCCCGCGAATGGCCGAAACAACCTCCGCATTCGCCCAGATCTCGGCCGCCGCCAATTGGCGGCGGATGCACGAGGCCGTGCGCTTCGCCTTTCCGCAGCGTCATGCGATCGGGATCATCCTGGCGCTGATGCTGGGCGTCGCGGCCGCCAACGCGGTGGAGCCGCTCCTCCTCAAGCTGGTGATCGACGAGCTCGCGGGCGAGCAGCGCGAGAGAGCGCTTCTGACCGGGCTGGGCGTGCTCGTCGGAGTCGCCATCGTGCGGGAGATGATGGACGCCGCGGCCAACTGGCTGACCTGGCGCACCCGGATCGGGCTGCAATACGCGCTGCTCGAGGCGACCGTCGGCAAGCTCCACAAGATGCCGCTGCGCGTGCAGCGCAGCGAAGGCATCGGGGCGATCATGACGCGGCTCGACCGCAGCATCCAGGGCTTCACCAGCGCGGTCACGCTCATCCTGTTCAGCGTGCTCCCGTCCATCATCTTCCTGGCCGTCGCCATCTGGATCATGATCGGCCTCGACTGGCGCATGGCGCTGCTGGTGCTCGTCTTCGCGCCGCTTCCCGCTTTGATCGCGACGCGGGCCGCGCCCGAGCAGACGCGGCGCGAGCGCAACCTGCTCGACCGCTGGGCGCATATCTACTCGCGCTTCAACGAGGTGCTCTCCGGCATCGTCATCGTGCGCAGCTTCGCCATGGAGGACACGGAGAAGGCGCGCTTCCTGCGCGACGTCAAGGCGGCGAACCAGGTGGTGGTGCGCGGGGTCGCGATCGACGCCGGCTACGGCGCGGCGAGCAACATGGTGATCGCCGTCGCCCGGCTCTGGGCGCTGGGCTTCGGCGGCTACCTCGTGCTGCAGGGGGAGATCACGGTCGGCACGGTCGTCGCCTTCCTCGGCTATGTCGGCGGGCTGTTCGGCCCGGTCCAGGGCCTGAGCGGCATCTATTCCAGCCTGCGCAAGGCGTCGGTCTCGCTCGACGAGATCTTCGGCATCCTGAACGTCCAGGAGCATCTGGGAGACTCGCCCGATGCCGAGGACATCACGGACGTGCGCGGCGAGGTCAATTTCGACAACGTCCATTTCCGCTACGAGCAGGCGGGGCGGCCGCTGCTCAACGGCATCTCGCTCCACGTGCCGGCCGGCACGACGGTCGCGATCGTCGGGCCGAGCGGCTCCGGCAAGCCCACCATGATGGCGCTCCTCATGCGCTTCTACGATCCGCAGGAAGGCCGCATCAAGATCGACGGACGCAATCTCCGCACCATCAAGCAGAGCTCGCTGCGGCGGAACATCGGCGTCGTCCTGCAGGATCCGCTGCTGTTCAACGAGACCGTCCGCGCGAACATCGCCTATGGCCGGCCGGAGGCGACCCAGGCCGACATCGAGGCGGTGGCGAAGGCGGCCTATGCCCATGAGTTCATCCAGCGCCTGCCGGAAGGCTACGACACGCTGGTGGGCGAGCGCGGCGGGCTGCTGTCGGTCGGCGAGCGCCAGCGCGTCACCATCGCCCGCGCGCTGCTCAAGAACCCGCCCGTCCTCATCCTCGACGAGGCGACCTCCTCGCTCGACGCGGAATCGGAGGAGGCCGTGCAGACCGCGCTCGAGGCGCTGATGAAGGACCGGACGACCTTCGTCATCGCCCATCGCCTGTCGACCGTGGTCAATGCGGACCGGATCATCGTGCTGAAGGAGGGCCGCATCATCGAGAGCGGCAAGCATGCCGCGCTGGTGCGGCAGGGCGGCTATTACGCCTCGCTGGTGCGCCGCCAGAGCCGCGGCCTGATCGCCAACGACGTGGATCCCTCGGCGAGTTTCGAGGGCAAGGACTATGTCCAGACCGCGATGACCCTGACGAGGTAGCGCGCCATTCGCCCGTTCCCGCATCGCTGCGCCGTGCTGCTGTCGCTGCTGGTCGCGGCCTGCGCGCCGGCCGCCCCGCCCGTCCTCCTCGACACGGCCGGCGGCGACGCCTGGACCTTCGAGAAGCGGGTCGCGGCCACGGTCGCGCCCGGCGCCTGCGAGCAGGTCTCCTTCGCTTCCGCCGTCGGGACCGCGGAAGCCGAGCCCCGCGAGAATCGCGTCGCCGCGCGGGTGCCGCTCGGGCCCGGATCGAACGTGGTGGAAGCCGTCTGCCAAGGCGCCGGGTCGCGCGGCGCCCCGGCGCGGCAGAGCTGGAACGTGCGCCTGGCGGACGCGCCCAAGGCCTGGGTGCGCACGGTGGCGACCGGGTCCGGCATGACGCTCGATGCGGGCGGCACCCGCCTCGCGCCGGTGCGGCCGGCTCCGCTGGTCGCGTATCACTGGCGAGCGCGCGACGGCAATCCCGCGCCGCTCCGGGGCCTGCCGGCCGAGGGCGAGCGCATCGCGCTGCCCGCCCCGCCCGTCGACGGCGAGTATTACGTCACCATGCGGGTGACCGAAGCGCTCGGCCGCAGCGACGAGAGCACGGCGGTGTTCCGGGTGCGCGACGGCCGGGCGCAGGAGGTCGACCGGGCGCGCGACAACCCGGGCTGGGTCGACCGGGCGGTGGTCTACGGCGTCGTGCCCTTCTTCTTCGGTCCGAACGGCTTCGACGACGTCACCTCGCGGGTGGACGAGCTCGCGGATCTCGGCGTGACGACGCTCTGGCTGTCGCCGATCACGGCGGCCCCGCCGGAAGATTTCGGCTACGCGGTCACCGACCATTTCGCCCTGCGGACGCGCTTCGGCAGCGAGGCCGATCTGCGCGAGCTGATCGCGGCGGCCCATGACGCGGGTCTGCGCGTGATCATCGACTTCATCCCCAACCACGTCTCGGCCGAGCACGCCTATTACCAGGACGCGGAGGCGCGGGGGCCGGCCTCTGCCTATTACGATTTCTTCGAGCGCGCGAAGGACGGGGAGGCGGCCTTCTATTTCGACTGGCCGCATCTCATCAACCTCGACTTCGACGACCCCGAGGTCCAGCGCATGGTGATCGAGGCCTTCGCGCACTGGGTGAAGACTTATGACGTGGACGGATTCCGCGTCGACGTCGCCTGGGGCCCGCGCGAGCGGGCGCCGGAGTTCTGGCCGCGCTGGCGCGCGGAGCTGAAGCGGATCGAGCCGGACCTGTTCCTCCTCGCCGAGGCGCCGGCGCGCGATCCGTACTATTTCCTCCACGGGTTCGACGCCGCCTATGACTGGACGGAGACTCTCGGCGAATGGGCCTGGCGCGCCGCCTTCGACGACCGGGCGCATACCGCCCGCCGGCTGCGCGCGGCGATCGGCAGTGACGGGGCGGGCCTCCATCCGGATGCGCTGGTCCTGCGCTTCCTCAACAACAACGACACCGGCGCGCGCTTCGTGACGCGCTACGGCCTGCCGCGCACCCGGGTCGCCGCGGCCATGCTGCTCACCCTTCCGGGAATTCCCGCCCTCTACACCGGCGACGAGGTGGGCGCCGCCTTCCAGCCCTATGACGAAGGCCCGCCGGTCGAATGGGTCGATCGCTACGGGCTGACGCAGTGGTACGACCGGCTGATCGCCCTGCGGCAGGCCCAGCCGGCGCTGCGCTCGCGCGAGATCGAGCTGCTCGACCTCGCGCCGGCGGACCGGCTCCTCGCCTATCTGCGCCCGGCCGACCGGCCGGAGGATGCGGTGCTGGTGCTGCTGAACTACGGCGAGACGCCGCTGAGCGTGGCTCTTCCCGGCGAGGTGGCGCGGAGCGTGGCGCCGCGGCAACGCATGCGCGACCTGCTCGCCGGCGAGGTTCTGCCACTCCGGGGCGGCTCGCCGACCGTATCGCTTCCCGGCTACGGGGTCCGCATCCTGCAGGCCGACTGAACCGGGCGGGTTGCCGTTCCGCCGGCGATCGGGCCACCATTCCCGTCATGGCGCGGCAAAGTGCAGGACTCCTGATCTATCGCCGGCGGCCGGGCGGGCCCGAGGTGTTCCTGGTGCATCCGGGCGGGCCGTTCTGGCGCAACAAGGATGAGGCGGCCTGGTCGATCCCGAAGGGCGAGTTCGCGCCCGGCGAGGACGCGCTCCTCGCGGCGCGGCGCGAGCTCCGCGAGGAGACCGGGCTCGACATCGCCGGGACGTTCGAGCCGCTCGGGGCGCAGCGGCAGCCCGGCGGGAAGACCGTGCATGTCTGGGCGATCGAGGGCGAATGCGACCCGGCGGCGGTCCGCAGCAACCTGTTCTCCATGGAATGGCCGCCGCGCTCCGGGCAGCTCCAGGAGTTTCCGGAGGTCGACCGCGCCGGCTGGTTCGATCTCGCGACGGCTAAGGAGAAGCTGCACAAGGGACAGGTCGCCTTTCTCGACGCGCTGGCGGCCCGGCTGGCAGGATAGAGCGGACCGGGACGACACGAAGGACCGAGCGATGCAGCTTCCGGCGCAGGATCGCCGCGGATTTCTCGGCGGGATCGCCGCATTCGGCGCGGCGGCGCTGGGCCTCGCGGCGTCCGCCGGCGCGCAGGGGGATTCGGCGCCGGGCCCGCTGATGCGCCGGATCCCGGCCAGCGGCGAGGCGGTGCCGGCGGTCGGCATGGGAACCTGGATCACCTTCAACGTGGGCGACGACGAGGAGCTGCGGCGCCGGCGCCTCGACGTCTGCCGGGCCTTCTTCGGCGCCGGCGGCAGCGTGATCGACTCCTCGCCCATGTACGGCTCGTCGGAGGAGGTGGTCGGCTGGTGCCTCGAACGCCTGCCGCAGCCGCAGAAGCTGTTCTCCGCGACCAAGGTGTGGACCTGGTTCGACTCGCGCGGGCCGGCGCAGATGGCGCAGTCGCGAGAGCTCTGGGGCGTCGACCGATTCGATCTGATGCAGGTCCACAACCTGCTGAGCTGGGAAGGCCATCTCGGGACCATTCTCGAGGACAAGGCCGCCGGGCGGGTGCGCTATGCCGGCGTCACCACCTCCCATGGCCGGCGCCATGCGGAGCTGGAGAAGATCATGGCGACGCAGCCGATCGACTTCGTCCAGTTCACCTACAACGTGCTCGACCGCGAGGCGGAGGACCGCCTGCTGCCGCTCGCGGCGGAGCGCGGCCTGGCGGTGCTGATCAACCGTCCGTTCCGCCAGGGCCCGCTCATCGACGCAGTCGAGCGTCACGCGCTCCCCGATTGGGCCGGCGAGATCGGCTGCGCGAACTGGGCGCAGCTCCTGCTCAAGTTCATCCTGTCCCATCCGGCGGTGACCTGCGTGATTCCGGCCACCACGCGCGTGGACCACATGCGGGAGAACATGGGCGCGCTGCACGGCGCCCTGCCGGACGCGGCGATGCGGGCGCGCATCGTCGACCACGTGGAAAATCTCTGACGCGCGCCGGGGCGGGGATGTTCGCCTACACCGCGGAGGTCCTGTTCGCGCTCGTCGCCCAGTACAACGCCGCCATCTGGCCGGTGCAGATCGCGGCCTGTTTCCTCGCCGGTCTCATGCTCGTTCATGCCGTCCGGCCCTTCGGGGCATGGGGCGACAGGCTTGCCGGAGCGGCGCTCGCGGCGTTCTGGCTGTGGACCGCCGTCGCCTTCCAGCTCGCGCATATGGCCGCGATCGACTTCACCGCGCCCTTCGCCGCGCTGGCCTTCCTGCTGCAGGGCCTGCTCCTCGCCTGGACCGCAAGCTTCCGCGGCCGCGTGGCGTTCCGCTTCAGCCGGGATGCTGCCGGATGGCTCGGGCTGGCGCTCGCCCTCTACGGCCTCGCCGGGCACCCGGCCGTCCTCTGGCTCTCCGGCCGTGGCTGGCCGCACACGCCGCTGGTCGGGGTGACCCCCGGCCCGACGACGCTGTTCACCCTCGGCATGCTCCTGCTCGCGGCCGGGCGGACGCCGTTCCACCTCGCCGCCATCCCGCTTCTCTGGTCGTTCGCGGCCGGTATCGCGGCCTGGTGGCTCCGCATACCGGAGGATTACGTGCTGCCGGCGGCGGGCATCCTCGCGCTCTGTCTCATCCTCCTGAAGAATCGCCAGGACTCGCTGCAGCGCCGCCGGTCGGCGGCAAAACCCGTTTGACCGGTCTGCCATGCACACCTAATGTCGGAGCCTCAGCCGGATCGAAGCGGCGCGTCACGATACCAAGGCCGGCCAACGGCCGCAGCGCGACGGGGAGGAGACGATGAGAGAGCGACCGGGCAGTCGCCGCGTCCCATCTGTTGCCGGGCTTTCGGGCTGCGACACGACCGCGGTCTTCGCGCCGGCGCGGCGCCAGGCTTGATGGCCGCGGTCGACGTCCAGCGGGTCACGAAAAGATTCGGCTCGGTCGAGGTCATTCACGGCGTCGACATCGACATCGCCGACGAGGAGTTCGTCGTCCTCGTCGGGCCTTCGGGCTGCGGGAAATCGACGCTCCTGCGCATGATCGCCGGGCTCGAGCAGATCACCAGCGGCGAGATCGCGATCGGCGGCACGGTGGTGAACGGCCTGCCGCCGAAGGAGCGCGACATCGCGATGGTGTTCCAGAACTACGCGCTCTACCCGCACATGACCGTCTACGACAACATGGCCTTCAGCCTGCGGCTGCGCCGGGCAGGGTCGGACGAGACGGAGCGGCGGGTGCATGCGGCGGCCGACATTCTGGGCCTCCGGGATCTCCTCTCGCGCTATCCGCGCCAGCTCTCCGGCGGCCAGCGCCAGCGGGTCGCCATGGGCCGCGCGATCGTCCGCAATCCCCAGGTGTTCCTGTTCGACGAGCCCCTGTCCAATCTGGACGCGCAGCTGCGCGTCCAGATGCGGACGGAGATCAAGGCGCTGCACCAGCGGCTGCGCACGACCTCGATCTACGTCACCCACGACCAGATCGAGGCCATGACCATGGCCGACAAGATCGTGGTGATGCGCGACGGCCTCGTCGAGCAGATCGGCTCGCCGCTCGATCTTTACGACGCTCCCGCCAATCTCTTCGTCGCCGGGTTCATCGGCTCGCCGGCCATGAACATCATCCCCGGGCGCCTGAAGCGCGAAGGCGGCCCGCCGCATGTGGAGAGCGAGCGCGGGCTGCGCCTGCCGCTGCCCGGCGCCATGGGCGGCAAGGACGGGCAGGCGGTGCTCTACGGAATGCGGCCGGAGCACGTCTCGCTCGATCCCGCGGGCGTGCCGGCGACCGTGACGGTGATCGAGCCCACGGGCGCGGACACCTTCGTCTATTGCGAGATCGGTGGCGTGCCGGCCTGCGCCACCTTCGGCGAGCGCCATGCCTTCAGGCCGGGCGAGACGATCGGCCTGATGCCGCGGCTCGATGCGGTTCACCTGTTCGACGCGGAGACGGGAAAGACGATCACAGGGGCAACTTGAACGACGGCCAGTGCGAAGCCGCCGGTCACAGCAAGGGAAGGAACGTCATGACGGACTTTACCAGGCGTGAGACCATCAAGCTCGGTGCGGCGGCCGCGGTGGCGGCGGGAACGGCCGGCCTCGTCGGCTCCACACGGCCGCGCGCCCAGGCCAGTCTCAGCTTCGAGCCGGAGGCGGGCGCCGAGCTGCGCCTGCTGCGCTGGAAACGGTTCGTGCAGGGCGACGAGGACGCCTGGAACGCCAACACGCAGAAATTCACCGAGGCGACCGGCGTCAAGGTCCGCATCGACGCCGAGGCCTGGGAGGACGTGCGGCCGAAGGCGGCGGTGGCCGCCAATGTCGGGTCCGGCCCGGACATCATCCTCGGCTGGTTCGACGACCCGCATCAATATCCGGACAAGCTCGTCCCGCTCACCGATCTCGCGACCTATCTCGGCGAGAAGTACGGCGGCTGGTACGACGCGGCGCAGCGCTACGGCAAGCGCGGCGACGAATGGATCGGCCTGCCGCTCGGCGCGGCCGGCGCCTGCATGGTCTACCGCCAGTCCTGGGTCCAGGAAGCCGGGTTCGAGACCTTCCCGCGGGACTATCAGGAGGTGCTGGCCTGCGCCAAGAAGCTCAAGGAGAACGGCCATCCGATCGGCATGGCGCTCGGCAATGCGGTGGGTGACGGAAACGGCTGGGTCCACACGATCCTGTGGGGCTTCGGCGGCAAGATGGTGGACGACGCGGGCAACGTCGTGCTCAACAGCGCCGAGACCGTGGCCGCCCTCGAATACGTGAAGGAGCTCTACGAGAACTTCGTCCCGGGGACGCTCTCCTGGCTCGATCCGAACAACAACAAGGCCTTCCTGGCGGGCGAGCTCGCCGCGACCAATAACGGCATCTCGGTCTACTACGCCGCCAAGACCTCGGAAGATCCGGCTATGCAGGAGGTCGCGAAGGACATCAACCACGTGAACATGCCGATCGGGCCGGTGGGCCGCCCCACCGAGCTGCATCTGTTCACCCAGGCGATGGTGTTCAACCACTCGAAATATCCCAACGCCGCGAAGGAGTATCTCCGCTTCATGTGGGAGCGCGAGCAGTACGAGCCCTGGCAGCAGGCGGCGATCGGCTACATCTCGCACCCGCTCGACGCCTACGCCTCGAACCCGGTCTGGACGGAGGATCCGAAGCACACGCCATATCGCGACTGCGTGAAGAACATGCTGTGGAACGGCTATTCCGGCCCGCTCGGCTATTCCTCGGCGGCGGCCATGGCCGACTACATCGTCGTCAACATGTTCGCCCAGGTCTGCGCCGGCGAGCGCTCGTCGAAGGAGGCGGCGGAGCACGCCGCCAGCCGCGCCGAGCGCTATTACCGGGTCTAGGCGCAGGCGGGAACCGCCCGGCCCTCCACCCCTTTCTCCATTTCAGGCGAGAGGGGTGGAGCATCGGCAGGGGCAGGGCAGCGGTCATGGTCGCGCAGACCGGCACGGCGGGACGAGGGAGGGTGGTCGGGCAGCCGGGATTGCTGGCCAGGCTCCTCGCCGACCGCAACTTCGCCGGCTTCTGGTTCATGCTTCCGGCGGCCGCGATCCTGCTCCTGTTCCTCGCCTATCCGCTGCTCCTCGGCGTCTACCTGGCGATGACCGACACGACCATCGGCCGTCCTGGAATCTTCATTGGTCTGGAGAATTTCGACTGGCTGATGGACGACAGCGTGTTCTGGCTGTCGGTCTACAACACCTTCCTCTACACGGTCGTCGCCAGCATCCTGAAATTCGTGCTCGGCCTCTGGCTCGCGCTGATCCTCAACCGGCATCTGCCGTTCAAGGCCTTCCTGCGGGCGATCGTGCTGCTGCCCTGGATCGTGCCGACGGTCCTCTCTGCCATCGCCTTCTGGTGGATCTACGACAGCCAGTTCTCGATCATCTCCTGGGCGCTGATGCGGCTCGGGCTCATCGACGGCTATATCGACTTTCTGGGCGACCCGAACAACGCGCGGGCGAGCGTGATCGCCGCCAATGTCTGGCGCGGCATCCCGTTCGTCGCGATCACGCTGACCGCCGGGCTGCAGACCATCCCGCAGTCGCTCTACGAGGCGGCGACGATCGACGGCGCCGGGGCCTGGCAGCGCTTCCGTT
>DAIMFL010000086.1:0-14481 GCA_036724615.1 Alphaproteobacteria bacterium | reverse complement strand
CGCTGCTCGGCTCGGCCCGCGCGATCGGCATCGCCGCGGCGGCGCCGCGGCCGGAAGCCGCGCGGGTCTTCCTGGATTACTGGCTGAGCCAGGAGGCCATGGGCCTGCTGGCGAAGGAGGTCGGCGAGTACGTGCTCGCCCCCGGCGTGTACCCGCCGATCGAGGGCATCGACCAGGCGACGGTGAAGCCGGTGCGCGACCTGTCGGACGAAGAGCTGCAGCAGTGGGGCCGCGAGTTCGGCGAGATCTTCGCCGCCTGACGACCGGCGCCGGGGGCGGCACGCAAGCGTGCGGGCCGCACCGCCGCCGCAGCGCGGACCTCAATCACCACGAAGACATCGGGCGATGGAAATCCGGATCGAGGGCCTGCGCAAGCACTACCAGTCCGAAGACAGGATCATCAAGGCGCTCGACGACGTCGACCTGACCATCCCGGCGAATCGGATCTTCACGCTGCTCGGCCCGAGCGGCTGCGGCAAGACCACGCTGCTGCGCTGCATCGTCGGTCTGGAATCGCCCGATGCCGGCGAGATCCGCATCGGCGGCGAGGTGGTGTGGTCGCGCGCGAAGGGCATCTTCGTGCCGCCCGAGAAGCGCGGGCTCGGCATGGTGTTCCAGACCTATGCCATCTGGCCGCACATGACCGTCTTCGACAACATCGCCTATCCGCTGCAGGTGCGCCGGGAGAGCAAGGAGGCGATCCGCGAGAAGGTCGCCGGCGTCCTGCGCTTCGTGCAGCTCGACGGCATGGAGCGGCGGCCGGCGACCAGGCTGTCGGGCGGGCAGCAGCAGCGCGTCGCCCTGGCGCGCGCCCTGGTGGCCGAGCCGAAGGTGATCCTGTTCGACGAGCCGCTGTCCAACCTCGACGCCAAGCTGCGCGAGGAGACGCGCAAGGAGCTGCGGCATTTCCTGGGCGAGCTCGACATCACTGCGGTCTACGTCACGCATGACCGGGTCGAGGCCCTGGCGCTGTCCGACACCATCGCCGTGATGCAGGCGGGGCGGATCGTCGAGATGGGCACGCCGCAGAAGATCTATTTCGACGCCGAGCATCGCTACGTTGCGGATTTCATCGGCCGGGCGAACCAGATCGCCGCCGTCGTCTCCGGCCATGGCGACGGCACGACCGTCGTCGAGACCGGCCTCGGCACCATCCACTGCCGGGAGCGCGCGCTGGCGGCCGGCAGCACGGCGACCTTGTGCATACGTCCCGAATTCGTCCGGGTCGCGCGCGACGGCACCGGCACGGCCGTCAACGCGCTCGAAGGCAAGGTCGAGTCGCTGGAGTTCGTGGGCGAGGTCTACGAAGCCCAGGTGCGGGTCGGCGACGAACGGCTGCTCGCCCGCATCGCGCCGGACATGGAAGTCGGCGAAGGCGACACGGTCCGCATCGTGCTCGACCCCGCGCACTGCCTGCTGCTGTCGGCCTGACGGGCGCCGTCATGCCTGCATCGCGGTGGAAGCTGACCTGGTCGCTGATCGTCGTCGTCGGCCTGCTCACGCTGTTCCCCGTGCTGATGCTGCTCGCCGGCAGCTTCTCGAAGGGGCTGACCGCCTTCGGGTCGTTCACGACCGCCAAGTACGTCGCGGCCTATACCGACCCGCATCTGTCCGAGGTGGTGCTCAACACCGCGATCTTCGTGATCGGATCGTCGATCCTGGCCGTCGTGCTGGCGCTGTTCCTGAGCTATCTCAACACGCGGACCGACATTCCGTTCAAGCCGGTCTTCACGGTGCTGTCGATCGTGCCGATGATGATCCCGCATCTGCTGTTCTCGGTGAGCTGGGCGCTGCTGCTCAACCCGTCGAACGGGCTGCTGAACCTGGTGCTGCGGGACGGACTCGGGCTGGAGTCAGCCCCCTTCGACATCTACTCGCTGTGGGGGATGATCCTGGTCGAGGGGCTGCTCAACATGCCCGTCGCCTATCTGATCATCGCGCCCGCCATGGCGTCGTTCGACGTGGCGCTGGAGGAATCCTCGCGCGTCAGCGGCGCCGGGTGGTGGCGCACCCTGGTGCGGATCACGCTTCCGGTCTTGCGGCCCGCCATCCTGGCGGCGCTCGTGCTGGGGCTGGTGCGGGGCCTGGCCTCCTATGCCGTGCCCAGGGTGCTGGGCACGCCCGGGCGCGTCGACGTGCTGGCGACCTATCTGTTCGAGATGATCTCCACCGGCTTCGCGCCGGACTACGGCAAGGCGGCCGCTTTGGGCATGAGCGTGCTGTCGGCGTCGATCGGGCTCATCGTCCTCTATCGGGCGCTGACCGCGGAAGGCGAGAAATACGTGACCATCTCCGGCCGCGGGTTCAAGCCCGGCCTCATCGAGCTCGGCCGCGCGCGCATGCCGCTCTTCGTCGTGGTCGGGCTGCTCTGCCTGCTGACGATCGTGCTGCCGGTCGCGGTGCTGCTCTACACCTCGATGGTGCCGTATTCGATGGTGCCGGGCCCGAAGGCCTTCGCGCTCATGGGCTGGCAGAACTGGGCCGCCGTGCTCGGCGACCACGTCACGATCCTGGCCCTGAAGAACAGCCTGTTCCTGTCGGTCGTCGGGGCGACGCTGGGCGTCCTGCTGTCGCTGTTCGTCGCCTATGTGATCGTCAAGGTGCGCACGAACGCCTCGGCGCTGCTGGAGACGTTCAGCTTCCTGTCCTTCTCCTTCCCCGGCATCGTGATCGGCATCGGCTTCATGTGGTTCTTCGTCCAGACGCCGCTCTACGCCACGCTCACCGCGCTCCTGCTGGCCTATATCGCGGCCTATCTGCCCTACGGGATCCGGCCGCTCGCCAGCGCCTTCGTCCAGGTGCATGCCCATCTGGAGGAATCCTCGCATGTCTGCGGCGCGGGCAGCCTGACCACCATGCGGCGCATCATCGCGCCGCTGCTCGTCCCCGGCATCGTCTCCGCCTGGATCCTGATGGCCACCATGTTCGTGCGCGAGCTCACCGTGTCGGTGGTGCTGTCGCGGCCCGGCACGGAGGTGCTGGCGGTGCGGGTGCTGAGCTATGCCGATGACGGGCTGTGGGGCCGGCTGTCGGCGCTCGGCATGATCATGATCGCGATCTCCACCGGGCTGGTGCTGCTCGCCACCTATGCCGGGACGCGGTTCAGGCGGCGCTGACGGGCGCGGGCGACGCCGGCGGCAGGCTGGCGGTGCCGCCCTCATCCTTCGCCCTTCGACAAGCTCAGGAGGCTCAGGATGAGGGGAATCTTTGTGGCTCAAGAAACGCGCCTCATGCTGAGCTCGTCGAAGCATGAGGCGGGTGAGGGTGCCGGCGAATGGCGCTATTCGGCCTTGAGCCCCACCCCGACATAGTGATGGAGCGGCGCGGGATCGGCGCGCAGGGCGGCCGGCGTCGCGGTCTCGCGCACGGTGCCGGTCTCGATGAAGGCGACGCGGTCGGCGACGGAGAGCGCGGCCTCGACCCGCTGCTCCACCAGGATCGTCGCGACCCCTTGCGACTTCAGCGCGCGCACCATGCCGAGAATGGTGGCGATCATGCTGGGCATCAGCCCTTCGGTCGGCTCGTCCATCAGCAGCACCCGGGGCTCCAGGCAGAGCGCGCGGGCGACGGCCAGCATCTCCTGCTCGCCGCCGGAGAGCGTGCCGGAGACCTGGTGGCGGCGCTCGGCGAGAACCGGGAACAGCGCGAGCACGCGCTCGCGCGTCTCGGCGCCGCGATCGCGCGCCATCAGGCCGATCGTCAGGTTCTCCTCGACGGTGAGCTCGGCGAAGAGGCGGCGCCCCTGCGGCACGTAGGCGATGCCGCGCTTCGGGATCTCGTGCGCCGGCAGGGCGGAGAGCTCGGTTCCGTCCAGGAAGATGCGGCCCGCGCGCGGCCGGACCAGCCCCATGATCGCCTTCAGCGTGGTGGTCTTGCCGGCACCGTTGCGCCCGAGCAGACACAGCACCTCGCCCTCGCCGAGCTCGAGCGACAGGCCGCGCAGCACCTGCACGTTGCCGTAGTAGCAGTCGACGGCGTCGAGCGTGAGCGTCATGGGCCGAGATAGGCCTGCTGCACGGCCGGGTCCGCCCGGATGGTCTCTGGCGTTCCTTCCGCCAGGATGCGGCCGTTGTCCATCACGGTGATGCGCTGCGCGAGCTCCATCACCACCGCCATGTTGTGCTCGATGAGGAGCACGGTGGCGCCCGCGGCGATCTCGCGCACCAGGGCGCAGAAGCCGACGATCTCGTCCTCGGCCAGGCCTTGCGTCGGCTCGTCGAGGATGAGGAGCTTCGGCTCGAGCGCCAGCCCGATCGCCAGCTCCAGCAGGCGCTGGTGCCCGTAGGAGAGCGTCGCCGCCACGGCGTCGCGCCGCGGCCCGAGCCCGACGCGGTCGAGCGCGCGCATGACCGCCGGCTCCAGGTCGCCATGGCGGCCGAGCCACCAGCCGCGCCGGCGCCAGCTCAGGCTGCGCTGCACGGCGAGGGCCACGTTGTCGAAGCAGGTGAGATTGGCGAAGACGCTGGTGATCTGGAAGGTGTAGACGATGCCGCGTCGCACCCGGTGCCAGGGGCGCAGGGCGGTGATGTCCGCGTCCTCGAAGCCGATCCGCCCCGCCGACGGCGCGATCCGGCCGCAGATCATGCCGACCAGCGTGGTCTTGCCCGCGCCGTTCGGCCCGATCACGGCGCGGATCTCGCCACGCTCCAGCGTCAGATCGACGCCGTCGACCGCCGTCAGCCCGCCGAAGCGCCGGGTGAGCCCGCGGGTTTCCAGCAGCGTCACGGCAGCCAGCCCAGGCGCTTCTCGCGCAGCGTGCCCATGATGCCCTTCGGGAACCACAGCACGAGGAGCACGAGGGCGAGGCCGACCACCAGCATGTAGCTCGAGGTGTAGCCGCTGGAAACGTCGACCAGGTAGAACATGACCAGCGTGCCGAGAAGCGGCCCGATCACCGTGCCGACCCCGCCCACCAGCACCCAGAGCAGCGGGAAGATCGAATACTGGATCGACGCGAAGGTCGAGCCGACATAGGAGAAGAGCAGCGCATAGGCCGCGCCCGCGGCGCCCGACATGGCGCCGGAAATGGCCAGGGCCAGCAGCTTGTAGCGGAAGCTGTGATAGCCGAGCATGAGGGCACGCGGCTCGTTCTCCCTGATCGCGACGAGGACGCGGCCGATCGCCGAGCGCACCAGCGCGAGGCTCGCGAGCAGGCAGGCGGCGAAGAGCAGCAGCGCGACGTTGTAGCGCGTCGCCGGATCGCCGAGGTCGATCGCCTGGCCGACGACCGTGAATCTCCGCGCCTCCGCGGCGAGCACGAAGCCTTCGTCGCCGCGCGTGAACTCGTTGAAATAGAGCGTCGTCAGATAGCCCGCCTGGGCGAACATCAGCGTCACGATCATGAAGGCGACGCCGCTGGTCCTAAGCGCCAGCAGCCCGACCGCGACGGCGAGGCCGGTCCCCGCCAGGAGCCCGCAGAGAAAGCCCGAGAGCGGGTCCAGCCCCAGATGCTGCAGCGTGAGCCCCGCGCCGTAGAGCCCGGCCGCGAAGAACATGGCGTGGCCGAGGCTCAGCAGCCCGGTGTAGCCGAGCAGCAGGTTGTAGCCGATGGCGAAGCTCGCCATCACCATGATGCGGGCGAGATTCGAATGGTGATAGGCGGGCAGCACGAACTGCAGCGCGAACAGCAGGGCGAGCACCGCCAGATGCAGGAACAGGCTGCGGCGATCCGCCCTCATCGCGCCCGCCCGCCGAACAGGCCGGCCGGCCGGAACACCAGCACCAGCGCCACGAACAGCGTGGCGATGATCTTGGCGAGGGTCGGCGAGAAGAAGACGGAGATGATGCCGTCGCTGATCCCGATCACGAAGGCGGCGACGACGGTACCCCGCAGGCTGCCCAGACCGCCGATGATGACGACGATGAAGGAGAGCAGCAGCGGGTCGAGCCCCATCAGGTAATGGGCCTGCTGGATCGGCACGATGAGGACGCCGGCGATCGCGGCGAGCCCGGCGCCCAGCGCGAAGATCATGGAATAGACGCGCTCCACGGGGATGCCGAAGCTCTGCGCCGTCTCGCGGTCGAACTGGGTGGCGCGCATGACGAGGCCGATCCGCGTGCGCATCAGCGTGTACCAGGTGGCGAGCAGCAGCGCGGCCGAGGCGGCGATCACCACCAGCTTGTAGCCGGAATAGCCGAACCAGGGGAACAGCACGCGGAAGCTGATCGGCGCCACGACGGGCCGCGCGTTCGGGCCGTAGAAGGTGAGCACCAGCTGCTGGATGATGTAGAGCAGGCCGATCGTCGCCACGATCGTCGCTTCCGGCGCGTAATCGAGCCGCCGCAGCACCAGGCGGTCGGCGGCGAAGGCGATGCCGCCGCCCACCAGCGGGCTGCCCACGAGCGCCAGCAGGAAGCCCAGCGCCGGCGCGCCGCCGACCAGGCTGCTGAACGCCCAAGCGAGCACGGCGCCCAGCATGAAGAACTCGCCATGGGCGACGTTCACCACGCGCATGACGCCGAAGACCAGGGAGAGACCGAGCGCGGTCAGCGCCAGGACGAAGGCGGTGACCGTCCCCTCCAGCAGCGCGAGCAGCAGATGAGGCCCGAAGCTCATGCCGCGGCGGGCCCGGCGGGCGGCCGGGAGAGGCGCTGCGCGTCCCTCCCGGCGGTTGCATGAGTCATGCGGGCTAGAGCGGCTGCGTGCGGTAGTCCGCCTCGGGTTCGTAGAGCCCGTCCTCGATCGAGGTGCGATGGACCACCTCGAGCTTCCGGTCCTTCACGCGGGAGATGCACTGGTGACCGAAAGCCTGGTGGATCTGCCCGTCGAACCGCTTGGCCCCTTGCGGATGCTCGCGCCCTTCCTCGAAGCCGGTCATCGCCTCCACCGCCTCGATCAGCGCCGCCTTGTCCTTGGGCGCGGCTTCCTTGTAGCCGCTCTCTTCCATCGCCGCCTTGATGACGTAGAGCGTCTCCCAGCAGCCGAACATATGGGAATAGGTGGAGACGTCCGCCGGGTCGTTCACCGCCGCGCCGTTCGCGTCGACGCCCACCGCCTCGCGATAGAACTTGTCGTGCTCGCTCTGGTCGGGCTGGGCGTAGCGCGGATTGGCTTCCCAGAAATAGGTGCCTTCCAGGAACTCGAGGCCGGGACTCGCCATGTCGCCCGCCTCCAACGAATCGATGAAGCCGACCAGCTCCGGCCGGGTCGAGCCGAAATGCTCGCCCATCTCCTTGACGAAGGTGAGCACGCCGGGCCCGACCATGACGTGGTAGATCACCTCGGTATCGAGGGGGATCTGCGCGAAATAGCGGGTGAACGAGGTCTCGGTCGGCGGGATCGGAATGAGCGCGGCGACCGAGCCGCCCTGCGCCTCGATCGCCTTCGAGAAATAGTCCCGGTGATCGTGGCCGAAGGCGAAGTCCGGAAAGATCATGGTGATCTTCTTGCCGATATTGCCGGCGATCCAGGGCGCCATCGAGATCACCTGCGAGCGCACGTCGGTGATGCCCGGCTGGAAGACGTAGCGGTTGAGCGTGCCGGAGGCCACGTGATGGCCCTCGCTCACCACGAAATACGGCATCTTGAGCTCGCCCGCCGCCGGGGCCGAGCCGATCACCACATGCGAGAACAGCGTGCCGAACACCACGTCGCATTCGTGCTCGGTGGCGAACTTCTCCACCACCTCGGCGCCGCGCTTCGGATCCGTGCCGTCGTCCTCGACGATGAGCTCGATCGGCCGCCCGCCGATTCCGCCCGCCTCGTTGATGAGCTTGACCGCCGCGTTCGTCGTGCGCTCGTACCAGCGGCCATAGGCGGCGCCGATCCCGGTGCGATGGCACTGGAAGCCGATGCGGATCGGGGCCGAGCTCTGCGCCTGGACGTAGCGCATCGCGCCGGGGAGGAGCCCCACTGCGGCGCCTGCGCCGGCGGCGGCGCCGAGCCCCTTGATGACGCGGCGCCGGGTCACCGGCGCGGGCTGCATGCGATTCCTGCTTTCCTTCGGCTGGTCCATGACGGCTGCTCCCGGCGGTTTCCCCGTTCCGTCTTCCGCGCCGGGCTGCTTCGGCCCGGCTGCGATCGTTTGTACAAAAATAAGATCACGCACCCCGGTAAATGACAATACGAACCCGGGTTCAGCCCGCCGTGGGCGCGGCGAGGAGCCAGAGCCCGAACAGGGTGTAGGCGATCATGAGGACCGCCAGCGGCAGCTGGCTCAGCGCGGCGGTCCGCGCGTCCCCGAAGCGCTCGACCGCGATCGCGTGGGCGACCAGCACGGCGAGCACGTGGCCGGCGACGACCGCCGCCGCCTGCAGTTTCCAGATCACCGACACGGCGTCGTAGCTGGACAGGAACGAGACGGTGACATGGGCGCCTTCCAGGCCGACCGGATCCCAGCCGCGCGCGAAGGGATCGGCGAGCGCCAGCGCCGCGTATTGCGCGTCGACCAGGACGGCCGGCAGGTAATGCGCGAAGTGATAGCCGATGGAGATCGGCAGGATCGACAGCACGAAGGCGCCCAGGGCGCAACGCTGGCTCCCCTGCCGGCCGGCGAGGGCGACCCCGAGCCCGATCGCGATGCCGTAAGCCGCGACCAGCGCCGCCCACATGGCGGCGAGGCCCGCGCTGTTGAGGCCGACCACCGCCGAGCGGCCGGGAAATTCCAGCGGGTTGATGCCGCCGAGCCCCAGCCACCAGAAAGTCTTGCTGAGCCCGTCGAAGGAGACGGTGGCGAGGGTGAGGAGCACGAAAACCACGCCGGAGACCGGCAGCGCCTCGCCCCCGGCGAGGCCCGTACCGGGAAAGCGCAGGACGAGCATTCGGCGCGCCGATGCGTCCTTCTCGCTGCCGAGCGGCGACAGGCGGGAGACGAAGCCGAAGAAGACGGAGAAGCACTCCGCTCTGGCGAGCCATGCCCGCTCGCCGAACAGCAGCATGCCGATGAGGGTGACGGCGCTGTACACGGCCACGGCCAGCGCCAGCCGGGCGGGGTCGTCCGGCGCCAGGTCGATCAGCTCGAACCAGGCGAAGCCCAGGAAGCCGGCGACGGCCGGCCAGTAGCCGAGCCAGGCCGGATAGGTGAGCGGCACTGCGCCGCCCGCCAGGCTGCGCAGCAGGCGACAGGGCGCAATCCACGGGTTGAGGGCCGCCCAGAGATTGCCGAACACCGCCTGGGCGATGGTGAGGCCGACCCACCACAGCGCCCAGACGGTGAGCGGCAGCGGGTTGGACAGCGGGTCCCGGCTGCCGTAGAGCCCGGCCGCGAGCAGCAGGACGAGCAGCAGGAAGGACGCCGCGCTGGTCGCGGCCACGGGGACGCGCGGCGCCGTCGGCAGCTTGATGCGCATCGCGGCGATCCGCCGGATCGAAGCGGCGGGCACGACGAGCAGCATCAGGAAGGAGGCGGCGACGGCGAGCGTCCCGCCCACGATCCAGTATGCCGTCGGCAGCAGCAGGACGAAGCCGCGCTCGCCCGCATGGGCCAGCGCCGCGGACGGGTGGCCGAACGCAGCCCAGGCCGCGCACGCTCCCCCGACCGCCCATCGGCGCAGTCCCCAGCTCGTCATCGCCCCGGCCGAGCCCCCTGCCCTTCCGCACCGGCGCGGCTTGACCTGCGCGCCCGCCGCGCGGATCATTTGTATACCAATCAACCGCCGTCTTCGACGCCGCGGCGGACGGGAGGGCGCTTCCGCTTGTTTCTGAGACCGCGCACGCTGGGCGAGGCCGTCGAGGCGCTGAAGAGGCCGGGCGCCCGGATCCTGGCGGGCGGCACGGATTTCTACCCGGCGCTGGGCGACCGCCCGGTCGCCTGCCCTGTCGTCGACATCACCGCGATTCCCGAGCTCTCCGGCATCACCGTGACCGACCGGGAGATCCGCATCGCCGGCGGGACGAGCTGGAGCGAAGTGATCGCGACGCCGCTGCCGCGCTGCTTCGACGCGCTGAAGGCGGCCGCGCGCGAGGTCGGCTCGGTACAGATCCAGAACCGCGGCACCGTCGCCGGCAATCTCTGCAACGCCTCGCCGGCGGCGGACGGGGTGCCGCCGCTTCTGGCGCTGGATGCGGAGGTCGAGCTCGTCTCGCGCGCGGGGCGCCGGCGCCTGCCGCTCGCCGCCTTCATCACCGGCAATCGCCGGACCGCCCGGCAGGAGGGAGAGATCCTGGCCTCCGTCATCGTGCCGCGCCGCATTGAGGGCCCGTCCTGCTTCCTGAAGCTCGGGGTGCGGCGCTATCTCGTCATCTCGATCGCCATGGTGGCCGCGATCCTCGAGTCCGAGGGCGGCACGGTGCGGCAGGCGCGGATCGCCGTCGGCGCCTGCTCTGCCGTGGCGCAGCGCCTGACCGGGCTGGAGCAGGCGCTGGCCGGCGTACCTGCCGAGCCCGGCATCGGCAGCCTGGTCGAGCCGCGACATCTCGCCGGCCTGTCGCCGATCGACGACGTCCGGGCGACGGCCGCGTATCGGCTGGATGCGGCGCGCACCCTCGTCGCCCGCGCGCTCGAGCACTGCGCCGCGGGGTGAGGCGATGGACCAGGCCGTCACCGCCACGAGCTTCACCCTGAACGGGCACCCGGTCCGGATCGACCTGCCGCAGGCGACGCGTCTCACCAGGCTGCTGCGCGACGGGCTCGGCCTCACCGGCACCATGGGCGGCTGCGATGCCGGCGATTGCGGGGCCTGCACCGTGCTGCGTGACGGCGCGCCCGTCTGCGCCTGCCTGGTCGGGATCGGACAGGTGGAGGGCCGGCAGGTCGAGACCATCGAAGGGCTGACCGCAACCGCGCCGGCCACGCGCCGGCTGCAGGACGCGTTCCTTCGACACGGCGCCGCGCAATGCGGCATCTGCACCCCCGGCATGCTGGTCGCGGCGACCGCGCTGCTCGAGCGGCAGCCGCGGCCGAGCGAGGCCGAGGTGCTCGATGCGATCGGCGGCGTGCTGTGCCGCTGCACCGGGTACCGCAAGATCGTCGCCGCCATCCTCGATGCGGGGGGCGCGCCCTCGGCCGATCCGCTGCCCCCGGCCGGCGCCGCCGTCGGCGCCCGCATCCGGCGGCTCGACGGGCAGCGCAAGGTGGACGGGACGGAGATCTTCGGCGCCGATGCCTGTCCGGCGGACGCGCTGGCGCTGCGCGCCGTGCGCTGCCCGCATCACCGCGCCCGCTTCGCCTTCGGCGATCTCGACGCCTTCGTCGCCGCCCATCCCGGCGTGCTGCGCGTGCTCACCGCCGCCGACGTGCCGGGAGTCAATTGCTACGGCGTGATCCCGCCCTTCGCCGATCAGCCGGTCTTCCCCGTGGGCGAGGCGCGCTTCCGCGGCGAGGCGGTCGCCGCGGTGGTCGGCGAGCCGGAGGCGATCGAGGCGCTCGATCTTGCCGCCGTCCCGGTCGCCTGGGAGGAGCTGCCGGCGCATCTCACGATCGACTCCGCGCTCGCGGCGGACGCCGAGCTCGTCCACGCCGGGCGCGCCGGCAACGTCCTGACGCGCGGCCACGTGGCGCGCGGCGACGTGGAGGCGGGGCTCGCGGACTCCGCCGCCGTGGTCGAAGCCGAGTTCGAGACCGGCTTCGTCGAGCATGCCTATATCGAGCCGGAGGCGGGCTTCGCGCGCCGCGTCGGCGACCGCATCGAGGTGCAGGTCTGCACCCAGGCGCCCTACATGAACCGCGAGGAGCTGGCGAAGATCCTGGGCATTGCGGAGGACGCGGTCAGGATCATCCCGACCGCGGTGGGCGGCGGCTTTGGCTCGAAGCTCGACATGTCGGTGCAGCCCTTCGTCGCCCTCGCCGCCTGGGTGACGAAGCAACCGGTGCGCATGGTCTATTCGCGGCCCGAATCGATCATGAGCTCGACCAAGCGGCACCCGTCGAAGATCCGGCTGCGGGTCGGCGCCGACGCGGCGGGCCGGCTCGTCGCCATCGACTTCGGCGGCGATTTCAATACCGGCGCCTATTCGTCCTGGGGACCGACCGTCGCCAACCGCGTGCCGGTGCACGCCTCCGGCCCCTATTACGTCCCGCATTACCGGGCGCGCACCCGGGCGATCCATACCAACCTGGTCCCGTCCGGCGCCTTCCGCGGCTTCGGCGTGCCGCAGGCGACTCTGGCGCAGGAGCAGCTGTTCGACGAGCTGGCCGACAAGCTCGGCATCGACCGGCTGGAGTTCCGCATCCGCAATGCGCTCGGGCCCGAGCAGCCGACGGTGACCGGCCAGGTGATCGGCGCGGGCGTCGGCATCCGCGCCTGTCTCGAGGCGCTGCGTCCGCATTGGCGCAATGCCCGCGCGGCGGCGCGGGAGTTCAATGCGCGGCAGGCCGGTCCGCTGCGCCGCGGCGTCGGCGTCGCCGGCATGTGGTACGGCTGCGGCAACACCTCGCTGCCGAACCCGTCCACCATGCGCGCCGGGATCGACGCCGCCGGCCGGGTGAAGCTGCATCAGGGCGCGGTGGATATCGGCCAGGGCTCCAACACGGTCATCCCGCAGATCTTCGCCGATGCGCTGGGCGTTCCGCTCCACCGCATCGACCTGCTGCCGGCCGACACCGACATCACGCCCGATTGCGGCAAGACCTCGGCGTCGCGCCAGACCTTCGTCTCGGGCAAGGCGGCGGAGCTGGCGGGACGCGAGCTGCGCGCGGCGATCCTGCGCGCAGCCAATGCCGGCGAGGCCGCCGCGATCGAGTTCGCCGATGGCCGCGCGACGGTGCGGGACGGCGACCACGAGCGGGTGCTCGATCTCGCCGGCCTGCCCGCCGATTCGCGCGGCTACGTCTTCTCGGCGGAGTCGACGTTCAATCCGCCGACCACCGCGCTCGACGCGAACGGACAGGGCATTCCCTATGCCGTGTACGGCTTCGGCGCGCATCTGGCCGAGATCGAGGTCGACATGGAGCTCGGCACGGCCCGGGTCCTGTCGCTGGTCGCCGCGCACGACGTCGGCCGCGCGATCAACCCCACGCTGGTCGAAGGGCAGATCGAGGGCGGCGCGGCGCAGGGGCTGGGCCTCGCGCTGATGGAGGAGTTCCTGCCGGGGCGCGGCGAGAACCTGCACGACTACCTGATCCCGTCGGCAGGCGACATGCCGCCGGTGCGCTCGATCCTGATCGAGGACGCCTCGCCGGTCGGGCCGTTCGGCGCCAAGGGCATCGGCGAGCAGGCGCTGATCCCGACCGCGCCGGCGATCCTGAACGCGATCCACGACGCGACGGGCGTGCGCATCCGGCGCGTGCCCGCGACGCCCGACCGCGTGCGCGCCGCGATTCTCGCGGCGCGGAGCGAGGCCTGAGATGTCGACCCAGGCCACGCCGAGCCCCCGCGACGACAAGGTCCGCTGCGACGCCTGTCCGGTGATGTGCTACATCAAGCCCGGCATGGTCGGCGCCTGCGACCGCTACGCCAACAAGGACGGCGAGATCGTCCGCGTCGATCCGCACGTGCTGCTGCAGCGGACCGTCGACCAGGGCGGCAGCACCGTGCCCTTCGCGCAGTCGGGCGGCTGGGACGGCCAGCTCGTGCGCGGCGGCGACACCTTCGTGACGGCGATCGGCGCCGGCACGACCTATCCGGACTACAAGCCCGCGCCGTTCATCGTGTCGTCCGAGGTCGACGGCGTCGATATGGTGACGGTGGTGACGGAAGGGATCTTCAGCTATTGCGGCGTCAAGGTGAAGATCGATACCGACCGCCATCTGGGGCCGGAGCAGAGCGCGGTGCGCACCCAAGGCGAGGCGGTCGGGCACGTGACCACCGGCGAGTACGGCTCGCAGATGCTGTCGCTGGGCGGCGTGCATCACCTGACCGGCGGCAGCAAGAAGGAAGGCCGCGTCACCTGCGAGACGCTGCTCGACCTGTGCAACGGCAAGGCCGTGCCCCTCGCCATCGACGGCGGCGCGGAGGTGGTGGTGCAGGCGGGCAAGCCGCCCGTCGTGAACGGGGTGACCGAGGCGCGCATGCGGGTGGGCTGCGGCTCGGCCACGATCGGCATGTTCGCCCGGCAGTGGTTCGGCAAGGTCGACGAGGTGGTGGTGGTGGACGACCACATCACCGGCGTCCTGTCGGAGCACCAGGCGGGGAAGTATCTCGGCATTTCCGACACCGGCATAAGGGTGAAAGGCCGGCGCTCGACGCCCGGGCGCTATTTCCAGGTGGCGGAGCCCGGCACCGGCTGGGGCGGGACCAACATTTCCGACCCGCTGACCATACTGGAGCCGTTCAACCCGAAGCAGGCGCGACCGGGATTGACCATGCTGATGGTCAGCACCACCGGCGAGCAGCATGCGTTCTATCGCCTGGACGAGAGCCTCCGTCCGGTCGAGGAGGCGCTTCCGGAATCGCTGCGCCTCTCCGTCGAGCGAATCCAGGAGAACTGCGAGCCGGCGCTCTGCACAGTTCTGTTCATGGGCGGCGCGGGCGGATCCCTGCGCGCCGGCGTGACCGAGAACCCGGTGCGGCTCACGCGATCGGTCAAGGACGCGCTGACCCGCGTCACCTGCGGCGGCGCGCCGGTCTATGTCTGGCCGGGCGGCGGCATCACCTTCATGGTCG
>DAIMFL010000085.1:0-14697 GCA_036724615.1 Alphaproteobacteria bacterium | reverse complement strand
CGGCGATCTTGCGCAGGATGCGGCGCATGATCTTGCCGGAGCGGGTCTTCGGCAGGCCGGGCGCCCACTGGATCAGGTCGGGGCTGGCGATCGGGCCGATCTCCTTGCGCACCCAGGCGACCAGCTCCTTGCGCAGCTCGTCGGTCGGCTGCTCGCCGACCTTGAGCGTCACATAGGCATAGATTCCCTGCCCCTTGATGTCGTGCGGATAGCCGACCACCGCGGCCTCCGCCACCTTGGGATGGGCGACCAGCGCGCTCTCCACCTCCGCCGTGCCCATGCGGTGGCCGGAGACGTTGATCACGTCGTCCACCCGGCCGGTGATCCAGTAATACCCGTCCGCGTCACGCCGACAGCCGTCGCCGGTGAAGTACTTGCCCTTGTAGGCGGAGAAATAGGTCTCGACGAAGCGCTTGTGGTCGCCGAACACGGTGCGCATCTGGCCGGGCCAGGAATCGGCCAGGCAGAGATTGCCCTCGGCGACGCCTTCCAGATGCCGGCCCTCGGCGTCGACGATGACCGGCTTCACCCCGAAGAACGGCCGTGTCGCCGAGCCGGGCTTGAGCGGCGTGGCGCCGGGCAGCGGCGAGATCAGGATCCCGCCGGTCTCGGTCTGCCACCAGGTGTCGACCACCGGGCAGCGCGCGTCGCCGACCACGTTGTAGTACCAGAGCCAGGCCTCGGGATTGATCGGCTCGCCGACCGAGCCCAGGAGCCGCAGGGACTTGCGGCTGGTCTTCTTCACCGGGCCCTCGCCCTCGCGCATCAGCGCGCGGATCGCGGTGGGCGCGGTGTAGAAGATGTCGACCTTGTGCTTGTCGATCACCTGCCAGAAGCGCGAGGCGTCGGGATAGTTGGGCACGCCCTCGAACATCAGGGTCGTCGCGCCGTTGGCGAGCGGCCCGTAGAGGATGTAGCTGTGCCCGGTGACCCAGCCCACATCGGCCGTGCACCAGTAGATGTCCCCGTCGTGATAGTCGAAGACGTACTGGTGGGTCATGGCGCAGAACAGCAGATAGCCGCCGGTGGTGTGCAGCACGCCCTTGGGCTTTCCGGTCGAGCCCGACGTGTAGAGGATGAACAGCGGGTCCTCGGCGTTCATCTCCGCCGGCGGGCAGTCGCGCGACGCCTTCGCCATCTCGTCGTGGTACCAGCGGTCGCGCCCCTCGACCCAGCCGATGCTGCCGCCGGTGCGGCGCACGACGATCACCGTCTTCACGCTCGGGCACTTCTTCAGCGCCTCGTCGGTATTGGCCTTCAGCGGAATCTTGCGCCCGCCGCGCAGGCCTTCGTCGGCGGTGATGACGCAGTTCGAATCGCAGTCGGCAATGCGGCCGGCGAGGCTGTCCGGGGAGAACCCGCCGAACACCACCGAATGGATCGCGCCGATCCGCGCGCAGGCGAGGATGGCGTAGGCGGCCTCGGGGATCATCGGCATGTAGATGGTGACCCGGTCGCCCTTCCTGACGCCCTGCGCCTTCAGCACGTTGGCGAGGCGGCAGACGTTCTCGTGCAGCTCGGCATAGCTGATGTGCTTGTGCTCGTTCGGGCTGTCGCCCTCCCACAGGATCGCGGTCTGGTCGGCGCGGGTCGCCAGATGCCGGTCGATGCAGTTCGCCGAGGCGTTCAGCGTGCCGTCGTAGAACCAGCGGATATGCACGTCGCCCTCGAAGGAGCAGTCCTTCACCTTGGTGAAGGGCTTCATCCAGGTGAGCCGCTTGGCCTCTTCGGCCCAGAAGCCCTCGGGATCGGCGATCGACTTCTCGTACATCCGGAAATAGGCGGCTTCGTCGATCCAGGCGGATTTCGCAAGGTCGTCGGGGATGGGAAATACGTTCGTGGTGCTCATGATTCTGGGCGCTTCCCCTGTGACAAGGTTTCCGACGCAGCGGCCGGCGGCCTAGGCGTCGCGCGGGCGCATGTCGATGGATTTTGGGCGCGCCGCAAGGCGGGCGCAGCCCGGATTATCGGCGGATCGGCCGGGCGGAACAAGCCGCGGCCCCCGGGCCCGCGTCCCGGACGGCCTCGGGGCACGAGCCACCGGTGGCCGGCAGGCCGATCGCAAAACAAAATCACTCGAAAGAGCAGAGATGATGAAGTATCGCAGCGCAACATCGGCCCGGCCCGAGAGTCCGACCAGACTCGCGGCAAGACTCCGCGCAATCGTCTGCCGAAACCCGGTGTCATTCACTTTAAGCCCTTCGCAACGAATCTCTGGGAGGGTCCTGACGAGCGCCCGCCCGACTGGCCGAGGCGCCGGTGACAACAGCGACTTCGCGCAAGCTCAGAAGGATGATGCCCATGCTCAAGACCACGCTTGCCGCCGCGACCGCGGCCGCGCTCCTGACCGTGGCGGCGCCGGCGCTCGTCGCGGCCGCCGAGATCGACGCCCCGGTGAAGGAGCTCGTCGACGGCCAGATCCGCGGCTGGATCAGCGACCCGACGGTGGTCGAGGCGGTGAAGGCCCAGAACGCCAAGAATGCCGCGCTGTCCCAGGCCGACATCGATGCGCTGGACCAGCAGTGGCGGGCCGAGACCTCGGCCGGTTCGAAGCCCCTCATCGACGCCACCCTGTCCAACGCGCTGTCGCAGTACCTGAAGAAGCTCAAGGACGACAGCCAGGGCCTCTACACCGAGATCTTCGTCATGGACGCCAAGGGACTCAATGTCGGGCAGAGCGACGTGACCTCCGACTACTGGCAGGGCGACGAGGACAAGTGGCAGCAGACCTATCCCGTCGGCCCCGACGCGCTGCTGATCGGCGAGGTCGAGCAGGACGAGTCGACCCAGCGCTTCCAGACGCAGGTGAGCCTGTCCGTGGTCGATCCCGCGAACGGCGCGGTGATCGGCGCGGTGACCGTCGGCATCGACGTCGAGACGCTGACGCAGTGACGCTGACACAGTGACTTTGGCGCGGCCCCGCTGCCCCGCGCCGGGCCGCGGGCCGCCGCCTCCGCCCGGCCCGACTGAGGAGACCCGTCGCGATGGCCCATGACCAGCATGCCGCGCATGCCGAAGCCGCATCCCCGAAGGCGTCCCGTCGCGCCGGAGCCGGCCTCTTCGGCCGTTGGAGCATCGGGCCGAAGCTCATCCTCCTGGTGGCCGTCGGCGTGACGGCGGGGCTTGGCGCGCTCGTCGCGCTGCAGTTCCTGAACCAGCGCGCCGATCTCATGCGCGGCGCCGAGGTCTATAACGGCGTCATCACCGGCCAGCTGGCCGACGCGGCCTCGGGCGGCGTGAAATGGGGCAAGACCGACGCCGTCGACAAGGTCTATGCCGAGCTCCTCGGCAATCCGGAAGCGGGACTCGCCTCGATCGCGGTGTTCGACCTCGCCGGCGCGCGGCTGACCGGCGCCGATGCGGCGGAGCGGACGCCCTACGATCTGTCCGACATCCTGGCCCAGGCCGGTCCGGCGCTCGATGCCGGCGGGCGCTACCGCGCCTTCGAGGCGGAGCATCTGGTGATCGCGAGCCCCGTGATGGCCGGCGCCGACCGCGTCGGCACGCTGGCCGTCGCCTGGAGCACCGAGGCGCTGCACGCGCAGGTCCGGCAGGTGCTTCTGCGCGGGCTCGCCGTCGGCGCCGGGGTGCTGGTCGTGCTCGTCGGCCTGCTCTTCGTCGCCGTGGCGGGCAGCGTCAGCCGCCCGCTCGGCCGGATGACCCGCGCGATGCAGCTTCTCGCCGGCGGCGACCGCGGCGTCGAGGTGCCGGCGCTGGAGCGCGGCGACGAGATCGGCGCCATGGCCCGCGCCGTCCAGGTGTTCAAGGACAACGCGATCGAGATGGATCGCATGAAAGCGGAGCAGCAGGCGCAGGAGCGCCGCGCTGCCGAGGAGCGGCGCCGCGCCATGCTGGAGCTCGCCTCCCGCTTCGAGGCGAGCGTGGGCTCGGTCGTCGATTCGGTGGCGGCGGCGAGCCAGGAGCTGCGCTCGACCGCGGGCGGCATGTCCGCCACGGCCGAAGACTCGAACCGCCAGGCCGCGGCCGTCGCCGCGGCGTCGGAGGAGGCCTCGGCCAATGTCCACACCGTGGCGGCGGCGACCGAGGAGCTCAGCGCCTCGGTGAGCGAGATCAGCCGACAGGTCGCGAGCTCGGCCGATATCGCGGCCAAGGCGGTGGACGAGGCCGCGCGCACGAACGAGGAGGTGCAGGGCCTCGCCGCCGCGGCGCAGAAGATCGGCGAGGTGGTGCAGCTCATCACCGACATCGCCGGCCAGACCAATCTGCTCGCGCTCAACGCCACCATCGAGGCGGCGCGCGCCGGCGAGGCGGGCAAGGGTTTCGCCGTGGTGGCGTCCGAGGTGAAGAACCTCGCGAACCAGACCGCGAAGGCGACCGAGGACATCGCGGCGCAGATCGGCGCGATCCAGTCCGCCACCCGCCGCTCGGTCGAAGCCATCGCGGGAATCGGCGGCACGATCAAGGAGATCGACGAGATCGCCACGGCGATCGCCGGCGCGGTGGAGGAGCAGGGCGCCTCGACGCGCGAGATCGCGAGCAACGTCCAGCAGGCGGCCGCCGGCACCGCGGAGGTGTCGTCGAACATCGCCGGCGTGACCCAGGCGGCGAGCCAGACCGGCTCGGCGGCGGGCCAGGTGCTGACCTCGGCCGAAAGCCTCGCAGACCTCGCCGGGCGTCTGCGTGGCGAGGTGGCGCGCTTCCTCGAGCAGGTGCGCGCCGCGTAGAGCACAATGCGACCAGGTCGGTCGGCTCGGCCGGCGCGGACAATTAGCTTTAATTTAGCAGTTGTTTGGCAGGCTGTGTCCCGCCGGCGGCGATGGGGCGCCGTCGGCATTGCATCTCGCCGACAGGGGGACATCGATGCTCAAAGCCGTCACCATCAAGCAGAAATTCTACCAGTCGGCCGTCGCGATCGGGCTTCTCGCCGCGGTCATGGCGGCGACGGGCCTGTGGGGAATCGAGCGGCAGTCGAGCGCGCTCAGCGGTGTCGTCGTGACGAACGGCGCGCTCAGGAGCCACATGGAAGGCGACATGATGCACGATGCGCTGCGCGCCGACGTGCTGGCCGCGCTGCAGCTCGGCACCATGACTCCGCCGGACCAGCAGAGCCAGATCCGAGCCGACCTCGATGAGCATGTCGCCAATTTCCGCGCGCAGATCGCGGCCAATGAAGGGCGCGCGCTCGATCCAGAGATCCAGGCGGCGCTTGCCGAGGTGACGCCGCGGCTGGACGCCTACATCGCTGCCGCGGAGACGATCGTCGCGGCGGCGTTCAGCGACCCCGCCACCGCCAATCGCGAGTTCGCGTCCTTCGGCGAGGCGTTCCGCGCGCTGGAGGACGCCATGGCCGCCGTCAGCGACCGGATCGAATCCTCGGCCGCCTCGGCGGAAAGCGCGGCCGGGGCGACCGCCACGCTGGCGCGGCTCGTGCTGCTCGGAATCGGCGGCGCGACGCTCGTTTCGGTCGTCCTCGGCGCCTTCGCCATGATCCGCGGCACGGTGCGCCCGCTCGACGGGCTGAGCGGCGCGATGAGCGAGCTGGCCAAGGGCGACACGGCGCTGGAGGTGCCGTTCCGCGGCCGCAAGGACGAGATCGGCGGCATGGCGGCGGCGCTGCAGGTCTTCAAGGAGGCCGCGCTGCGCGAGCGCGAGCACGCGGCGGCCCGCGAGCGGGAGTAGGCCGCCGTGGCGGCGCGCGCCCAGGCCGTCGACCGTCTCTGCAAGGACTTCGACGGCAAGGTGGGCGACGTGCTGAAGGTGGTGCGCGCCGCGGTCGGCGAGCTCCAGTCCGCGGCCGGCCGGATGTCGTCGATCGCCGGCGAGACGACCCGCCAGGCGACGGCGGTCGCCGCCGCCTCGGACCAGGCCTCGGCCAACGTGCAGACCGTGGCGAGCGCCGCCGAGGAGCTCTCCGCCTCGGTCCTCGAGATCGGCCGACAGGTGGCGAGCTCGGCCGAGATCGCCGGCAAGGCGGTTGCCGAGGCCGACGAGACCAACCAGCGCATCCAGGGCCTCGCCGCGGCGGCGCAGAAGATCGGCGACGTGGTGAGCCTGATCAACGAGATCGCGAGCCAGACCAATCTCCTCGCGCTCAACGCCACGATCGAGGCGGCGCGCGCCGGCGAGGCGGGCAAGGGCTTCGCCGTGGTCGCCAGCGAGGTGAAGACCCTCGCCAACCAGACGGCGAAGGCGACCGAGGAGATCGGGGCGCAGATCGCCGCCATCCAGGCCTCCACGGCCGGGGCGGTGGGCGCGATCCGCGGCATCGGCGGGACGATCCGGCAGATCAACGACATCGCCTCGGCGATCTCCGCCGCGGTGACCGAGCAGGGCTCGGCGACGGAGGAGATCGCCCGCAACGTGCAGCAGGCCGCTGCGGGCACGACGGAAGTCTCCGGCAACATCGCCGGCGTGACGCGCGCCGTCGAGGAGACCGGCGGGACCGCGGACCAGCTGCTCGAGTCCGCAAGCAGCCTCGCCCGGGAGGCGCAGCGGCTGCAGAGCGAGGTGGACGGCTTCCTCGCGGAGGTGCGGGCGGCCTGAGCCCCAGGGGTGGGGCTCGGCTCTGCCGGGCTCAGCTCTCGAAGATGTTGTCGCCCTGCTCGTCGATGATCTGCTTGCCCTTGGTGATGGCGAAGGCGGCCGCCTCGTCGCGGGCGGCGAAGGTGTCCGCGCGGACGAAGGCGTATTCCTTCACGCCGTCCGCCGACTGCTTGGTGATCACGCCCGCCAGCAGCCACTGGGCGCCCTGCTTCCGCGGCGCCGGGCGGATCATGTAGCCGTGATACTCGGTGGCTCCGTCCTTGTTGTCGGATTCCGCCGAATCATCGTCCGATCGGCCGAACAGCTTGCTGAAGAATCCCATGAGTGCAGTGTCCCGCGCTGGCGTCCGTCGCCCCGGCAACGGCCCGTTCCGATCATACCCTGATCTGCCTTAGAGGGTCAGGATATCGCCGCCGCCCGGCGGCCTGTCATAAGGAATGCCGAGCTGGGCGGCTCCGTCACGGTGCGTCCCTTCGGCGGCGTCCCATACGTAGATATTGCCGTTGCGCGGATCCACCAGGCGCCGCGCAGCCTTATGGACCGACCCGCGAATGATCCGCGCGATCTCGTCGGCGGACGGGTTCTCGAAGATCGTCATGGGCATGAGAAACACCCCGGAGCTTCCGAGGGCAGGTATACGACATCGGCGCCGCCGGTGCGACCCCCCGCCTCGGCGGGTCGTCGCACCGGACCAGCAGCCCCAGTCTGCTCTTGCGCTGCTGCAGGACGACGAGTCCGTGCAGCTCTAGGCTTGCGCCAGCTTCACCGCGACGAACAGCGCGTTGCCCTGGCGGTTGACCAGCAGGAGCAACGCCTGCTGCTCCGCCTGCTGGGCGGCCTCGGTCAGCCGCTCCACGTCCGCCGGGCTCTCCACGTCCTGCTGCGAGACCTGCTCGATCAGGTCGCCGGGCTGAAGCCCCTGCTCGGCGGCCGGGCCGTCCGGCGAAAGCGACACGATGACCACGCCGCTCGCCTCCTCCGGCAGGCCGAACCGCTCCTTCATCTCCGGCGTGACCGACGCGACCGTGGCGCCGATCGCGGGCAGCTCCGTCCCCGCGCCGGACGGCGCGGCCGGGGCGGCCGGCGCCTCGGCCAGCTGCTCCTCGGGCTGCTGCTTGCCGATCTCCGCCTCGAGCGTCCGGCTGTCCCGATCGCGCCAGATCTCGATCTCGACGGACTTGCCGGCCGGCGTTCCGGCGACGATGCGCGGCAGGTCGCGCATCTCCTCGACCGACTGGCCGTCGAAGCTCAGGATCACGTCGCCCTGGCGCAGCCCGGCCGCCGCCGCCGGGCCGTCCGGCATGACCCGGGAGACGAGCGCGCCGCGCGCATCGCCGAGGCCGAGCGCCTCCGCGAGCTCCGGCGTCACCTGCTGGATCTGCACGCCGAGCCAGCCGCGCTCCACCGTGCCGCGCTCCTTCAGCTGATCGATGATCGGCTTGGCCAGGCTGGACGGGATGGCGAAGCCGATGCCGACGCTGGCGCCGGTCGGGCTGGCGATCGCCGTGTTGACGCCCACCACCTTGCCGTTCATGTCGAAGGTCGGGCCGCCGGAGTTGCCCGGGTTGATCGAGGCGTCGATCTGCAGGAAATCGTCGAACGGCCCGGCATGGATGTCGCGGCCGCGGGCCGAGACGATGCCGGCGCTCACCGTGCCGCCGAGCCCGAAGGGATTGCCGACCGCGATCACCCAGTCGCCGACGCGGATCGCGTCGGAATCGCCGAACTCGACATAGGGCAGATCCTCGTCGCTCTCGACCTTGAGCAGCGCGAGATCGGTCTGCGGATCGCGGCCCACCAGCTCCGCCGGCAGCACGGTGCCGTCGACGAACTTCACCTGGATCTCGTCGGCCTGGTCGATCACGTGGTTGTTGGTGACGATGTAGCCTTCCGGGCCGATGACGAAGCCCGAGCCGAGGGCGTGGCCCTCCGGGCGCGGCCCCGGGCCGTCCGGGCTCCCGCCGAAGCGGTCCTGGAACTCGCGGAAGAACTCCTCGAAGGGCGAGCCCGGCGGGAACTGGAAGGGAAGCCCCTCCGGGCCGCCCTCGATCCGCCGCGTGGTGGAGATGTTGACGACCGCGGGCGAGACCCGCTCGGCCAGCTCGGCGAAGGAGGCGGGCGCATCCGCCGCGGCGGCGGACGGCGTCGCCGGCGCCGCGAGCGTCATGCCGAACAGCAGCAGGCCGGACAGCGCGGCGGCCACCACCGCGCGGGTGCGATGGCGGGCCGATGCGCCGAGCGCGCGCGCAGGCAGGCGCGCCGGGAAGGACGAGGACGTCATGCAGCGTTCTCCGTTCTCAGAATGGCGGACGATGCCCCGGTCGCGCCGGTCACCGTCGGCAAGGAATGCGGCGATCCGCTGGAACCGCCACGGCTCGGCGATGCAAATGGCAACGCGTCCTGACGTGAAAGTTTCCTCCGGATGAAAACTTCGAAAGGCTGGATCCCAGCCCCAGGCGCCGCGAACACCGAAAGACCCGGAACGCCGGCCCGCCCCGTGCTGTTCCGTCCCGCCTGCGAGCGCAAAAAGAAAACGGCGGCTCCGACCGGAGCCGCCGTCGAGGTCGGAGAGCCGGCCGGTCGCCCGGCCGGCCGATGCCGACTTAGGCCAGCGAAATGCTGCCGGCGGCGGGCTTGCCGCGTTCCGTCACCACCTCGAAGTTCACCTTCTGGCCCTCGTTGAGCCCGGTGAGCCCGGCGCGCTGCACGGCGGTGATGTGCACGAACACGTCCTTGCCGCCGTCGCTCGGCGTGATGAAGCCGTAGCCGCGCTGGGTGTTGAAGAACTTGACAGTACCGATAGCCATGATTGGCCCTCCTAGAGATCCGGTATCCAAACAGGAAGCATGCCGTGCGCTCTTCGCACGTCACGAGACAATCGAGGCTGTCGGAGAGAGGCTTGGGCGTAACGCCGGGCTCCACAGGAGACCCGCAGGCAAAACGTCAAGTCGAGCCGCAGACAAGACTGATCTCGCCCCAAGATGGCGGCAATCCTGGCAAATTGCAAGCGGAGCACGGTGACATTTCTGCGCCCGTCCGGCGCGTTGCGGGTCCGGCAGCGCCGACCCGGATGTGCTAGATTCGGCGCGTGAAACAGTGCCGCCCACCCTCCGTTGCCGAGGATCTAAACCACAGCTTCACGGCGCGCGAGGAAGCGGCCAACGCGCTCACCCATGGGATCGGCGCCGCTCTCGGCGTCGTCGCCCTGGTCCTCCTCCTGGCCGAGGCGCAAAGGGTCGGCCGGCTGGCGGTCGGCGCCGCGTTCGTGTTCGGGGCTGCGCTGGTCCTGGTGTATCTGAGCTCGGCCCTGCATCACGGCAGCTCGCGCGACCGGGTGAAGCGCGGCTTCCTGCTCTGCGACCGCTGCGCCATCTACCTGCTGATCGCCGGCACCTATACGCCGATCACCCTCGTATCGCTGCCGGCATCCGTCGGGCGGCCGCTCGCCGCCGGAATCTGGCTCCTCGCCCTGCTCGGCATCGCTCTCGAGGTCGCGGGGCATTGCCGCGGCGGTCTGGGCCGCCTGGCCTGGCTGCCGGTGCCGCTCTATCTCGGCATGGGGTGGCTCGGCTTCGGCGTGGCCGGCGACGCCCTGGCCGATGCGCTGTCGCCCGCGGCGCTCTCCTGGCTGCTGGCCGGCGGCATCATCTACAGCGCCGGGGTGATCTTCTATCTGTGGCGCAGGCTGCCTTACGGTCATGCGGTCTGGCATCTCTTCGCCGTGGCGGGGAGCGCCTGCCATGTGTGGTCGGTGCTGGGCCACGTCCTGCCCGATGCGGCCGCCTGAGCGCCCGAAGCGGAGCCCGCGAGTCCGATGACGGACATCTATGTGGACGGTGACGCCTGCCCGGTGAAATCAGAGGCCGTGCGGGTGGCGGAGCGCCACGGCCTCACCCTGCACCTGGTGAGCAACCAGTGGCTGCGCGGCCCGGACAGCTCCGTGGTCCGCCGGGTCGTGGTGACCGAGGGATTCGATGCGGCGGACGACTGGATCGTCGCGCATGCGGGGCCCGGCGACATCGTGATCACCGCCGATGTCCCGCTCGCCGCCCGCTGCCTCGGCAAGGGCGCGCGGGTCCTCGGGCCCGCCGGCCGGCCCTTCACGGAGGCCGGCATCGGCATGGCGCTGGCCATGCGCGACCTCATGGCCACGCTGCGCGACAGCGGCGAGATCCGGGGCGGCGGCCCGGCCTTCAGCCGCCAGGACCGGTCCCGCTTCCTGCAGGCGCTGGAGCAGGCGGTCCAGGACGCGAAGCGGGGCCGCCGCTGAGGCCGGCGCCGGCCCGGCGAGGGGGCCGTCGGCGCTGCGCGGTCGGGCTTGCATTCCCGGGCCGGCCGGGCCATATATCCCCGCTCAAGTCGTTTTGGGTCGGCCCTCGTCCTTGCGCCCTCGGGCGCCCCGACCCGGTCCCCTCCCAAATACGCAAAAGCCGCGCATCCTGCGCGGGTCGTTCTCAATGGAGGGATTCTGATGCCTGCAGGCGCCGTCAAATGGTTCAACCCCACGAAGGGCTACGGGTTCATTCAGCCGGATGACGGCTCGAAGGACGTTTTCGTGCATATCTCGGCGGTGGAGCGCGCCGGCCTCAGCACGCTGCGCGAGGGCCAGAAGGTGAGCTACGACCTCGAGCGCGGTCAGCAGGGCAAGGTCTCGGCCGTCAACCTGAAGGTCGACTGACCGCCTGCCAGATTTCGGGAGCGGGCGCGTCCTCGGGGATGCGCCCGCCCGCCTCCGCCGCCGGCCGGGCCGGCCGGCGGCCTGCCCTTTTCCGTCGATCGCCGTCCCGATTCCGCTGAGGTCCCGCCGCCCGGGCGTCGGCCTACGTTCCGAGCCGCGCCGGCTTCGCATCCACAATCGGAGGACCAGCCCTTGTCCAAGGAAGACCTGATCGAATTCGACGGCGTGGTCGTCGACATGCTACCCGACGCGCGCTACCTGGTGCGCCTGGAGAACGGCCACGAGACGCTCGCCTACACCTCCGGAAAGATGCGCAAGCATCGGATCCGGATCCTGGCCGGGGATCGGGTCACCGTCGAGATGACGCCCTATGACCTGACCAAGAGCCGCATCACCTTCCGCCACAAGGAAGCGCGCGCCGCAGCGCCGGCGCGCCGCCCCGCACCGGTCCGCCGCTTCCGCTGACCCGTGCCCGGCCGGCGGGTGCTCCCGGCCGGCCCGGCGGAATGCTAATCTCGCGCGCGATGTCGCGCCGCATCGTCCTGACGCCGGAGCTGGTGGCCCGGGTGCACCGCGAGGTGCCCGACGCCGGGCCGCAGATCCATCGCGGGCCGAACATGGCCCCGATGGACGAGGCGGATTACGACGTCCTCGCCGATCGGCTCCTGGCCCAGCACCGCGCGCACCGCAAGGCCGGTGCCGACGGGCTCTGGATCTTCGCCTATGGCTCGCTGATCTGGCGGCCGGCCTGCGCCACCGACCTCCAGCTCCATGCCCGGCTTCATGGCTGGCACCGGCGCTTCTGCATCCGGGTGACGCGCTGGCGCGGCACGGCCGACTGCCCCGGGCTGATGATGGCGCTGGACCGGGGCGGCTCCTGCCACGGCGTGCTGCAGCGCATACCCAAAGCTGACCTCGTCGATGCGCTCGGCGCGCTGGTCCGCCGCGAGACCTCGGTCAAGCCGATGACCAATGCGCCGCGCTGGATCACCGCCGGGGCCGGCGGACGGCGGATCCGGGCGCTCGCCTTCACCGCCGACCGGAACGGTCCCTTCTATGCAGGCCGCGTCGACATCGACTCCGCCGCCGACGTGCTCGCCACGGCCTGCGGCCATTGGGGCTCCGGCGCCGAGTATCTCCTGAACACCGTGCGCCATCTGGAGGAGCTCGGCATCCACGACAGCTATCTCTGGCGGCTGCAGGAGCTGGTGGCGGCGCGGATCGCCGCGCAGCGGCAATAGGCGCGGCGCCGAAGGCGCCCGCGCGGAACAGGGGGAAACGCCATGTCCGACCACATGTCCGACCACATGTCCGACCAAGCGAAACCCGCGGCCTGCCTGCTCAGCGCCGCCGACCTCGCCGCGGCGCCCGAGCTGCATGTCCGCCATCCGCTGAACCCGAAGTCGGACGTCTATCTGCGCTCGCTCGGCCGGCCGGTCGGGCTATCGCGGCTGTCGCTCAGCCTGGCGCGGATCCCGCCGGGAAAGGAATCCTTCATCCACCACTGGCACATGCGGGACGAGGAGTTCGTCTACATCCTGTCCGGCCGCGGCCGGGCGGAGATCGGCGACCGCGTCGTCGAGGTCGGGCCCGGCGATTTCATGGGCTTCACCGCGCCGTCGGTCGGTCATCACCTGACCAACCCCTATGACGAGGACCTCGTCTACCTGATGGGCGGCGAGCATAGCGGCTTCGACATCGGCGTGTTCCCGACGGTCGGCAAGCGCATGCTGTTCGCCGGCGACGAGATCCGCCTGATCGACGAGGCGGAATTCCGGCAGCTGAGCTTCGCCGACTTCCTGCCGGAGGGATTGCCGGAGGCCTATGCCCCGAAGCCGCCCGAGGGGAGGCCGGACGGCGACGGTTGAGGGGCGGCGCTACTCCGCCGCCGCGGCCGGCTGCCTGGCGAGCTCGCGCCAGCGGGCGCCGACGGCATAGCCGTACTGGTCCGGCAGGCTCGCCTCCGCGCCGAGCGCCGCGGCGGCGCGCCAGGGCCAGCGCGGATCGTCCAGCATGACGCGGCCGAGAGAGATCAGGTCCGCCTGGCCCGACGCCACGATCGACTCGGCATGCTGCGGCTCGGCGATCAGCCCGACCGCCATCACCGGCAGGGCGGTGGCGGCCCTGACGCGCGCCGCGAAGGGCACCTGATAGCCGGGCGCCAGCGCGATCTTCGCCTTGGTGCTGATCCCGCCCGTCGATACGTCCATGAAGCGGCAGCCGCGCCGCTCGAGCGCCTTGGCCAGCGCGACCGTCTCGTCCGGCGTCCAGCCGCCCTCGATCCAGTCGGTGGCGGAGACGCGCACGCCGAGCGCGATCGTCTCCGGCACCACCTTGCGCACCGCGTCGAACACCTCGAGCGGGAAGCGCAGCCGGTTCTCCAGCGCCCCGCCATAGGCGTCGTCCCGGCGATTGCCGAGCGGCGACAGGAACTGGTGGAGCAGATAACCGTGCGCCATGTGCAGCTCGATGGCGTCGAAGCCGATGCGCACGGCGCGGCGGGCCGAAGCGACGAAGGCGTCGCGGATGCGCGCGAGCCCGGCCGTGTCGAGCGCCTGCGGCGCATCGCGACCGTCGTCGAAGGCGACGGCGCTGGGCGCCACGGTCGGCCAGCCGCCCTCGCCCAGCGGCAGGCCGCCGCCGCCCTCCCAGGGGCGCCGGCTCGCGGCCTTGCGGCCGGCATGGGCGAGCTGGATGCCGATGCGCGTCGCCCCGGCCTCGGCGCGGAAGCCCCGCACCACCCCGGCCAGCGCCGCCTCGGTCGCGTCGGAATAGAGTCCCAGGCAGCCCGGCGTGATCCGCCCGGCGGGCTCGACCGCCGTCGCCTCGACGAAGACGAGCCCGGCACCCGACAGGGCGAACTGGCCCAGATGGATGTGATGCCAGCCGGTCGCGGCGCCGTCCTGCGCGCTGTACTGGCACATGGGCGAGACGACGATACGGTTAGCAAGCTCGGTCGGGCCCAGGCGGTAAGGCGTGAACAAGGCGCAGGTCATGGCGTCTCCGGTCGGTTCTGTCGGTGGGTCGGCGCTCGGCGGGACGGGATGGCGGCGAAGGCGGCGCAGCCCCCGACCGCCCTGCCCCATATGTGGCTTTCCGATCCTATGGCAAAGGGGGCCCGATCGTCGCACCGGCATGGCAGATGCGCATCAGAGGCACGCCTTGCCGCGGCGCCTCGCCGGCGGCCGAATTGGACAGAGTTCCGATCCGGGCATAGATTGATTCTTTAACTGGTATGATTTCGAGTCCTTTGGAGGTGGCGTCATGTCCAGCCTGCGACTCGAATCGCTGATCGCCTCCGCCGCGGTCGTCCTCGCCGCCGCGGCATTGTCTCCCGCAATCGCCCAGACCGCCGGAACCGGCTCCTCCGCCACCCCCGAACCGGCAGCACCGCCCGCCGAGGGTGCCGCCGAGGAGGAGGAGTCGTTCTGGGACTGGATGAACCTGGAGCCGCAGGCCGGCGCCGAGCAGCCGTCTCAGGGCGGCCGCCGCGACAACGACCGTGACCGCGGCCG
>DAIMFL010000084.1:0-14860 GCA_036724615.1 Alphaproteobacteria bacterium | reverse complement strand
CAGCGCCTTGGTCGGGATGCAGCCCCAGTTGAGGCAGATGCCGCCCAGATGCTCGCGCTCGACGACGGCGGTCTTCAGGCCGAGCTGGGCCGCGCGGATCGCGGCGACATACCCGCCGGGGCCGCCGCCGACGACGATCACATCGAAGCTGGTCTCGGCCATGGCGTTGCTCCTACAGCAGCATCGTGAGCGGCTCTTCGACCAGCTTCTTGAACGCGGCCAGGAACTCGGCCCCGACCGCCCCGTCGATCGCGCGATGGTCGACGGACAAGGTACAGGTCATGACGGTCGCGACGGCGAGCGCGCCGCCCTTCACCACCGGCCGCTGCTCGCCGGCGCCCACCGCCAGGATTGCGGCCTGCGGCGGGTTGATGACCGCGGAGAACTCGCGGATGCCGTACATGCCGAGGTTCGAGATGCTGAACGTGCCGCCCTCGTATTCGTGCGGCGCGAGCTTGCCGTCGCGGGCGCGGCCGGCGAGATCCTTCATCTCGTTGGCGATGGTGGCGAGGCCCTTGGCGTCGGCATTCTTGACGATCGGCGTGATGAGCCCGTCGGGAATGGCGACCGCCACCGAAACGTCCACGGTCTGGTACCAGCGCAGCGCCTCGCCCATCCAGCCGACATTGGCGGCCGGCACCTTCTTGAGCGCGAGCGCGGCGGCGCGGATGACGAAGTCGTTGACCGACAGCTTGTACGCGCCCTCGGCCTTCGCGTTGAGCTCCGCGCGCATTTTGAGGAGCGCGTCGATCTCGCAATCGACGGTCAGGTAGAAATGCGGCATGTCGCGCTTCGCCTCGGTGAGGCGGCGCGCGATCGCCTTGCGCATGCGGGAGAGCGGCTTGTCCTCATAGGCCGGCATGCCCGCCGCGGGCGCGGGCGCCGGTTTCGCAGCGGCAGGTGCCGCCGGGGCCTCGGCGGGCGCGGCTGCGGGCGCCGCCTTGCCGCGGCCCATCGCGCTTTCGATGTCGACCTTGACGATGCGCCCGTGCGGCCCGCTGCCGGTCAGGCCCGAAAGGTCGATGCCGGCCTGGGCGGCCATGCGCCTGGCGAGCGGGCTGGCGATCACGCGCTCGCCGCCACCGCCGGCCTTGGCCGTTTCTGCCGGCTGCGGCGCGGCGGCGCCGGCTTTCGCTTCGGGCTGGGGCTGGGGCTGGGGCTGGGGCTTAGCCTCGGCGGGTCTCTCGCCTTTCGGCGCTTCGGGCTGTGCCGCGGGCGCAGCGTCGCCCTTGGGCAGGCCGCCCGCGTCCTCGCCCTCCTCGAGGATATAGGCGATCACCTCGTTGACCTTCACGCCTTCGGTGCCGGCGGGGACGACGATCCTGCCGAGCACGCCCTCGTCGACCGCCTCGACCTCCATCGTCGCCTTGTCGGTCTCGATCTCGGCGATGACGTCGCCGGCCTTGACCTCGTCGCCTTCCTTCTTGTGCCACTTGGCGAGCGTGCCCTCGGTCATGGTGGGCGACAAAGCCGGCATCAGGATGTTGATCGGCATCTCATCGTTTCCCCTCGAGCGTCCTTCCCGTAACGAGCCCGGTCGCCGCGACAGCGTCCCCTCGCCCGCAGGTGCGGGAGAGGGACAGGGTGAAGGGGGAGGCGCTGCGTCATCTGATGTCTAAGCGCGGTAGGTGACCTGCTTCGCCGCCTCGACGATGGTCTCGGGCTGCGGCAGAGCGAGCTTCTCCAGGTTGGCGGCATAGGGCAGCGGCACGTCGGCGCCGTGCACCCGGGCGACCGGCGCGTCGAGCCAGTCGAAGGCCTGCTCCATCATCACGGCGCAGAGCTCGGAGCCGATGCCGGCGAAGGGCCAGCCTTCCTCGACGCTGACCAGCCGGTTCGTCTTCTTCACGGACTCGACGATCGTCGCCGTGTCGAGCGGGCGGATCGTCCTCAGGTCGATCACCTCCGCCTCGATGCCCTCCGCGGCAAGCGCGTCGGCCGCCGCCAGCGCATGGCCGACCATCAGCGAGAAGGCGGTGATCGTGACGTCCTTGCCGGGGCGGACGATCTTCGCCTTGCCGATCGGCACCACCCAGTCCTCGCTCTTCGGCACGTCGAAGCTCTGGCCGTAGAGGATCTCGTTCTCCAGGAAGATGACCGGGTTCGGATCGCGGATCGCCGATTTCAGCAGGCCCTTCGCATCGGCCGCCGACCAGGGCGCCACGACCTTGAGGCCCGGGCAATGGGCGTACCAGCTGGCATAGCACTGCGAATGCTGGGCGGCGACGCGGGCCGCCGCGCCGTTCGGGCCGCGGAACACGATCGGGCAGCCCATCTGCCCGCCGGACATGTAGAGCGTCTTTGCGGCGGAGTTGATGATCTGGTCGATCGCCTGCATGGCGAAGTTGAAGGTCATGAACTCGACGATGGGGCGCAGCCCGGCGAAGCCCGCGCCGACGCCGAGCCCGGCGAAGCCGTGCTCGGTGATCGGCGTGTCGATGACGCGCTTCGCCCCGAACTCGTCGAGCAGGCCCTGGCTCACCTTGTAGGCGCCCTGGTACTCGCCGACCTCCTCGCCCATCAGGAAGACCGTGCCGTCGCGCCGCATCTCTTCCGCCATCGCGTCGCGCAGGGCCTCGCGCACGGTGAGCCGGACGGTTTCTCCGGAGTATTCCGGTTCCGCCGCCGGGGCCAGGGTTTCAGGCTTCGGCTGCGCCGGCGCCGCTCCCGTCGCCGGCCGGGCGGTCCCCGCCGGGGCGGCGCCCGCCTGCTTCGGCGTCTCCTTCACCGGCGCGGCGGCTTCCGCCGGCGCCGCATCCACGGCTTCCCCCTCCTCGGCGATGACGGCGATCGGCGTGTTCACCGCGACCCCTTCCGTGCCGGCCGGCACCAGGATCTTCGCCAGCCTGCCCTCGTCGGTCGCCTCGATTTCCATGGTCGCCTTGTCGGTCTCGATCTCGGCGACCACGTCGCCGGCGCGGACGTCGTCGCCTTCGGCCTTGAGCCACTTGGCGAGCTTGCCCTCGGTCATGGTCGGCGACAGGGCAGGCATCAGGATCTGGGTCGGCATGTCTTCCCCTTGGACGCGCGGTCAGGCCTCGACGAGCACGTCCGTCCACAGCTCGGACGGGTCGGGCTCCGGGCTCTGCTGGGCGAATTCGGTCGCCTCGGAGACGATCTCCTTGATCTCGCGGTCGATCTCCTTGAGCGCGGCCTCGTCCGCATGGCCGGCGTCGAGCAGCCGCTTGCGCAGCTGGTCGATCGGGTCGTGCTCCTGGCGCATGCGGGCGACCTCCTCCTTGGTCCGGTACTTCGCCGGATCGGACATGGAGTGGCCGCGATAGCGGTAGGTCAGCATTTCCAGGATGTACGGGCCCTTGCCGGAGCGGGCATGGGCGACCGCCTTCTCGCCCGCCGCCTTCACCGCCAGCACGTCCATGCCGTCGACCTGCTGGCCCGGGATGCCGTAGGCCTGGCCGCGCTGATGGAGATCGGGCCGGGCGGAGCCGCGCTCGAGGCTGGTCCCCATGGCGTATTTGTTGTTCTCGATGATGTAGACGACCGGCAGCTTCCAGAGCGCCGCCATGTTGAAGGATTCGTAGACCTGGCCCTGATTGACCGCGCCGTCGCCGAGATAGGTGAGGCTGACCGCGCCGTTCTCCCGGTAGCGATGGGCGAAGCCGAGGCCGGTGCCGATCGGCACCTGGGCGCCGACGATGCCGTGGCCGCCGAAGAAGTTCTTCTCGCGGCTGAACATGTGCATCGAGCCGCCCTTGCCCTTGGAGTATCCGCCGCGGCGGCCGGTGAGCTCGGCCATCACCCCTTTCGGGTCCATCCCGCAGGCGAGCATGTGGCCGTGGTCGCGGTAGCTGGTGACGATCGTGTCGCCCTCCTCGATCGTCGCCTGCATGCCGACGACGACGGCCTCCTGGCCGATATAGAGGTGGCAGAACCCGCCGATGAGCCCCATGCCGTAGAGCTGGCCCGCCTTCTCCTCGAAGCGGCGGATCAGCAGCATGTCGCGGTAGAACTGGAGAAGCTCCGCTGTGTCCGCTGCCGGATCGGCAGATCTCGACTTCCGCTTTGCGGTGGTGGCCATGATCCCTCCCGAACGGATGCCGCGCCCCTGACGTTCCGCCGATCCAGTGTGGCGAAACAATATTACCTGATATGTAAACTGCGGCCCCGCAGAAAGCAAGCCGCGCCAAATACTTGACTGTATTGGGTTATTCTAGATTAACTTGATAGACGTTACGGCGCGACGGACGCCGGCTCGGCCGGCGGAACGGCCCCTGCCGCCGGCGATCCGGGGGCGGGCGGGCCGGCAAGCGGGATGACCAGCTCGTCCATATGGGCGAGATTGAGCATGACCCTGGCCCGCTCCTCCAGCATGTCGGGATCGAGGCTGTCGGGCCGCAGCAGCCGGGCGCGATGCTCCAGCGTGGCGCGCTCGGCGGCGAGCTCCGCCTGGGCCGCGCGCGCCTCCTCGATCTGCTGGTTCAGCACCATCCAGGCGATGATGCCGCGATCGCCCTGCACGGCGTGATAGGCGAAATAGCCGACCACGCAGGCGCCCAGGATGGGCAGGGTGATCTGTCGCGCGCGCTTGCGAAGCTCGTGAAGGATGCTCATCGGGCCCGAGCGAATCACAGCCGATTCGCGCGGGTCAAGGGCTATCGGCGGGATGCGCGGAATCCCGAGCCGCGCTGTGGCGGAAATGACTCGAACGTCGACCCTCCCGTCGCGGGAGGGCGAGGGGAAATTATCCTACCGCCGCCTTACGGCGGCGGCCCCGCCATACTGCGCGGCGGGGCCGAGCCCCTGCTCGATCCGGATGAGCTGGTTGTACTTGGCGAGGCGATCGGAGCGCGACAGCGACCCGGTCTTGATCTGCCCGCAATTCGTGGCGACGGCCAGATCGGCGATGGTGGCATCCTCCGTCTCGCCGGAGCGGTGGGACATCACCGCGCGATAGCCCGCCTTGTGGGCCATCTCGACGGCTTCCAGCGTCTCGGTCAGCGTGCCGATCTGGTTCACCTTCACCAGGATGGCGTTGGCGACGCCCTTGCCGATGCCCTCGGCGAGGCGCTTCGGATTGGTGACGAACAGATCGTCGCCCACCAGCTGCACGGTTTTACCGATCGCCTCGGTGAGCGCCCTCCACCCCTCCCAGTCGTCCTCGGCCATGCCGTCCTCGATCGACACGATCGGGTAGCGTGCGCAAAGGTCCTGGTAGAACGCGACCATGCCGCCGGCGTCGAGGGCCCTGCCCTCGCCTTCCATGCGGTACTTGCCGTCCTTGAAGAACTCGGTGGAGGCGGCATCGAGCGCGAGCACCACGTCCTCGCCCGGCCGGTACCCGGCCTGTTCGATCGCCTGCATGATGAAGCCGAGCGCGGCATCGGCGCTGGCGAGGTTCGGGGCGAAGCCGCCTTCGTCGCCCACATTGGTGTTGTGGCCGGAGTCCTTGAGCTTCTTCTTGAGCGCCTGGAAGACCTCGGCCCCGATCCGCACCGCGTCGGCCAGGCTGCCGGCCGAGACGGGCATGATCATGAATTCCTGGAGATCGATCGGGTTGTCGGCATGGGCGCCGCCATTGACGATGTTCATCATCGGCACCGGCAGGATCCGCGCCGCGGCGCCGCCGACGTAGCGGTAGAGCGGCAGGCCCGCATCGGCGGCGGCCGCCTTGGCCACGGCGAGGCTCACCCCCAGGATCGCGTTCGCGCCGAGCCGGGACTTGTTGGGCGTGCCGTCCAGCTCGATCATCATGCGGTCGAGCTTGATCTGGTCCTCGGCGTCCAGGCCGGAAAGCGCCTCGAAGATCTCGCCGTTCACCGCGGCCACCGCCTTCCGGACGCCCTTGCCGCCGTAGCGCTTCCTGTCGCCGTCCCTGAGCTCCACCGCCTCGTGGGCGCCGGTCGAAGCGCCGGACGGCACGGCGGCGCGGCCGAACGCGCCGCTCTCCAGCTGGACGTCCACCTCGACGGTGGGGTTGCCGCGGCTGTCGAGGATCTCGCGGGCGTGGATGTAGACAATGGCGGTCATCGGGCAGGAACTCCCTCCTTGTGCCGCCAAGGCATAGCGAGGCGGGCCGGGGCGCGCAAGCTGCCCGGTTCGCCGGATGAAGCCTTTTGGCGCGGCGGGAGTTACAGGGAGGAACGGCTGAGCGCGGCGGAGTGAGCTGCCATGGTAACGACAGGCGGATGTCTCTGCGGGCTGGTGCGGTACTGCGCGGAGGGGACGCCGCGCTCGGTCCATTACTGCCATTGCCGGATCTGCCGGCACGCCACGGGCGGGCCCTTCGCCGTCCTCGTCTGGTTCGAGAAGGACAATGTGCAGTGGAGCGGGCAGTTGCCCAGCGTCCACCGCTCCTCCGACATCGCGCAGCGCGGCTTCTGCGGCACCTGCGGCGCGCCGCTCTTCCTGCACTACCTGGGCGGCGAGACGATCGCCCTCATGGCCGGCAGCCTCGACGAGCCGGAGCGGTTCGCGCCCGATCATCACTACGGGGTGGAAAGCCGCCTCCGCTGGTCGGATTGCGGCGCCGGGCTCCCCGAGGAGGAAACGCAGGAGCGCGTCTACATGCCGGCCGGCTGGGCGCCGTCACGGCTGCAGAGAGATCTCCCGTAGCTCCTGCGCGCGCAGAGGCGCGTCCTGCTCCAGGAAGAACTCGTCCAGCTGCGGCGGCTTGACGGCGGTCCCGGCCAGCATGGCGTGGACCTGGCCGCGATGGTGGATCTGATGCACGAAGAGATGGCTGAGAAGGTCGCCGATCGTCTCCTGGTACCGGGCGGCCGGCCGCACCACGGCGACCATGCGGGTGAGGTCGGACTCGCCGATTCCGTCGCAGAAGGCGACCAGCTTGCGATCGCTCTCCCGCTGCGCGGCATCGAGCTCCGCGAAGGTCGCGCAGGGCTCGTCGCTCAGCGCGTAGAGCTCCAGCGCGCCGCCGCCTTCGGCCAGCGCGTCGTAATAGTACCAGTCGACCAGCAGGATGTGGTTGAGCGTCAGGTGGATCGACGGGAAGAAGCTGGTGCGCCGGGCCTTGTACTCGGCCTCGGACAGCCCGGCGCAGGCCTTCAACAGCCGATGATTCGACCACGCATTGTTGCGCGCGAAGCGGCGGATGAGCTCGATGGTCATGATGCCTCTGCCTGACCTGCACCGACGCCTCGCCCTTCGACAGGCTCAGGACGAGGCGTACACTGGAGCCTTTCTCTCTCCCATCCCTCATCCTGAGCCCGTCGAAGGATGAGGGGGCCGCACCGCCGCTTGTCGCGTCGGCTAGACCGGGCGCGACTTGGCCAGACGGTCGAACTCAGTGAGCGTGCCGAGCAGCGCCGGCATCTCCTTCAGGTGCACCATGTTCGGCCCGTCGCTCGGCGCGCGGTCCGGATCCTGGTGGGTCTCCATGAACACCGCGGCGACGCCGATCGCCACGGCGGCGCGGGCCAGAACCGGCACGAACTCGCGCTGGCCGCCGCTCGACGTGCCCTGCCCGCCCGGCTGCTGCACCGAATGGGTGGCGTCGAACACGACGGGATAGCCGGTCTCCTTCATGATTGGCAGGCTGCGCATGTCGGAGACGAGCGTGTTGTAGCCGAAGCTCGCCCCGCGCTCGCAGAGCAGGATGTTCTCGTTCCCGGTCTGGGCGATCTTCGCCGCCACGTTCCTCATGTCCCAGGGCGCCAGGAACTGCCCCTTCTTCACGTTGACCGCGCGGCCGGTCTCGCCCGCCGCCATCAGGAGGTCGGTCTGCCGGCACAGGAAGGCCGGGATCTGCAGCACGTCGACCGCTTCGGCCACGGGCTTGCATTGCTCGGGCAGATGCACGTCGGTCAGGACGGCGCAGCCGAAGGCCTCCCTGAGCTCGGCCAGGATGGGCAGGCTCTTCTCGAGCCCGAGCCCGCGCGGCGTGCTCGCGCTGGTGCGGTTCGCCTTGTCGAAGGACGTCTTGTAGATCAGCCCCATGCCGAGCCGACCGGTCATCTCGACCAGCGCATGGCACATCTCCTGGGCATGGGCGCGGGATTCGAGCTGGCAGGGCCCGGCGATCAGCGCCAGGGGCTGGTCGTTGCCGATGATGATGTTGCCGACCGTGACGTGGCGGGGTCCGGTCATCGTCACACCAGCCGGCTCTGCTCGATCGCGGCCTTGATGAAGGACGTGAAGAGCGGGTGCGGGTCGAAGGGCTTCGACTTCAGCTCCGGATGGAACTGCACGCCGATATACCAGGGATGCTCCGGCAGCTCGACGATCTCGGGCAGCACCCCGTCGGGCGACAGGCCGGAGAAGCGCAAGCCCACCTGCTCCAGCCGGTCCTTGTAGTTGATGTTCACCTCGTAGCGATGCCGGTGGCGCTCGCTGATGCGATCGGCGCCGTAGATGTCCCGCACCTGGCTGCCAGGCTGCAGCATGCACTCGTAGGCGCCGAGCCGCATCGTGCCGCCGAGATCGCTGCCGGCGCTGCGGCGCACCACCTCGTTGCCGCGCAGCCACTCGGTCATCAGCCCGACCACCGGCTCCTCGCAGGGCCCGAATTCGGTCGAGCCCGCCTTCTCGATGCCGGCGAGGTTCCGCGCCGCCTCGATGACCGCCATCTGCATGCCGAAGCAGATGCCGAAATAGGGCACCTGGCGCTCGCGCGCGAAGCAGGCGGCCTGGATCTTGCCCTGCGCCCCGCGCTCGCCGAAGCCGCCCGGTACCAGGATGCCGTGGACGTCCTCGAGGTAATGAACGGCGTCCTCCGATTCGAAGACCTGGGAGTCGATCCAGTTCAGGTTGACGCGGGCGTTGTTGGCGATCCCGCCATGGACCAGAGCCTCGGCCAGCGACTTGTATGAGTCGAGCAGCGAGGTGTACTTGCCGACGACGGCGATCGACACCTCGCCCTCCGGCGCGCGCACCCGCTCGACGATGTGATGCCAGCGCCCGAGATCGGGCGGGTCGGAGGGCAGGCCGAAATGCTTGCACACCTCGGTGTCGAAGCCCTGGCCGTGATAGGCGATCGGCACCTGGTAGATCGTGTCGACGTCGAGGGCCGGGATCACGCGCTCCGGCCGCAGGTTGCAGAACAGCGCGATCTTCCGGCGCGATTCCGGCGGGATCTCCCGGTCGCAGCGGCAGAGCAGGATGTCGGGCTGGATGCCGACGCCGAGCAGCTCCTTCACCGAATGCTGCGTCGGCTTGGTCTTGAGCTCGCCCGCCGAGGGGATCCAGGGCAGCAGGGTGAGGTGCACGAACAGGCTGCGCTCCCGCCCCAGCTCGTTGCCGAGCTGCCGGATCGCCTCCAGGAACGGCAGGCTTTCGATGTCGCCCACCGTGCCGCCGATCTCGCAGAGCACGAAATCGGCGTCGCCGGTATCCGCGAGAACGAATTCCTTGATGGCGTCGGTGACATGCGGAATGACCTGGACGGTCGCCCCCAGATAGTCGCCGTGCCGCTCCCGCGCGATCACGGTCGAATAGATCCGCCCGGTGGTGACGTTGTCGCCACGCTTGGACGGCACGCCCGTGAAGCGCTCGTAGTGGCCGAGGTCGAGGTCGGTCTCGGCGCCGTCGTCGGTGACGTAGACTTCGCCGTGCTGATACGGGCTCATCGTGCCCGGATCGACGTTCAGATACGGATCGAGCTTCCTCAGGCGCACGGTGAAGCCCCGCGCCTGCAGCAGCGCGCCGAGCGCTGCTGCCGAGAGACCCTTGCCGAGAGAGGAAACCACGCCGCCGGTGATGAAGATGAACCGCGTCATGGACTCACGTTATGGAACGAAGTCGGTGGTCCAGCAAGCCAAACCTCCGGACGCGCGGATTGCTGCGGAATCCGCGCCAGTTGCTGGCGGCCTGGCCGCCGGAGACTCGGGACCGGCCCTACTGGCCGAGCGGGACGGAAGGCGTCGCAGGCGCGCCCTCTTCCGCGGGTGCAGCGGGTGCGGGCGCCGCAGGCTGCTCGGGCGCGGGGGCCGGAGCAGACGATTCGGGCGCGACGTCGGGAACCGGCGCGCCGGCGGGCGCGGGCGCGCTCTCGGTGTTCGCCGGCACATAAAAGATAGACCGCGGCTGGGTGCTGCCGCTCGCCAGGACCGCGAGCACCAGGCTCGTCACCATGAAGGCCGCGGCCAGGATCGCCGTCGCGCGGGTCAGCAGATTGGCCTGGCTGCGCCCGGTCATGAATCCGGACATGCCGCCGCCACCGCCGATGCCGAGCCCCCCTCCCTCGCTCTTCTGCAGAAGGACGACGCCGACCAGCGCGACCGCCAGCAGCAGATGAACGACGAGGACGACCTGTTCCATGGTGGCTTTCCGCGGGATCAGAAGGGGGACCGCAGCCCGGGCGCTATTTAATGCCTCGGCCGGATGGGCGCTAGGGGCAACTTGCCGCGATGGCCCAGAAATCGTTGGACTTGAGGCTCGCCCCGCCGACCAGCGCGCCGTCCACATCGGACACGGCGAGCAGGGTCGCGGCATTGTCGGGCTTGACCGACCCGCCATAGAGGATCCGCAGCCGGTCGGCGTCCCGGACCTGCTGCCTCAGGGTCTGGCGCAGATGGCCGTGGACCGCGGCGACGTCCTCCGGCGTCGGGGTCCGGCCGGTGCCGATCGCCCAGACCGGCTCGTAGGCGACGACCGTGTTCTCGGGGCTGCTGTCCTCGGGCAGGGAGCCGATCACCTGCCGCTCGACCACCGCCAGGGCCTCCCCCCGGTCGCGCTGCTCCAGCGTCTCGCCGACGCAGACGACGGCGACGAGCCCCGCCCCATGGGCCGCCGCGGCCTTGGCCCGGACGATGGCGTCGGTCTCGCCGTGGTCGGTCCGGCGCTCCGAATGTCCGACGATGACGAACCGGCAGCCGACATCCGCCAGCATCTCGGCGCTGACGTCGCCGGTATGGGCGCCATCCTTGCCGGGATGGCAGTCCTGGGCGCCGAGCGCGACCGGCCCGCTGACCAGCACCGTCCCGACCGGGACCAGCAGGGGCGCGGGCGGGCAGATCAGCAGGTCGCAGCGTAGCGGACCGGCGTCGGCCTGGGCGACGATTTCCCGCGCCAGGGCCACGGCCGAGGCCTGCCGACCGTTCATCTTCCAGTTGCCCGCGATGAGCTGACGGTTGCGTGGCATGCCGGAGCCTTCCCCTTCCGCTGCGGTTCCCGTGGCGCGGGGGGTACCTAGCATGGCGGGCATCGGCGGACAACCGGCGCGGCCCCCGTGCCGGACAGCCGGGCGGCGGCCGGGGCAAGCGTATTGCCGCCCTCCGGGGCGCTCCCTATGATGCCCGCGATTTCAAACCGTTGCGGCCGGCCGGCCGCGTCCGGCCGGGCCCGTCCGTGTCGACGCCGTCATCCCGCCAACTCGGAAGCCGCCCCCCGGTCACCATGCTCCTGTTCCTCCGCTCCAGCGTCTCGAAGATCGCCATCAAGCTCCTGTTCGTCGTCCTCGTCGCGAGCTTCGCCGTGTGGGGCATCGGGGACATCTTCCAGATCGGCATCCGGTCGGACGCCCCGATCGAAGTGGGACCGGTCCAGATCGGCCCGGCCGAGCTGCAGAACGAGTACCGCCGGCAGTTCTCGCAGCTCCAGGCGCGCTACGGCGGCTCGCTCGACACCGAGACGGCCAACGCCCTCGGCCTCGACGACCGGGTGGTGAACGACCTGGTCGCCCGGACGCTGGTCGCCGTCTACACCGACCGGACGGGCATGCGGGTGGACGACGATACGGTGCGCCGCGCCATTCAGAACGATCCGGTGTTCCGGAACGAGGCGGGCCAGTTCGACCGCGGCCGGTTCGACGCCTGGCTGCGCCAGACCGGCATGTCCGAGGCCGCTCTGGTCGCCAGGCTGCGCAACGACATCGCGCGGACCCAGCTCACGGCCTCCCTGGTCGCCGGGATCCAGGTGCCGACGACCCTCGTCAACGCCGTGCATGACTACCGGTCCGAGGCGCGCGTGGCGGAGACGCTGCGCATCGCCGCCGCGGACATGACCGGGATCGCCGAGCCCGACGAGGACGACCTCGCCGCCTTCCATCAGGAGAACGCCGACCGCTATCAGGCGCCGGAACGGCGCGCCGTCACCGTCGTACGGCTGTCGCCCGAGGCTCTGGCCGACGAGATCAGCGTGCCCGAGGACGAGATCGCAGCCGCCTTCGAGAGCCGGAAGGCGGAGTTCGACCAGCCGGAGCGGCGCCAGCTCGAGCAGATCGTGTTCGCCGACGAGCTGACCGCCAAAGGCGCCGCCGAGGAGGCGCGCTCCGGGGTCGACTTCGCCGAGATCGCCCGCAAGGCGACGGGCGGCGAGCCGATCGATCTCGGCACGGTGGACAAGCAGGGCCTCGCGGGCCTGTTCCCGCAGCTCGCCGACGCGGCGTTCGCGGTTCCCGAGGGCGGCATTTCGGATCCCATAGAGACGGCGCTCGGCTGGCACGTGGTCCGCGTCCTCTCGGTCGAGCCCGCGCGCGAGGCGACGCTCGCCGGGCATCGCGACCAGATCGCCCGCGACCTCGCCCTGCAGCAGGCGACGGACAGCATCGTCAGCATCGCCAATCAGTTCGAGGACGAGCTGGCCGGCGGGGCCACGCTCGAGGAGGCGGCGTCGAAGCTCGACCTCGATGTCGTCCAGATCCCCGGGCTGGACGCCCAGGGCAAGGACGCGGAGGGCGCCACGGTGCCGGCGGCGGATGCGGAGCCGAGCCTTGCCGCCACGGCCTTCGAGACGGCGGAAGGCGAGCTGAGCCCCCTCACCGACGCGGCCGACGGCGGCTATTACATGCTCAGGGTCGACGCGGTCACCCCCGCGGCGATCCGCCCGCTGGAGGAGGTTCGCGACCGGGTGCGGGCGGACTGGATGGCCGCGCAGCGCGCGAAGGCCGCCGAGGAGCGGGCCGCCGCGCTCGTCGAGCGCCTTGAGGGCGGCGCCGGCATGGCCGAGATCGCGACCGAGCTTGGCCAGGAGGTGAAGACCTCCGGCGCCCTCACCCGGGACGGCAGCGATGCCGCAGCCTGGCTCGATTCCGGCGCGGTGGCGAAGCTCTTCACCCTGGAGCAGGGCGGGGTCGCCGCCGCGCCCGCGGGCGACGACCAGGTGATCATGCGGCTCGCCGAGATCCGCCAGCCGGCGCCGACCGACCAGCCGGCGGTGATCAGCCAGATCAACGATTCCCTCCGCGGGGCGATGGCCGCCGACCTGGTGAACGGATTCATGGCGGCGGTGCAGCAGGAAATCCCCGTCTCGATCGATCAGGCGTCGATCGAAAACCTGTTCTGACCGGCCATGCAGGTCCTGCCCGATTTCGAGGCCTTCGCGGCCGCCTACGCCGCGGGGCGGCCCGCGGTGGTCTGGACCACGATGGTCGCCGACCTGGAGACACCGGTCTCGGCGATGCTGAAGCTGGCCGACGGGCGGCCGAACAGCTTCCTGCTGGAATCGGTGGAAGGCGGCGCGGTGCGCGGCCGCTATTCCTTCATCGGGCTGAAGCCCGACCTCATCTGGCGCTGCCGCGGCGACACCGCCGAGATGAACCGGCAGGTGCGCAGCGACCCCGACGCCTTCGTGCCCTGCCCCGGCCATGCGCTCGATTCGCTGCGCGCGCTGGTCGCGGAATGCCGCATCGACACGCCGGAGGAGCTGCCGCCGATGGCGGCGGGCCTGTTCGGGTATCTGAGCTACGACACCGTCCGGCTGATGGAGCGCCTGCCGGACGGCAATCCCGACCGGCTCGGCCTGCCCGACGCCATGTTCCTGCGCCCGACCGTCATCGCCGTGTTCGACAATGTCGAGGACCTGGTGACGGTGGTGACCCCCGTCTGGCCGCAGGCCGACATGAGCGCCCGCGCCGCCTATGCCCAGGCCTGCGAGCGGCTGGCCGACACGGCCGCCGATTTCGACCGCAACCTGCCGCACACGCGCGGCGACGGCCGCGATCTCGAGGAGCTGGCGGAGCCGCAGTCGAACATGACGCGCGAGGCCTTCCACGAGATGGTGCGCAAGGCGAAGGAGTACATCGTCGCCGGCGATATCTTCCAGGTCGTGCTGTCGCAGCGCTTCTCCGTGCCGTTCCGCCTGCCGCCCTTCTCGCTCTACCGGGCGCTGCGGCGCGTCAATCCCTCGCCGTTCCTGTTCTTCCTCGATTTCGGCGGCTTCGCGGTGGTGGGATCGAGCCCCGAGATCCTGGTGCGGCTCCGGGACGACAAGATCACCATCCGCCCGATCGCCGGCACGCGGCGGCGCGGCGCCTCCTCCGCCGAGGACCGGGCGCTCGCCGCCGAGCTCCTCGCCGACCCTAAGGAGCTCGCCGAGCATCTGATGCTGCTCGATCTCGGCCGCAACGACGTCGGCCGGGTGGCGCAGATCGGCTCGGTGAAGGTCACCGACAGGATGACCATCGAGTATTATTCGCACGTCATGCACATCGTCTCGAACGTCGAGGGGACGATCGACGGAAAGCACGACGCGATGGATGCGCTGATCGCGGGGTTCCCGGCCGGCACGGTCTCCGGCGCGCCGAAGATCCGCGCGATGGAGATCATCGACGAGCTGGAGCCGGAGCGGCGCGGCATCTATGCCGGGGCGATCGGCTATTTCTCCGCGAACGGCGCGATGGACACCTGCATCGCGCTGCGCACCGCAGTGGTCAAGGACGGCGTCATGTACGTCCAGGCCGGCGGCGGCGTGGTCTATGACAGCGACCCGGAAGGCGAGTTCCAGGAAAGCTGCAACAAGGCCCGCGCCCTCATCCGCGCCGCCCAGGAAGCCGTGCGCTTCGCCGCAGGGACGGGGCGCAACCGCTAGCCGCCGCGCCCCGGGGAAGAGTCACCACAGAGGCACAGAGACACAGAGACGTAAGGTTTTTGTCATGCGCGGGCTTGACCCACGGCTGTCCGGTTTAGGCATGGGCAAGTCCAAGGCTCATCTGGCGCTGATCTTTGAC
>DAIMFL010000083.1:11610-15098 GCA_036724615.1 Alphaproteobacteria bacterium | reverse complement strand
GCGGGCGGCGCTCGCGCCCTCCAGCCCGGCGGCCGCGGCCAGGTTCAGCAGCTGGTGCGCGCGGACATAGTCCTGCACGACGCCCTTCCCGTCCGCATACATGCGGCCGAGCAGGAGCTGCGCGCGCGGGTCGCCGGCCGCCGCCAGCGGCTCGAGCTCGCCCCGCGCCGTCGCGAACTCGCCCCGCTCATAGGCGGTGACGGCGTTGTAGTAGTCGGCGGCGGCAGGGGCGGCGAAGGCCAGGAACAGCGCCAGCGGTACGGCCAAGGCACTCATCTGCCGGCCGACGGTGCCAACCGTGCGCCGAGCGAAGAAGCCCCTCGCCCTGTCCCTCTCCCGCGTCGCGGGAGCGGGCGGGGGCGAGGGCATTGTCGCGGAGATGGCGGGCATGATCAGCTCTGGACCTGCCAGGTGCCGTCCGGAAGGCGGCAGGCGGTGCCGTGGGCGGACTGGGTCTGGCCGTCGATCACCACGGCGGTCTGGTACTCGCGGCAATACTGGCCGGGCGCCGCCTCGTAGGTAGCCGTCGGCACGGTGTAGCCGGAGTGGCCGGTGTTCGGGTTGTCCCAGCGCGCGTACTGCCCGTCGGGATAGCGCTCGAGCGCGGCCTGCGCCGTCTGCTCCGCATGCATCTGATCGACGCGGTCGAGCGAGCGGCCGATCTGGTTGCCGAGAAACGCGCCGAGCAGCGTGCCGGCGGCGGTCGCGACGATGCGTCCGGTGCCCTTGCCGATGGTCGATCCGGCCCAGGCGCCGCCCGCGGCGCCGACCACGGTGCCGACGCCCTCCTTCGTGCCCATGCCGGTGTTCTGGCAGGCGGCAAGCGCCAGGGCGGCGGCCACCAGCAACGCGATCGTCTTCGTCCGTTTCATGTCCGTCCTCCATCTGCGGGCGCGCCGCCGGATTCGGCCGGCCGCGCCCCAATCGACGGGGCGGAGAATGGACGACCGGCACTGAACCGGCCCTGAGCGGGCCGTTCATCCGGCGTTCATCTGAAAAGGAAGGGAGCGGCCAGTCAGGCCGGCGGCGTGTCGCGGATGATGCGCTCGGCCGGGAAGATCGCGGTGACGCAGGTGCCCTCGCCGAGAGCGCTCTCGATCTCGAGCCGGCCGCCATGGAGCTCGATCAGCGCCCGCGTCAGAGGCAGGCCGAGGCCGGTGCCCTCGTAGCGGCGGCTGAGCGAGCTGTCGACCTGGCCGAAGGCTTCGAGCGCCTTCTTCACGCCCTCCGGCGTCATGCCGATCCCGGTGTCCTTGACCGCGAAGCGGAAGGATTCGGCATCGGCCACCGCGCTGATGATGATGCGCCCTTCCGGCGGAGTGAACTTGATCGCGTTGGAGACGAGGTTCAGCAGGATCTGCTTCAGGCTGCGCGCGTCGGCGCGCAGCAGCGGCAGGCGCGGCGGGAAGCGCTGCTCGATCCGCAGATCGTTTGCGTGGGCGCGCTCGCTCATCAGGCGCATCGACGAGGCGAGGATCTCCGGCAGATCGCATTGCTCGTCGTGCAGCTCCAGCCTGCCGGCCTCCACCTTCGACAGATCGAGGATGTCGTTGATGAGGTCGAGCAGATGCCGCCCGCTCAGGAAGATGTCGGCCGCGTATTCCTTGTAGTGCGCCGCGCCGATCGGGCCCAAAAGCTCGTCGCGCATGATCTCGGCGAAGCCGATGATGGCGTTGAGCGGCGTGCGCAGCTCGTGGCTCATATTGGCGAGGAAGGCCGACTTGGTGCGGTTCGCCGCCTCGGCCTGCTCCTTGGCGCGGCGCAGCGCCGCCTCGGTGTTGCGCCGGTCGGTGACGTCGACGAGCGACACGATCACGCCGTGCGGCGAGCCCGCGCCTGGGCGGATGAGCGGCTGGTGCTTCGCCCTGATCCAGACGCGGCTCAGGTCGGGACGCTCGACCAGGAGGATCCAGTCGGCCGAGGGCTTCCCCGTCCGAAGCGCGACCAGGTCCGGGCGCTGCTCCGGCGGGATCGGCGTGCCGTCCTCGTTCGACAGCTGTCGATAGAGGTCCCGGAGATGCCGTCTCGTCAGCGTCTCGGCGGGAACGCCCAGGATCTCCGCCGCGCGGGCGTTGGTCTCCAGGATCACGCCCTCGGCATCGACGAGGATGATGCCGTCGCCGAGCGCGGCAAAGACGGACCGATAAAGCGCCTCGCTGTCGCGCAGCCGCAGCTCCGTCTGCTTCTGCTCGGTGATCTCGGTCGAGCTGCCGACATGGCCGAGATAGCGATTCGCGGCATCGAACTGAGGCCAGGCGAGGGTGAGGACCCAACGCTCCTGCCCCTCGGCCGGGCTCAGCCGGTACTCGGCCCGGAACGGCGCCCGCGCGGCGACGGCCGCATCGAAGCCGTCCTTGATGCGCTGCCTCTCGTCAGGGTGCAGGAACTGGAGCCAGCGGTCGCCCCACGGTCCGGGGCCGGCGAGGCCGACGCGCTTGAAAAGCGCGCCCGCAGCGTAGACGATCTCTCCGTTCGGGCCGGTCCGGAAGATGCCGGCCTGCGACGCTTCGAGCAGCTCCTCGAACCCCGCCGAATCGAGCGCGAAGCCGTGCTCGCCCGCTTCCGGCGCGGCCTCGCCGCCCGTCTCGGGGTCGGGCGGGCGCCATGCACGCGTATCGGTGCTGCCCGTCACTCGCATTCCTTCCGACATTCGCGGGGCCGCCGTCGGAGCGGCCGCGGGCGATCGCCCGGCCGGTGCGCCGACAGGATGTCGACCGACCGGGACGAGCCCCTAGCGCCGGCCCGAAGCGGCCGTCTGCGCGGTCGCCTGGTCGGCGTCGCCGTACAGCAGCACCGCGGCGCATTGCAGAGCGTGCTCACGGCTCTGCACGGGAGAGCGGAACCGGAGGCCGATCTCGCCGGCACGCCGCCAGGCGGGGGATGCGAAGAACAATCCGGCCACGTGATGCTGCAGGACGACGTCACCGTCCTCCGGAAGGTCAGCGGCCAGCTTGAGCCGGGCGCCGCCCAGCGACAGGTCCAGGAGCTCGCATGGAAAGGCGCGCCCGCCGGAGGCCAAGGTGACCGAGGTCTGACCGTCCGGGGGATAGCGTTCCCACTGCCTGCGGTCGGCCTGCGACGCGTTTCCATCCGTCCTCGGCATGACCATGTCCGTCCCCTGCTCCGTCAAAGCTATCGACCCTGCAGTAATTATCATAGTCCGGAGGTAAACGGATTGTTTACGGGTACCCGGAGCCTGCCTGTCCTGCGGGAACCGGCGGGAGCCGGTTCCGCCATCCGAGGCAAGTCAGGCGGCAAGCTGCCGCAGCACCCAGACCGCCACCGGGCGGTCGAGCCCGCGCACCGCCTGGGGCGCCAGCTCCTCGAAGCCGGTCAGGAGCTCGGCCCGCCCGAGGCCGCGGACCGTGTCGGCCAGCGTCTCGGACACGACGATCGCGGCGTGATGCGCCCGGGTCAGCGCCTCCAGGCGGCTCGCGAGGTTGACCGTCTCGCCGGCCGCGGTGAGCTGGATCTGCTCCCGCCCGCCC
>DAIMFL010000083.1:0-11600 GCA_036724615.1 Alphaproteobacteria bacterium | reverse complement strand
CCGCCCAGACGGGCGATCACGACGGGGCCGTAATGGATGCCCACACCGACGCTGACCGGCGGTTCTCCGGCCGCGACCAGCTCGGCGCTCCAGCGCTCGACCGCCGCCGCCAGCTCGCGCCCGCAGGCGAGCGCCGCCGCGGCATCGTCCCGGCTCTGGCGCGGCACGCCGAAGATCACCATGGCGCCGTCGCCGGTGAACTGCTCGAGCACGCCGCCATGGCGGAGCACCGCCTGCTCGACACGGCCGTGGAAATCCCGGAGGAAGCGCGCCGTTCCCTCCGGGCCCATCCTGGCGCTGCGGCCGGTGAAGCCGGCCACGTCGATGAACAGGATCGCCGCCGGCTGCGTCCGCCCGTCGAGCGCGGCGGCCTCGTCCTCGGCCAGGACCTCGGCGATGAGCGGCGAATGGTAGCGGGAGAGGTTCTGCCGCTGCCGCTCGGCGACGCCGCGCAGGCGGTGCTCGAACGCGAGGCGGCCGGCGGCGACCCATGCGGCGTTGAGCAGCACCGCCAGGCTCGGGAAGGTGACGTCGAGCCAGAGCTGCCGCGTCTCGAAGGCGAGCTGCGCCACGGCGAGCCAGCCGAACAGCAGGCCGATCCCGGCGATCGCCGCGGCGGCCGGCGACGGCAGCTGCGCCAGCAGGAAGATCGCGACGCCGAGCAGCAGGATGGCCGCGATGTCGATCTGCGCTGTCCGCAGATCGCGGACCAGGACCCGCCCGTCGATCATGTTCGCCGCGGCGGTGGCGAGCGCCTCGGCGCCCGGCAGCTCGCCGCTGAACGGCGTGGCGAAGGTGTCGCCCACCCCGAGCGCCGTCGCGCCGATGATCACGACGCGGCCGGCGAGCGCGCCTTCCGGCAGGCGGCCGTCCAGCAGATCGACGAGGGAATGGGTCGGCACCGTCCCGGTCGGCCCATAGGAGTTGAGCACCATGCGGAGTGCCGGATCGGCCGGCACGAAGCGCTCCCCGATCGCGACGCCCGGGCCGCGGCGGTCCTGGCCGCGTCCGAGCTGGAGCTCGAGCTCGTCCACCGGCACGCCGAGATGCCGGGCGGCCAGCGCTACCGGAAACCCCGGCACATGGACGTCTGCGAAGCCGATCGCGAGCGCGAGCCGCTGGAGCGAGCTTCCTTCGTCGACAGGCACGTTGACGTGACCGAGCTGCAGGTCGCGGAAGGGCGCGGCGGGCAGCAGCGCTCCGGTCGCCGGGCGCGGCAGCGGCGCGTCCGCCGCATCCCGCCTGACGATCTTGAAGGCGGAAGCCGCGAGCGCATCCGCTGCCGTGGCGGCCTCGTCGGCCGGCCCGAAGGTGAAGGCCATGCCGAGCACGGCGTTCTCGGCGGCAAGCAGCGCCTCTCGCAACGCACGATCCCCGGCCGACGAGGTCAGCCCTTCGGGCTCGAGCAGCAGCAGGTCCAGCCCGATCGCCGTGGCGCCGGCCGCATCCACCGCGGCCACCGCCTCGGCGAGCAGCTTGCGCGGCAGCGGCCAGGCGTTGAACCGGGCGAGCGTCCGGTCATCGAGCGCCACGACCGCGACGGAGTCGGGCGGCGATGCGGATCCGCGCAGCTGGAAGCGCCAGCCCAGGGTCTGGCTCTCGAAGGTCGCGATGGGCGGAGCATCCCGCAGACCGGCATAGGCCGCCGCCACGGAGAGCGTGATCGCCGCGATGGCGGCGGCATGACGCCAGGGCACCAGCATGCGTGGGGACGCAGCCATCGGCGTCGCCCCTCCGCCGTCAGGGCAGCCGGGTCCGCGCGAGCACGTCGTCGACCCGCTTCTGACCCCAGGTCTTGGGAGCGGTCGGCGCTTCCCCCGCCCGCACGTCGGTGCCCTGGCCGGCCTCCAGCACGATGCCGCCGAGGCCGGCGCGGCTGTCGACCGCCACCCTGCCCTCGACCACGAACACCGCCGTCGACGCCCGGCCGGCGTCGACGATCCAGTCGGTCGAGCGGACCGAGGCGACCGCCGTGGCGCTGCGCAGCTCGAAGCTCCGCCAGCTGCGCCCGGGAGCCAGGGAGAGCCGCAGGATGCCGTCGATCAGGTCGAGCAGCGCCCGCCCCGCCCCGCCGCTCGGCGCGGCGTAGGCGGCGATCGAGACGCTGGTCCCGCTGCCGAGCGCCAGGATCGAGCCGTCGTTGAACACGACTTCGACCCTCCCGTCCGCGCCGGTGGCCACCGCATCCTCCTGGCGCACCGCCATGCCGGAACTGGCCGGCACCGACTGGCTGCCGCGGATCAGCGTGACCTCCCCGGCGATCCGGCCGATCCGCCCGACCGTGACGTCTTCCTGGGCGTGCGCCACGCGGGCGAGGACGGCCAGGACGAACAAGGCGACCGCGAGCGCGAGGAGCGCGAGCGGGCGCCGCCGGGGATCGCTCCTGGCGTGCTGCGATACGGACGGAAACGCCATCGTCTGCTCCGGTGATTTGCAGACCGAGCTCACATTAAGCCAGGACATGACGACCTCAAACCGTTCACCCGACGGGCGGGAACCGCCGCCTCGGCCGCATGCCGACAGACGGTTCCGGATCCCTGCCCTGCCGAACCGGCGGGACTTATCGCGCGGGCGGATGGCCGGCGCTGTGAGGTAATTCACCGCCACCCGCGTTTCGGCGCGTGCGGCGGCGCCGAATCGCGAACGGCCCCGGTCTCAGGCGGAGACCGGGGCCGGACGTCATTGAGGCGCTGATGCCGGGGCTCGCCGCTGGACGAGGCGGCGCAGGTCAGTACTCGGTCGCTCCGTGGGACATGGTGTCCCGCTGGGAGTCCTCCTGGGTCTGCCGCGCATCGGCCGCCCGCTCGTCCGCCATCGAGCATCCGGCGAGGCCGGCGACGGCGATCAGGGCTCCGAGAACAAGGACCGGCAGACGCATCCCCGTGCGCGGCGATGCGGCAGGCGGGAAAGCTACGGTGTTCATGTCGCGCTCCATCGGCGGTCCGAAGGCGTTCGTCACAGGAGTCAGTTGCCGGAGCCGGACGACCCGGCGGATCCGGCGCTCGTCCCGGCGGCTCCCGTTTCCCCGCTGCCGGCACCCGATCCGGCGTTCGGCGGCAGATGCGCCGTCGGATCGGGCACGCCGGTGGTACTGGTGGCGGCGCTGCTTTCCGGCGAGGGCGGGCTGGCCTCGCCGGCGCCGGGCTCCATCTGCCGCTCGACCGCCGCACAGTCCTCGGACGATCCGCTCGCCGGATCGCAGGGCTGGGTCTGCTGCTGGGCCTGAGACGCGCCGACATGGCCGGCGGCAATGATGGCCGCGAGCAGGAATGCGCTCCGGGTCATCGGCATCTCCTTTACGGAAGCTGGATCGGTAATGGACCCGAAGCCGGTTTCGTTCCGCCGATGCCGATGACCGGAGCGTTTCGCAGGCTCAGGCCGCGTGCTTCCACATCTTCCGGCAGTGCAGGCGATGGCCCGCCGCCATCTCGATCTCCACCGCGCCCGAGGCGCGATAGCCCAGCTGCTCGAACAGGCAGGCGACCGCGGGCGGAACGGGCGCGAGGAACAGGCTGTAGCCGCTGGTCGCCGCGGCGTCCTCGGCGATCTCCACCAGGCGACGGCCGAGCGTCGCCTCGCAATGACCGGGATGGACGACAACGCCGCGGATGAAGGCCACGTCACCCAGGGAGTCCTGGGGCGCCCATCCGGCGCCGGCGATCACCTTGCCGTTCGCCTCGGCCACGAAATAGCGCCCGGAGACGATGAGCTGGTCGAGATCCGGCGCCGGCTCCTGGATCAGGGCCTCGATCACCCCGTGATCGTCCAGCCCAGCCATGACGCCCTCCGCCATGGCTTCGGGACGGAGAGACAGGAGTCGCGCACGGTCCTCGGCCTCGGCGCGGCGGAAGCGATAGGTGGCGAACATGAGGCGATCCTCCGAGATGTTGATGCCGCCTGGGTACGCCGCCCCGCGCGGCCCGCCTATGAAGGCCTTCACAGGCCGGCCGTCGCCGCTGTGAGCGTCGTCACACCGGGCGCCATTGGCCGCGCCGGAGAGCCGCGGGAGGAACCTGGCGCCCCCCGGCATCGGCCCTGCCCAGGCCGGAGAGAACGTGGTAATTTGCACGTTGTCGATCGCTGGCGATTCCCCGGGCGGCAGCCGCCGCAGATCGCCGGTCGACCGGCCGAACCGCATCCTGCACAACTCAACCCGAGACGGAGCGACGGCATGACCACCGCCGACGGGTCGGCCAAGCTGACGACATTCCACCTCGACGACGAGCAGAAGGCGCAGCTGCTGCGGCGCAGCTTCATCTTCCGTGGTCTGGACGGCAAGCTGCTCGGCCGGCTGGCCCGGCTCAGCCAGACCCACAGGGTGCCGGCGGGCGGCCTGCTCTGCCAGCAGGGCGAGGAAGGCGACGCGCTCTATGCCATCGCGGAAGGGCTGGTCCGGGTCTGGGTGAGCAGCGACGGCGGCAAGGAGCTCACCCTGCTGCTGCTCGAACCCGGCGACGTGTTCGGCGAGATCGCGCTGCTCGACGGGCTGCCGCGCTCCGCTTCGGTCGAGGCGGTCGAGGACAGCCTTCTCGTCATGGTGCGGCGGGAGGCCTTCCTGCCGCTGCTCGAGGCCGAGAGCGGTCTCGCCCGGCACGTGATCGAGCTGCTCTGCGAACGCCTGCGGGAGAGCACGAAGCGGGAGAGCGAGTTCGCCTTCCTCACCCTGCCCGCCCGGCTCGCCCTCAAGCTGCAGTCCCTCGCCATCGCCCATGGCCATGACGAGGCGGACGGCTCGGTGCGCATCTCGCTGAAGCTGTCCCAGGGCGAGCTCGCGCAGATGCTGGGCGTGACCCGCGAGGCGGTGAACAAGCAGCTGAAGATCTGGATGCAGGAAAATCTCGTCCGGCACGAGCACGGCCAGTTCGTGATCACCGATCGGCATCGCCTCGCCGCCATCGGCGAAGGCCACGACATGGCTGGGCGGATGAGCGTGGCGCGCGTACGCAAGGCCGACCGCCTGGAGCCGCGCGACCGGGCTCGCCCCGCTCCGTAACCCCCGGCGCGGCGCAGCTCAGTCCCGCCGCCCTCCTCCTCCGACCGGGTTCCACGGGCTCCGGGGCCGCACGCGGCCCCGCCGGAAACGATTCTCCGGAACCCGGACCGGTTACGTGCGATTACCAGTGCATTCACCCGAGCGACGCAGCACGGCGATCGCGGTAGGGGTTGGGATGCGACCGGAGGAGATCATGGACGTCAGGAAGGGCGAGACCGGGGATGCCGGCGGAACCGGCAGTCCGGGCGTGGAAGCTTCGAGCCTCGCAGACAAGGCGCGCGCTCACGTCACGGAAGCCGCCGAGCCGCTGAAGCAGGAAGCGCTCGCGACGGCCGAGCGCCAGAAGGACTACGGCGCCGACCAGATCGGCGGCCTGGCACAGGCGGTTCACGGCGTGGCGAGCGAGCTGGAACGGCAGATGCCCCAGGCGGCCGGATACGTTCATAGCGCCGCGAGCAACCTGGACCGCATGGCGTCGTCGCTGCGCGACCAGAGTGTCGACGAGCTCGTGCAGAGCTTCGGGAAGTTCGCCCGTGCCCAGCCCGCGGCCGTGTTCGGCGCCGCGGTGCTCGCGGGCATCGCCCTGTCCCGCTACGTCAAGAGCTCCGGCCACGGCGCCCCGGACGCCAATCGAGGAGGAACTCATGGCATACGCGACCAGTAATCGTTCGGTGCCCGAGCTGCTGCGGGACCTCGTCAGCCAGCTGACGACCCTCGTCCGCAAGGAAGGGCAGCTGGCCCGCGCCGAGGTCTCGGAAAAGATCGACCAGGCGGTCGGCGGCATCGCCCTCATCGTGGGCGGCGCCGTGCTTCTCATGCCCGCTCTGGTCGTGCTGCTCAACGCCGCGGTGGCCGGGATGATCGACGCCGGAATGGAAGCCCATTGGGCGGCGCTCATCGTCGGCGGCGTCGCGCTGCTGATCGGACTCGCGCTGCTCTGGATCGGCGTCAGCCGGTTCAGGGCGAACAAGCTCGTGCCGAGCAAGACGATCGAGCAGCTGCAACAGGATGCATCCGTCGCACGGGATCAGATGAGGCAGGAACATGACGTACAGCGAGCAGCTTGAGCGCGAGGCGGGCCAGACCCGCGCCCAAGTCGAACGGACACTGGAAGAGCTCCGGGCGCGCATGTCGCCCGGTCAGGTCGTAGACCAGCTCGTCGACTATGCGCGGGACGGCGGCGCTACGACTTTCTTCCGGAATCTCGGCCGCCGCACCGTCGAGAACCCGTTGCCCGTCGCCGTGATCGGCGCCGGCCTGGCCTGGCTCATGATCGCGAACGGCCGGGAGCATCGCGAGCGGCGGCTCGGCTACTACGATGTGCACGGCGCCGGCGAGCTCGGCACGGGCAGGATGGCGACCGGCGCCGGCCAGTCGCCCGACCTCGGCGAGCCCAGCCTCGGGGAACGGGCATCCTCAATTGCCAGCGACGTCTCCCACAAGGCGGGCGACGCGGCGGAGAGCGTGTCCGACACCGCGCGCGCGGCCGGCGCCGCGGTGGGCGACATGGCGCGTCGCGTGAGCGAGGGCGCGCATTCCACCACGTCGTCGCTGGGCCATCGCGCCTCGTCCGCCTATTCGGGCGCCAGCTCGGGCATTCGGCGGGCGACCTCCACAATCGCGCATTCCGCCTCCCATCTGGGCCACGGCACCCGCAGCTTCGTCGATTTCTGCAAGGACCAGCCGCTCCTGCTGGCCGGGCTGGGCCTCGCCGTCGGCGCGGCGATCGGCGCCGTCTTCCCGGCCACCGAGGTCGAGCAGCGTCTGGCCGGCAATCAGCGGAGCGACCAGCGCAACGAGGCCAAGTGGCGCCTGGCGCATATGGGCAGCGGCACCGAGGAGACGGAGCATATCGAGGAGGTCTCCCCGACCGGGACGACCAACGGATCGGGCGAGCGCCGGCACGAAGGCGAGCTCGGGAGGCCGGCGGCGTCCATCTGAGATGAGCTCCATCGCCCCCGCCGGCGGGGACGGGGCGCGCCCCGCCGGCCGGACGCCGCCGTCCGGAGCGGCCCGCGCAGCGCCCATGACCTTCTGGGCAGCGGCGGCCCTCGTCGTCCTCGCGGCCATAGGCTTCCGGACGAAACCCCGGGCCGCGGGCGACGCGTCACGCGGGGCGGGGACGGCGGCGCGCGAGAGAGGACGCGGCCGCCACGCGGAGACGCCGTCCGAGATCGGCCCGCGCGGGTGGAAGGACATCCTGCTCCGCGTCAAGACCGAAATCTCCGAGGACCGGGTGCTGGCGATCGCGGCCGGGATCGCCTTCTTCGCCTTGCTGGCGATCTTCCCGGCCATCGGCGCGTTCGTCTCGCTCTACGGGCTCTTCGCCGATCCCGCTTCCGTCGGCACGCATCTGGAAGCGCTGTCCGGCGTCATTCCCGGCGGGGGCATGGAGGTCATCCGGGAACAGCTGACCCGCGTCGCCTCGGCGGGGCAGGGAAAGCTCGGCCTCACCTTCCTGATCGGCCTCGGTCTCTCGCTGTGGAGCGCCAATGGCGGCACGAAGGCGCTGTTCGATGCGCTGAACGTGGTGTACGAGGAGCGCGAGAAGCGCAGTTTCTTCAAGCTCACCGCCATCTCGCTCCTGTTCACGCTGGGCGGCATCGCCTTCCTGCTGCTGGCGATCGCCGCGACGGTCGTCATCCCGCTGGTGCTGAGCTTCGTGGGCATGGGCGGCGTGGCCGAGACGCTGCTGCGGGTCGGCAGGTGGCCGCTTCTCCTCCTCATGATCGCGCTCGGCATCTCGCTGATCTACCGGTTCGGGCCGAGCCGCGAGAAGGCGCAGTGGCGCTGGCTGACCTGGGGCAGCGCCTTCGCCGCCGTGGTCTGGCTCGCCGCCTCCATGCTGTTCTCGTGGTACGCCGCGAATTTCGGCAGCTACAACGAGACCTACGGGTCGCTGGGCGCGGTGATCGGCTTCTCGACCTGGATCTGGCTGTCGGCCATCGTCGTTCTGGTCGGCGCCGAGATCAACGCGGAGATGGAGCACCAGACGACGCGCGACACGACGACCGGCGCACCGAAGTCGATGGGGACGCGCGGGGCGACCATGGCGGACACGGTCGGCCCGGCGCATGGCTGATCGGCCGGCTCAGCCGACGCGGATGTCGTACTCGGTCCAGAGGCGTCCGCAGACCGGATCGGCGCGGACCCGGTCGACCAGCGCGGCGAGCGGCGGCAGCGACCCGAGATCCGCCCACCAGCCGGCGAGCATCGCGGCATAGATGTCGAGCGCGCTCATCCGGTCCCCGACCATCCAGGGACGCCCGTCGAGCGCCTCGGCATAGATCGCCCAGAGCCTCGCCTTGTCGGCGCGCGCCTGATCGCGCACGGCCGGCGCGCCGGCCGCGTCGGCGGTGGCGCGGGCGGGATAGGCGTCGCGCAGCACGGCCGGATACACGGCAGTGGCGAGGAACATCAGCCAGCGCAGGAACGCCGGACGCTCCGGACTGCCCGGCGCGGGCGCGAGGCCGGTCTGCGGGAAGGCTTCCGTGAGATGGAGGAGCATCGCCGCGCTCTCGGTCATCACCGTGCCGTCCGGCAGGATCAGCGTCGGTATCTGGGCGAGGGGGTTGAGCCGCAGATAGTCCGGCCGGCGCGTCTCCCCGGTCCTGGAGTCGACATGGATGCGCTCGAACGGCGCGCCGGCCAGCTCGAGCAGGGCGTTGGGCGCGTAGGCGCCGCTGTCATAGCGCCAGTAGAGGCGGTACATGGCTTCCCCGTGGACTCGTCAGAGAGCGACCGCGGAGGGTACACGAGCGGGCCCACATCCGCACGGGGAAGAGGCGCGGTGTTACGTGCCCGAATCTGCCGCGGCGGCCGCCACGGCCTGCGCTGCGAGGCGGGCCACGTTGCGGCTGGCAGCGGCGCCCAGCGACCACACCTCGTCGGGCGCGAACCAGCCGGTCTCGAGCGCGTCGTCGGCCGCCGCACCCTCGCCCACTGATCCGCGGCACAGCACCGCCACCAGCACGAAGTGGTGCGCGAGCCTCTCGTCCCCGTCCCGGTGGATCGAGTCGATCGCCGTCAGCACCTCGCCGTCCTCGGCGGCGACGCCGGTCTCCTCCGCCAGCTCGCGCAGCGCCGCCGCGACCAGCGTCTCGCCCGGCTCGATCCGTCCGCCGGGAAAGCCCCAGCGGCCGCGGTCCGGCGGGTTCGCCCGGCGCACCAGCAGCACGCGGCCCCGGCGCACCACGACGGCGAGAACGGCGGCGATCGGCCTGGGCTGTTCAGTCGTCAGCCGGTCCACGCGAGCCTGCCGCCGTCTCTAGCCGACCGCCGTCTGGCCGATGCCGCCGCGCAGCGCGCCTGCGTCGGTCGCGCGCCAGAGCACGCCGTGATGGGCCGGCAGCGGACGGCTGTTCGGCATCGACAGCCAGACGCGCAGCAGCAAGCGGTCCTGCCCTGTCGACCGGTCGTCCTCGAAGGCGGTCCGCCCGTGATAGATCACGTGATTGTTGACGAACTGCATGTCCCCGGGCTCGAACCTCATCTCGAAGCAGTGCTCCTCGGCCAGCGCCATCAGCATGTCGATGGCTTCCGTCTGCGCATCGGTCAACGGCGGCACGTTCGCCATCTTCTGCGCCGCTTCGATATAGGTCAGCGAGAAATGGCTGGTGAAATGTCCGTCGCGCTGGCCGAACACGGGCAGCGAATAGGGAGCGCTCTCGCCGCCCGGCTCCTCGCCGAAACGGCTGCGCCAGACGTCCTCGTAGAGCGCCGCGGCCAGGTCGGGACGGCGCTCCAGCATGGCGTTGTGCACGGCGGCCGAGCTCGCGAGCTTGCTGGTGCCGCCGGAGCGCGCCTGGCGCACGCAGAGCAGCCCGACCACGTCGCAGCGATCGGTATGGAAGCGCAGCTGGCCGTTGGACAGCGTCCGGGCATAGGAGGAGAGGAAGGTCCGGCCGCGGTCGCGGATCTGCCCGTAGCGCTCCCCCACGACCTCGCTTCCTTCGTCCCGGATGGCGCGCATCAGCTCGCCGGACTTGTTCTGAAAGACCGGGCGGCCGAGATGCTGGGCCAGGCCGAACCAGATGCAGCGGAGCTCGTCCTCGCCGTAGCGCCCGACCGGAAGGCCGCGCAGCTTGACGATGCCGAGGCCGTTCTCCAGCTCGTCGGCCACGCCGTCGAGCAGATCGGCCGCTGCGCTCAGCGGGAAATCGGCGTCGGTGATGGCGTTCCAGGCCAGGCCGCGGCGCTTCACCTGCTGCAGGGCCCGGTCGATCTCGGCAAGCGCCTCCGGCGTGAGGTCGCGGATCCAGCGCGGCGACGCGGCGACGTCGCGGCCGTGCCATACGCAGTCCCCCCGGATCGGGAGCGGGACGGTCTCAGCCATCGTCATTCCGTGCCTCTCTTATCGCGAACCGCGTATATTGCTGCGGAGCCCGACGTAGATGCGGCCGAGCCGTGGGGCGCACCGGCCACGCGAGCGGCATGGCCGATGCCGAGGTGGAGGGTTTGTGCGGGACGGGAGTCCAGCAGCTTCTTCTCTCACTTCAGCCTGATTGCGTCGGCTACAGGCCGCCAAATTCGCGCCGAATCGTGGCCAAGACATCTCCGAAGCACTCGCGAATTCTACCTTTAGAGAATCTTATTTGCTGTATGCCGTTGATGTTCGAGAATTCCTCAACACCGTCTTCTAACAAAACAATGGCACGCGGGAAGCCAAGTTTTCCCTGAAATAAGCCGGTTTCATGCACGACATTCTGCCTCGCTCGAGGATTTTCCGTATTAGAAAAATCATCCCCTGTAAGCACGAGTAGGGCAAAACTACTATTTTCCGCCATTTCTTCCAGTATGTCTCGGATGGTATGACCAGCCCTTGCGCCTGTTTCGTAAGATTCAACTTTAAAATTATGTTTATCTTGAAGATGATCTTTCAAATCTCTCCATTGTAAGCTATGCCCATGGCCGATAAATATAGTGGGCCTGCCCTGCATTCCCGTAGATTGCGGCAATCTAGATAAATCCAAACTCCTTTCAAATACGTCAAAAACAGATTCAATCGTAGATCTATTGTTAGATTCAATTGTTACAGACGTATAAGATTCATTATGCATCGAGCAATACAAATAAAGTCCATTATCATATCCAGAAATTTTAGCACGGTAACTTAACTCACTTGATCAACCAGACCTCCTATAGTCCGCGTAATATTCTTCGATCTCGTCATGCTCCCACCACGCTCCATCTACATATACTGCCAGCTTGTAGTACAATTCTTCTTGAAATTTTTTATTAGATCTGGCGGCAGTTGATAGCAGATCGATAGCTTCACGGAGGATTTCTGGGGAGAATCGACAGAAATCGTATCGCTTGTTCTTTCGCATTCTCTTCGACCCGACACACGCCACAACCGGATGGTGCGGGCGACGGGACTCGAACCCGTATGCCTCTCGGCTCACGATTTTAAGTCGTGTGCGTATACCAGTTCCGCCACGCCCGCGTGGCAGGCACGGTAGCCGCCGTCCCTGGCGGGCACAACCGAGCGCGCGGACGGCATTCGCCCGCTAGACTGGCCTGCCATGACGCGCCGCCGCTTGCCCTTTCTGTCGCCGGTCGCCGCCGGGCTCCTCCTGCTGGCGCTGGCCGCCCTTCTCCCGGGCTG
>DAIMFL010000082.1:9747-15176 GCA_036724615.1 Alphaproteobacteria bacterium | reverse complement strand
TCGTCGATGCCGAGGTCGTCGAGCGCCTGGCGCACGTCGAGATAGCTCTTGCCGCAGGTGACGATGCCGAAGCGCCGCTTCGGCCCGTCGATCACCCGGCGATCGAGCCCGTTGGCGCGCGCGAAGGCGAGGGCGGCGTAGAGCTTGTAGCGGTGCAGCCGGTGCTCGAGCTCGAGCGCCATCGGCGTAGCGAGCGGCGTCCTGGGCGGGCGGATGTTGAGCCCGCCCTCCGGCATCTCGAAATCGCTCGGCGTCACGATCTCGACGCGGTGCGGATCGACATGGACCGAGGCGGAGCTTTCCACCGTCTCGGCCACGACCTTGAAGGCCACCCAGCAGCCGGAATAGCGCGACAGCGCCCAGCCATAGATGCCGAGATCGAGGAATTCCTGAACGCCGGCCGGGTTGAGCACCGGGATGCAGGCGTCCATGAAGGCGTATTCCGACTGATGCGCCGTGGTGGACGACTTGCAGGTGTGATCGTCGCCGGCCAGCAGGAGCACGCCGCCATGCCTCGCCGAGCCCTGCAGGTTGCCGTGGCGGAACACGTCCCCCGAGCGGTCGACGCCGGGGCCCTTGCCGTACCACATGGAGAAGACGCCGTCGTGCCTGCCGTCGCCGTAGATGCCGGCCTGCTGGGTCCCCCAGACCGCGGTGGCGGCCAGGTCCTCGTTCACCCCGGGCTGGAAGCGGATCTGATTGTTCTCGAGGAAGCGGCGCGCCTGCCACATGGCCTGGTCGAGCCCGCCGAGCGGCGAGCCGCGATAGCCGGTCACGTAGCCGGCCGTGTCGAGCCCCGCCGCCTTGTCGCGCTGGCGCTGCATCATGGGCAGGCGCACCAGCGCCTGGGTGCCGTTCAGATACACCCGGCCCGAGTCGAGCGCGTATTTGTCGTCCAGCGTGACCGCAGCGAGAGTCATGGACGGCCTCCCCACACGGCTCTCGACCTCGAAAGCCGCAGCTTCGCGACGTAGCACCCTCCCGGCGGGTGTCGGTCCAGGCTGCATCGGCCTTTCCCCGTTCCGGCTAAACTAGGCGAGGCGCCGGGCGCGCGCAATTGAAGCGACGGCAGTTTCCGTGCGAAAGCAACGTCTTCGCGGCGCGGGCCGGTCCGGCGCAACAAGCCGGCCGGCGGTGCAGCCGAGAGCGAAAGCTTGTTGCGCGACGATGCGCGCGGCCCCCGCCCGAGCCTCGCGACGGCGGTCCGCCGCCGCGGTTGCATCGGCCACCGTCATGGCGATGATGGCGCACCCGGAGTCGGAGCCATCCCCCATCGTGACGTCGTCATCACCCGTCCGCGGCAGCCGTTTGCGGTTCATCCTGATCCTCGGCGCGCTCACCGCCTTCGCGCCGCTGTCCATCGACATGTATCTGCCGGCCTTTCCGGCGATCGAGCGGCATTTCGCCGTCGGCCCGGGCCCGGTGCAGGCGACGCTCGCCGTGTTCTTCATCGGGCTGGCGGTGGGGCAGGCGGTGTACGGGCCGATCGCCGATCGATTCGGCCGGCGCAGGCCGCTCGTCGTCGGCATCGCGGTCTATGTCGCCGCCTCGGGTCTCGCGGCCGCTGCGCCGGACATGGCGACGCTGACCCTCGCCCGCGTGCTGCAGGCGCTCGGCGGCTGCGCCGGCATCGTCATCGCCCGGGCCATGGTGCGCGACCTGTTCCACGAGCGCGAGGCCGCGCTCGTCTATTCCCATCTGATGCTGGTGATGGGCGTGGCGCCGATCCTGGCGCCGGTGCTCGGCGCCTATGTTCTGGCCGTGGCCGACTGGCACGCCATCTTCTGGATTCTCGCCGGGTTCGGGGTGCTGTGCATCGCCGCCGTGACGCTCGGCCTGCCGGAAACCCTGCCGCCCGAGCGGCGCAGCCGAGGTGGAATCGGCGGCGTCCTGCGCGGCTATGCAGCGTTGTGCCTCGACCGGCCGTTCCTCGGCCTCGCCTTTTGCAGCGCCTTCGGGTCGGGAGCGCTCTTCGCCTACATCACCGCCTCGCCCTTCGTCTTCATCTCCCAGCACGGCGTGTCCGCCCGGACATTCTCGATTCTGTTCGGCTTGAACGCCTTCGGCCTCATCCTGTCGTCGCAGCTCAATGCCGTCCTGCTGCGCCGGTTCACCTCGCGCCAGATCCTTGCCGCCGCCGGTCTCACGAACGCCGCGCTGGGCGTCGCGCTGGTGGCGGTCGTCCTCGTCGCACCCGACTGGCTGGCCGGGCTCGCGGTTCCGCTCTTCCTGTTCATCGCCACGCTGGGCTTCATCTTTCCCAATGCCGTCGCCACGGCGATGGCGCGCACGCAGACCCGGGCGGGCGCCGCTTCGGCGCTGATCGGTGTGCTCCAGTTTTTCCTCGGCGCGCGGGCGTGGGCGCGGGGCGGCCTGCGGGGCGGCGGCGTGCTGCCGAGGGCGGCGATCATCGCGATTGCCGCGGTGGCCGGCGGGCTCTCGGGCCGTGCCGGCGACGTGGCGCCGGCACCGCTGCGCTGACGGCTTATTTCAGCCCGGTCGCGGTCGTCATGTCCACCCGGAGCGCCATGGCGCCGTCCACCACGAATTCCTGCCACCGCGCGCATACCTCGCGCTCCAGCGCGTCACGCCCGGCCGCGCCGGCCCGCGCCGCCGCTTCGGCGATCGGCGTGCTGTGGATGTACTGCCACAGGAAATCGGCGGGCGCCGGCAGGCGAAGGGTCTTCGGCCTCGACCGGACGTCGACTCCCCGGAAGCCGGCGTCGCGCATGAGGCCGGCGATCTCGTCGGCATCATGCATCGAGAACACGAGATCGCTGAACGCCGCGGCCTGCGCGCCGAGGTGACGCGCCAGCGCGTCCGTCATGATCGCGAACGGCGGCGGTTTGGGTCCGGGGACGGTGATGAATGTCCGGCCGCCCGCATCCAGCACCCGTCGCATCTCGCGCAGCGCGGCCGCCTTGTCGGGAACGAACTGGAGGCCCATCTGGCAGAGCACGACGTCGAACGCCGCGTCCGGAAGCGGCATCGATTCGGCGCTCGCCTGGTGCCAGTCGATCGAGAGGCCTGGCGGGGTCTGCGACCGGGCCACCGCCAGCATGCCCGGGTTCGGGTCGAGACCGGCGACTGCACCCCCGGCGCCGACGCGCGCCGCCGCGAGCCGCGTCAAGACGCCCGTGCCGCACGCCACATCGAGCACGCGCTCGCCCGGCCGCAGATCCGCGACGCTCATGAGATCGTCGGCGACCGGCGCGGCGATGGACGGGACGAAATAGCGCTGGTAGCTCTCGGCGGGGGTTGTTCCACAGGACTTGCCGTAGACTTCTCGAGTCATCGGGTTCCTCCTCTTCCCTGGGACGTCGGGTAGCGTAGAAGGGAAGGGGGAAGAGGTGCATCGCCCGAATTGACCACATGCTGCCGGTGGTCATATGGTCAGAATTGACCACGCCACGCGGCTCAGACGAGCTTGTGCTTATGGGCGAAGGCGCTGGCCGCCGTTCGGGACGTGACACCGAGCTTGTCGAAGATGTTGCTCAGGTGACGGGCGACGGTGTGCTCGCTGATGCCCACCGCGGCGGCAATCTGCCGGTTGGTCTCGCCAGCGGCCACGAGCGAAAGCACCTCCCGTTCGCGCTCCGTCAGAGTGCTGGACGGACCAGCGTCCTGGATGTCCATCAGCCGTTCGAGCTCGACCAGGTCGGGTGCGGCACCCAGCCGCCCGAAGACGGAATGTGCCGCGTCGAAGTGCATGCGCGCCGTCTCGTGGTCGCCGAGCCGTCGGCAGCCGCGCCCGATGAGGACCCGTACGCGTGCGGATTCATAAGGCGCCTCGAGTTGCTGCCAAATCGCCCACGCCTCGCGCAGGAGAGCGAGGGCCGCTTTCGTCTTGCCCTCCGCGAACAGGACAGTGCCGGTAGCCTGGGCGGACGTTGCCAGAAGGAATGGGGCATCGAACGCCGCGGCGATCTGCGCCAACTCGTCGGCGGCCGCACGTGCCGCGTCGAGATCGCCGGTGGCGACCAAGATCTCGATGTACGGGCCAAGCACCTTGGGGCGCGACGATCCAGCACCTGGCGCTCGCCGGCCGCCAGCAGGATCGGCGCCGCCGCGGATCGCAGCCGCGGCCGCATCGAGTTTGCCCTCGGCCAACCGAAGCAGCGACACGCCCGGCTGCGGTTCATACCCGTTCCGGCCCGCTTCGCTGTACATCTCGCCGGCCTGAGCAAACTCGCCGCGCAGACGGTGGAGTTCGCCCTGCTGGAAGCAGGCACGCCCGACGACGGCTTCCGACCTGTCGGCAAGATGATCGCGGGCTTTCATCGCCTCGGCGAGAGCTTCGGGCCAGTCGCCTCGTAACTGCAGAATTTCGGAGCGATGCACCAGACATTGCCCGCGATAGGGCACCAAATCGGGCTGTGAAGCACACCAAGCATCGAGCTGCGCGGTCCATTCGCGCGCGCGACGGAAATCAAAGATGCGCTGGCAGGTCAGTATGACGGCGCAGTAGACGATCCCGGCCAGCACCGGCGAGACTTCCCCTGCCGCAACCGCCACCATCGCCTCGTCGAGCCGGGCGACACCTTCGGCGTTCTTGTGTGACAGGATCAGGTTCTGGCCCTGGCTGAGCAGGCTCAGCGCCAGCAGATCCGGATCTCCGAACTGCTCGGCGAGCGCGAGCGCCCGCTCGAAACCGGCACCGGCGCTCTCGGTCTTTCCCTTGCCCATTTCCAGCAGGCCGGTCACGACGAGCCCGTATCCCTGCTCGACGCACGCATCCTCGCGGTCCTTGAGCAACCGCTGCGAACGGGCGAGCCAGCCGGTGCTGCGGGCCATCTCGCCGCCAAGCAGCAGACTCAAGCTCAGCCAGAACCCCCATCGGGCGGCGCGTTCCAGATTTCCCTGGTCGATGAGTTGATGGTGAGCGCGCGTCCAGATGGCGGTTGCGTGGGCGTCCTCGCCGACGAGATAAGCAGCCGTCGCCAACCGTTCGAGGTCCGCGGTTTCGAGGGACGGCTCGCGATCCGCTGCGGAGAGGTGCGCATACGCCTCCCTCCATTTCCGCTGGGCAAACGCCTCTCGCCCCTGAACGATCGCGGCGGTCATAGTTCGTTTTATCACAATCCGCTCGCCACCGAACGGCCAGAGCAGCGCAGCCTCTGCACGGCCGGGCAGCAACGGGAACCGGCAGACGCTTGCCGAAAATCCAAGCGTCCGATCTTCGCCGCCGGCGATTAACCGCCGCGTTCGTAGAGCCGGGCCAGGGCCTCGCCATAGGCCTCGCGGATCTTGTGGCGGCGGATCTTCAGCGACGGCGTCATCTGGCCGTTGTCGACGGTGAAGGGCGCGCGGGCGACGGCGTAGCGCCGGATCCGCTCGATCGGCGACAGCATCGCGTTCACGCGGTCGATGGCGGCCCCGAGCGCCCGATGCAGCTCGGCGTCGTCGGCCAGCGCCGCGAGATCCGCCGT
>DAIMFL010000082.1:443-9737 GCA_036724615.1 Alphaproteobacteria bacterium | reverse complement strand
CCTCCTCGGGCACCAGCAGCGCGACCAGATGCGGACGCTTGTCGCCATGCACCATCGCCTGGGTGATCTCCGGCTGCAGGATGAGAAGGCTCTCGATCCGCGCCGGCGACACGTTGTCGCCGCCGGAGAAGACGATGATGTCCTTCTTGCGGTCGGTGATGTGGAGATAGCCGTCCTCGTCCAGCATCCCGATGTCGCCGGTGTGCAGCCAGCCGTCCCTGAGGGCGGCCTCCGTCGCGGTCGGATCGCGCCAGTAGCCCTGCATCAGCAGTTCGCCCCGGACCAGGATCTCGCCGTCCTCGGCGATCTTCACCTCCACGCCTTCGAGCGTGGGGCCGACCGAGTGCAGCTTGATCCGGCTGGGCAGGTTGCAGCTCACCACCGGCGCCGCCTCGGTCTGGCCGTAGCCCTGCAGGATCCTGACGCCGAGCGCGGTGAAGAACAGGCCGATCTCGTAATGGAGCGCGGCGCCGCCGGAGACGAAGGCCTTGAGCCGGCCGCCGAAGCGCTGGCGCACCTTGCGGCGCACCAGGACCTCGGCCGCGAGATCGACCAGGCGCTGGCCGAGGCCGAGCGACCGCGGCGCCTCGTACTTCCGCCGTCCGAGATCGAGCGCGGTGTCGAACAGCCGCCGCTTCATGCCGCCGGTCTTCTCGATTCCCCGCACGATGCGCTGGTGCATCACCTCGTAGAGCCGTGGCACCGCCGTCACGATGGTGGGCCTCGCCTCCGCCATGTTGTCGATCAGGCGGTCGACGCTCTCGGCATAGTAGATCTGCGCCCCGATCGAGATCGGGAAGAACTGGCCGGCCGTGTGCTCGTAGGCGTGCGACAGCGGCAGGAAGGACAGGAACACCTCGTCGCCCAGCCCGATGTCGAGCAGCAGGCGATAGGCGCCCATGCAGTTCGAGATCATGGCGCCGTGGGAGAGCATCACCGCCTTCGGCGTCCCGCCGGTGCCGGAGGTGTAGATGAAGCAGGCGGTGTCCTCGCGCTTGAGCCCGGCCACCGTCGCCTCGATGTCGTCCGGCGCCGCGTCGCCGCGGGCGAGGGCGTGCTCCCAGCCGAGAATCTTGACCGCCGGACGCTGCCCGAGCTCGAGGTCCTCCATGCAGACGAGGAAGCGCAGCTCCGGCGCGTCGAGCGCCGCGGGCAGCAGGCGCCGGGCGATCGCCTTGCTGGACACGATGGCGCCGACCGCGCCGCTATGGGTGAGGACGTGCTTGTGATCGGCGGTGGTGTTGGTGGTGAAGGCCGGCACGCTGATACCGCCGGCGGCCATGATGGCGTGGTCCGAGATCAGCCATTCCGGCCGGTTCTCCGCGACGATGACCACGCGCTCGCCGGGCTTGACGCCGAGCGCCTTCAGCCCGCGGGCGAGTCGGTTGATCGCGATCGCCGCGCCATGCCAGCTGGTGGACCGGTAGGCGCCGCCTTCCTTGTGCCAGAGGAAAGGCTTGTCGCCGAGGCGGGCGGCCTGGGCAAAGAACATCTCCGGCAGGTTGCGGACCGCCGCGTAGTCCATGATCAATTTGCCTCCCCGCTCGCCGCCCTTCTCGCCGGGCGTTCCCCCGCCGCTTGGCGTCGCGGCCGGCAGACCTTATATCGCTGGGCATCCGGCCGAGTCATCTCTCCCCACCCGAGGAGTTCCGAATGAGCCAGAGCGCCCGCGCCGCCGATCGCCAGCCCAGCCCCGCCGTGCTGCCGGAATGGGATCTCTCCGATCTCTATCCCGGCATGCAGTCGGCCGAGCTCGCCGCCGACCTGGCCCGCGCCGGCGATGCCGCGAAGGACTTCGCCGCCCGCCATCAGGGGAAGGTCGCCGAGCTCGATCCGGCCGGGTTCGGCGCGGCGATCGCGGCCTACGAGCAGATCGAGGAGCTGCTCGGGAAGATGTCGAGCTACGCCCAGCTGGTCCATTCCGGCAATATGGCAGACCCCGAGATCGGGCGCTTCTACCAGACGATCCAGGAGAAGGTGACCGACATCTCGGCCGAGATCCTGTTCTTCAGCCTGGAGATCAACCGGCTCGACGACCAGGCCGTGGCCGGGCTTCTGCGCGACCCCGCGGCCGCGCGCTACGAGCCCTGGCTGCGCGACCTCCGCGCGTTCCGGGCGCATCAGCTGTCGGACGAGCTCGAGCGGCTCCTGCACGAGAAATACGTCTCCGGGCGGGCCGCCTGGACCCGCCTGTTCGACGAGACCATGGCCGCGCTGCGCTTCCCGGTCGATGGGCGCGAGCTGACCTCGAGCGAGGTCCTGAACCTCCTCTCCGACCGCGATCCGGAGATGCGCCGGAAGGCCGGCCAGGCCCTCGCCGCGGTGCTGAAGCGCGAAGGCCGGGCCTTCGCCCTCGTCACCAACACGCTCGCCAAGGACAAGGAGATCGAGGACCGCTGGCGCCGCTATGCCCGGCCGGTGTCCTCGCGCAATCTCGCCAACCGCGTCGAGGACGAGGTGGTGGACGCGCTGGTGGCGGCGGTGAAGGCGGCCTATCCGCGCCTGTCGCACCGCTATTATGCGATCAAGGCGCGCTGGTTCGGCGTGGAGCGGCTCGACTGGTGGGACCGCAACGCGCCGCTGCCGCGCGACGAGGACCGCACGATTCCCTGGTCCGACGCCCGGCGCCTGGTGCTCGACGCCTATCATGCCTTCTCGCCGGAGCTGGGCGCGCTGGGTCGCCGCTTCTTCGAGTCGCGCTGGATCGACGCGCCGCCGCGGCCGGGGAAGTCGCCCGGCGCCTTCGCCCATCCGACGGTGCCGAGCGCGCATCCCTATCTGCTGCTCAACTATCACGGCAAGACGCGCGACGTGATGACGCTCGCCCACGAGCTCGGCCACGGCGTGCACCAGCTTCTCGCCGCGCCGCAGGGGCATCTGATGGCCGACACCCCGCTCACTCTGGCGGAAACCGCGTCGGTGTTCGGCGAGATGCTGACCTTCCGCGCGCTCCTCGCCGGGGAGACGGATCCGGAGAAGCGGCGCATCCTCCTCGCCTCGAAGGTCGAGGACATGCTGAACACGGTGGTGCGCCAGATCGCCATGCACGAGTTCGAGCGGCGCGTCCACGACGAGCGGCGCAACGGCGAGCTGACGCCCGACCGGCTCGGCGAGATCTGGTACGAGACGCAGGCGGAAAGCCTCGGCCCGTCGCTCAGGCTGGACGACGACTACCGCGCGCTCTGGAGCTACATCCCGCATTTCATCCACGTGCCGTTCTACGTTTATGCCTATGCCTTCGGCGACTGCCTGGTGAACTCTCTCTACGCGGTGTACCAGGACGCCGCCCCGGGCTTCGCCGAGAAGTACCTCGACATGCTGAAGGCCGGCGGCACCAAGCGGCACAAGGAGCTGCTCGCGCCGTTCGGTCTCGACGCCGCCGACCCGGCGTTCTGGAGCCGGGGCCTCGGCGTGATCGGCGGCTTCATCGACGAGCTGGAGCGGGCGTGAGCAAGCCTCGGCGCTGCACGAGCGTCGTGCGTCCTTCGAGACGCGCCGCTTGCGCGGCGCTCCTCGGGATGAGGCGGAATCTTTGTGGCATTGAGGTTCGTCCTCATCCCGAGGAGGCCGCGCTCGCTTGGAGCGCGGCCGTCTCGAAGGACGCACGATATTGGTCCAACGCTCCCGGCAGGACTCGCCCATGAGCGAGGACAACAGCCTTCCCGGCCGGGTGCGGCGCTATGCCCGGGTCGGCACCGCCGTCGGCGGGCTGGCCGCCCGCATGGCGGGTGCGCGCTATCTGGGCTGGGAGCTCGATCGCGGCCGGCACGCCGCCGAGCTGAAGGCGGCGCTGGGCGGCCTCAAGGGGCCGCTCATGAAGGTGGCTCAGATCATGGCCACCATCCCGGACGCGCTGCCCAAGGAATACGTGCAGGAGCTCGCCCAGCTGCAGGCGAACGCGCCCTCCATGGGCTGGGCCTTCGTGCGCCGCCGCATGGCCGCGGAGCTCGGACCGGACTGGCAGACGCGGTTCGCGAGCTTCGAGCACGGCGCCGCCGCCGCCGCCTCGCTCGGCCAGGTGCACAAGGCGCTCGCCCATGACGGCAGGCTGCTCGCCTGCAAGCTCCAGTACCCCGACATGCAGTCGGCGGTGGAGGCGGACCTGCAGCAGCTCCGCCTGATCTTCGGGATCTACGAGCGCTACGACCGGGCCATCGCGACGCGGGAGATCCACAAGGAGATCGCCGCCCGGCTGCGCGAGGAGCTCGACTATGGGCTGGAGGCGCGGCACATGGCGCTCTACGGCGCCATGCTGGGCGGCGAGCGCCAGGTGCACGTCCCCGAGGTGCTTCCGGAGCTCTCGACGAAACGGCTGCTCACCATGACCTGGCTCGACGGCCGGCCGCTGCTCGACTACGTCGCGAAGCACGAAAGACTGGAGGACCGCAACCGGGTCGCGCTCAACATGTTCCGCGCCTGGTACGTGCCGTTCTACAGCTACGGCGTGATCCATGGCGACCCGCATCTCGGCAACTACACGGTGCGGCCGGACGGGTCGGTCAACCTGCTCGACTTCGGCTGCATCCGGGTCTTCCATGCGAAGTTCGTGCAGGGCGTCATCGACCTCTATCACGCGCTGCTCCGCGGCGATCAGGCGCTCGCCGTCCACGCCTACGAGTCCTGGGGCTTCAAGGGTCTCAACAAGGAGGTGATCGCGGTCCTCAACCGCTGGGCGGAGTTCGTCTACGGCCCGCTGATGGAGGACCGCGACCGCCGCATCCAGGAGAGCCACTCCGGCGTCTACGGCCGCGAGGTCGCCGAGGGCGTCCATGCCGAGCTCCGCCGCCTCGGCCCCGTCACGCCGCCGCGCGAGTTCGTGTTCATGGACCGCGCCGCGATCGGCCTCGGCTCGGTGTTCCTCCACCTCAAGGCGGAGATCAACTGGTACCGGCTGTTTCACGACCTGATCGAGGACTTCGACGTGAAGGCGCTGGCGAAGCGCCAGGCCAAGGCCCTGAAATCCGCCGGCGTCCCCCTACCGGAGTGACGCGTCCGTCGCCGACCGGGATTCCCCTCCACCGCGTTTCCCGCTATTGAACGGGCAGGGGTCCGAACGAACGCGCGAGGGGGAGACGCATGCGGCAGCCGGGCTGGGACCGACTGACGGTCATGGTGGTCGAGGACAACCGCTTCATGCGGGAGCTGCTCTGCTCCACCCTGACTGCGCTCGGCATCGAGAACGTGATCGCGGAGGACGACGGCGCCTCGGCGATCCGGCGCCTGAAGCTCAGCCGCACCAATCCCAAGGCCGCAGGTCTCGGCACGGTCGACATCGTCCTGGCCGATTACCTGATGCCGGTCGTCGACGGCATCCTCCTGCTCCGCTGGCTGCGGACCGGCACCGGCGTCCCGGACCGGTTCGTGCCCCTCATCATGGTATCGGGAGCGGCGGACCGCGAGGTGGTCGAGGCGGCGCGGGACGCGGGCGTCACGGAATTCCTGGCCAAGCCCTATTCCGCGCGCGCACTCGCCGACCGGCTGCTGATGGTCATCAACCAGCCGCGGCACTACATCCTGGCTCCCGGCTATTTCGGCCCGGACCGTCGGCGCATGGCCGTTCCGGTGGAGAAGGACCGGCGCAGCGACGACGCGTCCGGCGTGCAGATCATCCACAAGGCCTCGAACGAGAAGACCCTGCGCGAGGACGTGCGCGCCATCCAGTTCCGCATCGGCAACCGGCTGCGCGACAAGCTCGGCGCCAATCTGATGAAGGGCGAGCTCGACATCGACCCGGCCTTCGTCCGGGCGGCCGAGGAGCGCATCCGGAGCTTCTTCGGCGACTATGCCGACTGGGTCGAGCGGCACATCCGGAGCATGGTGGATTCGCGCAACGCCCTGGCGACCGGCGAGGGCGATGCGGCCACGCATATCGCGAACATCAATGCCATCGCCCACGAGCTCAGGGGCCAGAGCGGCATCTTCGACTATCCGCTGATCACGCAGATCGCCAAGTCGCTCTACGAGGCCACGACCAGCACCAGTGTCGAGGTGAACGGGGCCTGGATCGAGCTGATTGGCGCCCATATCGACACGATCCGGGCCGTGTTCTCCGACAAGATCAGCGGCACCGGCGGCGAGGTCGGCGCGGCCCTGCTGCGCGAGATGGAAGTGGCGGTGAAGAAGTTCGCGGGAACCCAGCCCGGCAAGTCGGAACGACGCTAGTCCCGAGCCCGCGGCCGGCACACCCGCCGGGCGGCGAGCAGGCGTCCGTCGGGGCACGGGACCCATCCCGGATTTGAGGCGTTGGAACCAGGTCGGGCCTGCAGGTCCGGCATGTGCAAAGCCCGACCATGGTGATGGCGCCACTCGACCAGGACACGGACCGGCCGGTGTCCGCCCGTTTTCTCCGGCCCGGCAGCAGCTGCTGGCGGTTGACCGACTCTGCGCGGGCGGCGCTGCTCGTCGACGCGGCGGCCTATTACGCGGCGCTGCGCTCGGCAATCCTCAAGGCCAGGCGCCGCATCCTGATGCTGGGCTGGGACATCGACAGCCGGGTCTGCCTGCGGCCGGTCGACGCGGACGACGATCCCGCCGCGCCGCTGCCGCTGGGCGAGCTGCTCGCCTATGCGGTGAAGCGCCGGCCCGAGCTCGAGATCCGGATCCTGCTCTGGGATTACTCTCTGCTCTACGCGGCGAAGCGCCAGGTCATGCCGACCCTCAATCTCGGCTGGACGACGCCGCGCCAGATCGAGATCTCGCTCGACGATGCGCTGCCGCTGGGCGCCAGCCACCATCAGAAGGTCGTCGTCGTCGACGACCTGGTCGCCTTCTGCGGCGGGCTCGACGTGACCAGCCGCCGCTGGGACACCTCCGAGCATCTGCCCCGGAATCCCGATCGCGTCGATCCGCGCGGGGCGCCCTATCCGCCGTTCCATGACGTCCAGATGGTGGCGGACGGCGAGACGGCCTGGGCGCTGGGCCTGCTGGCGCGCCGGCGATGGCAGGACGCGACCGGCGTGCGGCTGCCGCCGCCGGAGATGGCGGCCAGCACCCACGATCCCTGGCCGACCGGCGTGGAACCGCATTTCACCCAGACCCGGCTGGGGGTCGCCCGCACGATCCCGCTCTTCGATTCGGGCCACGAGGTGCGGGAGGTCGAAGCCCTTCACCTGCGCGCCATCGCCGAGGCGCAGCGCCACATCTACATCGAGAACCAGTACCTGACGGCCGACTGCGTCGCCAAGGCGCTGTGCGACCGGCTGGCGGAGAATCCCTGCCTCGAGGCGCTGATCGTCGGGCCGAAGGAGCCGCATGGCTGGCTCGAGGCGAAGAGCATGGGTGCGGGGCGCGTGCGCTTTCGCCGCTGCCTCCACGCCGCCGGCGTCGAGGACCGGGTCCGCATCGTGCATCCCTTCGTCACCGATGGTGAGACGCTGGTACCGGTCATGGTGCACTCCAAGGTGACGATCGTCGACGACGCCTTGATCCGGGTCGGATCGGCCAATCTCAACAACCGGTCCATGGGCCTCGACACGGAGTGCGATCTCGCCATCGAGGCGGCGAACGACTCGGAGCGCCGCACCATTTCGGCGCTGCGCGACCGGCTGCTCGCCGAGCATCTCGGCGTCGCGCCGGCGGCGGTCGCGGCGGTGCGCGAACGGCGGGGCTCGCTGCTGGCGGTGCTCGACGAGCTCGGGGCGCCCCATCGGGGCCTGCGCGAGGTCGAGGATCTCGACGGTTACGACGACGAGATCGCCGAAGCGCTGCGGCCGATCGCCGATCCCGAGCGCCCGATCGCCGCCGACCAGTTCGTCGGCAGCATGTACGGCGCCGTGCCGCCGCGCCGGCGGTTCGGCAATCTGGCGAAGCTCGCCATGGCGGTCGCGGTGCTTCTGGCGCTGCTGCTGCTCTGGCGGACCGCCTCCATGGCGGACCTCCTGTCGCCGGCGCGGCTCGCCCCGTTCCTGGATTCCCTGGCGGCAGAGCCCTGGGCCCCGCTCCTCGTCATCGGCGCCTTCGTCGCCGGCGGCCTGGTCGTCTTCCCGGTGACGGTCATGATCGCCGTCACCGCCATGACCTTCGGACCGTGGCTCGGCTTCGTCTATGCGCTGGTCGGATCGCTGGCCAGTGCGGCGCTCACCTTCCAGGCCGGGCGGGTCGCCGGGCGCGCCTGGCTGCGCGGCATGATGGGACCGCGGGTCGAACGGGTGAGCCGGCGGCTCAGCCGGCAGGGCGTGCTCTCGGTCACGGTGCTGCGCATGGTTCCGGTGGCGCCGTTCACCTTCGTCAACCTGGTGGCCGGCGCGTCGGAGATCCGCTTCCGGGATTTCATCGTCGGCACGGTCATGGGCATGACGCCGGGCGTACTGGTGATGACCGCGCTCGGCGACCGTCTCCGCCACGTCTGGGAGAGCCCCAGCTGGACGCAGGCGGCTCTCCTGGCGCTCGTCGTCGCCGTGTGGATCGGCCTCTCCGTGATGTTGCAACGTGTCCTCTCGCGCCGGCGTGGCTGACAGCGTGAGCGCCGAGCTCGACCTGACCTTCCGGGTGGCGACCTGGAACATTCACGGCTGCGTCGGCATCGACCGCGTCTTCGATCCCGAGCGCTGCGTCTCCATCATCGAGTCCTTCGATGCCGACATCCTGGCCGTGCAGGAGGTGAACTCGCGCATCTCGCGCCGGCGCGGCCTCGACACGTTCGGCCTGCTGCGCGCCCGCACGCGCTGCGAGGCGGTCGAGGCGCGCATGATCGTGCGCGACGAGGACCATTACGGGCACATGCTGCTCTCCCGCTGGCCGATCACGGACGGCCGCGTGCACGACCTGTCGACCCGCAAGCGCGAGCCGCGCAAGGCGATCGAGGCGACGATCAGGACGCCCTGCGGCACCTTCCGGGTGCTGGCCGCCCATCTCGGCTGGCGCGTGCTCGAGCAGCGCAAACAGGTCGGCATGGTGCGCCGGATCCTCGACGAGGGCGGCTCGCCGCCGACCATCATGCTCGGCGATTTCAACGAGCCGCAGCGCAGCGCGCTCGCCCATCGCGTCTTCGCGGACGGATTCCAGGCGGCGCCGCCCTGGCCGACCTTTCCGGCGCGCCGGCCCTTCATGCCGCTCGACCGCATCTGGTGCTCGCCCCCGCTGCGCCTGCAGCGCGCCTGGGTGCACAAGGAGGCCGGCAAGGCCTCCGACCATCTGCCGCTCCTCGCGGACATACGCTGCGTGGCGGGGTAGCAACCGAACGAGCCGCTCGCGCCCGCGCCGGCCCCTCACCCGGCGCGCTGACGCGCGCCACCCTCTCCCCGCTAGCGCAGGGCGAGAGTTGGTTTCGCGCGTCTAGCTCGACTCCCTCTCCCC
>DAIMFL010000082.1:0-433 GCA_036724615.1 Alphaproteobacteria bacterium | reverse complement strand
GGGGTGAGCGTGCTACATTGCAGCCATGGGGGATGCGGGACCAGCTCTCGCCAAGGCGCTGCGGCGCAGGTCGACTAATGCCGAACGCCGGCTCTGGCAACATCTGAGGAATCGGCAGCTCGGTGGATTCAAGTTCGCCGTCAGCATCCGATCGGACGCTACGTCGTGGATTTCGTCTGTCCCGACGCGAAGCTCATCGTCGAAGTGGACGGCGGACAGCACGATTGGCAGGTGGCGTCGGATCGGGCGCGTGAGGACGCCCTCGCGGCCGAAGGCTACCAAGTCCTCCGGTTCTGGAACAACGACGTGCTGGGCAATACCGAGGGCGTGCTCGTCAGCATTCTGCTCGCGCTCGAAGGGGGCACCGCGCCGGCCCCTCACCCGGCGGGCTGACGCGCGCCACCCTCTCCCCGCCAGCGCGGGGCGAGGGTTG
>DAIMFL010000081.1:13190-15435 GCA_036724615.1 Alphaproteobacteria bacterium | reverse complement strand
GGGGTTGATGAGGAGGCGAGAGAACCCGAGGGCCGCGCCGACAGAGTGTCGCGGGCGTCGGGAGATGAGCCTGCGGGCGGAGCCGGACCGGGGCCCGGGCGACCCGGGCAGCGCCCATACCGGCACGATGCCGCGTCCGGACGGGTCGGAGCTGCGGCGGATTCGATCGGCCGGCCTGTTCGCCGCGCTGGGCGACGAGGAGTTCCGCCTGGTGGTCGGACAGTCGCGCTGCCAGGGATTCCGGAAGGGCCAGTGCCTGTTCTCCCAGGACGCGCCGGCAGCGGCCTTCTACGTGGTGCTGGACGGATGGGTCGTCCTGTCGCGGGACCAGAGCGACGGCACGCGGACGCTCATCAAGATCGTCGGGCCGGGCGAATCCTTCGCCGAGGCCCTGCTCGCGCCGGGGGCGACCTATCCGGTGAGCGCCGAGGCCGCGTCGGAGGTCCGGGTCGTCAGGATCGAGACGGAGCGTTTCCGGAGTCTTCTCGCGACCCATCCCGCGCTCGGCCTGTCGATCATCGCGGCGACATTCCTGCAGCTCAGGATCCTGGTCGAGCAGATCGAGCATCTGAAGAGCTGGCCGATCGAGCGCCGCCTCGCGGGAATCCTGCTGCAGATGTGCGACAAGCGCGAAGGCGCCTGCAGCTTCGATCTGCCCGTCGAGCAGCATCTGATCGCCGCCCGCCTGGCCGTCACGCCGCCCACTTTGTCCCGGACGTTCAGGAAGCTCGAGCCGCTCGGCGTGCGCGCCAGGCGCGGCCGGGTCGTCATCAGCGACCTGGGGCCGGTCATCCGGTTCGTGCACGGCGACGACGTCCTGACTGCCGAGGCATCGCGCCCGGCCAGGCGATAGGCCGGCCCGTCGAGTTTTTCGCCGCCCACTTGTCCTGGAGCAAGTCGGCGGCGGAGCTCCCCCGATAAGATGCGAATGCGTGTCATTCGCGTCGGCTCCCCGGACCCGGCGCGGCTCGGAAGCAGGGGGGTACCGGCATGGCTGAGAAGCACGAGATCACCGCAGAGAAAGGGGGGCGCGGCGCGCGGCGGGCGAGGGTTGCGGCACGCCGCCGCCACCGGGCCTTCGCATCGGCCCTGCTGGCCGGGGTGTCGATCCCTGCCCTGGCCCATGCCGAATCCGCCAGCCCCGGCGCCGGCGTCTTCCTCGATCCGGTCAGCGTCGAAGGCGAACGGAGCAAGGGCGCGGACGCCCGCGAGCGGCTGGAGGCCCTGCCCGGCGGGACGGCCCTGGTCGACGACGAGGACCTGGCCGGCAAGATGGACGTGACGATCTCCGACGTGCTCGGCACCGTTCCCGGCGTCATCGTCCAGGACTTCTTCGGCGGGAACGACCAGCCGCGCGTCCAGATCCGCGGCTCCGGCCTGCAGCAGAACCCGGTCGAGAGAGGGATACTCGTCCTGCAGAACGGCCTGCCCCTCAACCGCGCCGACGGATCGTACATCATCGGGCTGGCCGCGCCGCGGCAGGCCGAGTTCACCGAGATCTATCGCGGCTACACCGCCAACCGGCTGGGCGCGACCGTCCTCGGCGGCGCGATCAACTTCATGTCGCCGACCGGGTCCTCCAGGCCCGGCGTGAGGGCGGCGGTCGAGGGCGGCAGCTTCGGCCAGCTGACCACCAGCGCGGAGGGCGGGTTCGGCACCGGCGAGATCGACGGGCTGGTGCAGCTCGACTACAGCCGCCGGGACGGCTTCCGCGACTACAACGAATCCGAGCGGGTGAGCTTCGACGCCAATGCGGGTGTCGAGATCCTGCCGGATCTCAACACCCGCTTCTTCGCCGGCTACACGGATCTCGACTTCGACGTCGCCGGCCCGCTCACCAAGGACCTGCTGAAGTCGCGGCCGGAAAGCGTGTTCAGCGGCCCGACCTTCGTCCCCGGGCCGCCGCCGGGCGCCGTGAATCCCGGGCCGAACGTCATCCGGGACCGGCCGCAGCGCGAGGCGAGCCAGTACCGCATCGGCAACCGGACCAGCGCCTCGCATGGTCCGAACCTCTTCGACGTCGCGGTCGGATACACCTATACCGACGACGAATTCCGCTTTCCCATCTCCTCGGGCGTCCGGTCGACCGAAGGCGGCGACGCCAATGCGGTGCTGCGCTATGCCTATGCGCCCGACGCGAGCCAGCCTTTGCCGCTGCTGGAGACCACGCTGAACTACGTGATCGGGTCGGCCGACCGGCGCTATTACCTCAACGACGCGGGGAAGAAGGGCGCGCTGTTCGGCG
>DAIMFL010000081.1:0-13180 GCA_036724615.1 Alphaproteobacteria bacterium | reverse complement strand
CTTTTCGAGCAGGTGACGCTGTCGCCGGCGATCGCCTATGCCCGCGCGACGCGGGACAGCGACGACGTCTACGCCTCCGCCACCCGGCCGACCATCGCGTTCAATCCCGCCAATCCGAACATGGCCCTGCCGGGCGGCGCGGTGCCGGCCGAGGACACGGGCTATTCGCGCACCTATTCCGGGTTCAGCCCCAGCCTCGGCCTCGCCTATCGGCCGAGCCGCAACCACATGGTCTTCGGCGCGGTCAGCCGCAGCTTCGAGCCGCCGACCCACGACGACCTCATCGCCACGGTGAACGGCACGCCGAACAGCAGCGCCGGCCGGCCGCAGCCGGGCAATTCCGCTTTCCCCGCCGACAGCTTCAGAACCCCGGACCTCGATGCGCAGACGGCGACGACGGTCGAGATCGGCTGGCGGGGATGGGCCGGCATCCTGGCCTGGGACGCCGTCGCCTATTACTCCTGGGTCGACAACGAGCTGCTCAGCCTGCGCGACGAGACCGGCGCCTCCCTCGGCGCGGTGAACGCCGACGAGACGCGGCATTTCGGGATCGAGCTGGGCGTCGGCCTCGACCTGACCGAGAGCCTCAGCGGCCGCATCAGCTACACCTATCAGGATTTCCGCTTCGTCGACGACCCGGTGCGCGACGACAACCGGCTCGCGGGCGCGCCGCGGCACACGGTGAACGCCGGCGTCCAGTACGATGTCACCGACGAACTCCGCCTCGGGGTCGACACCCAGTGGTCGCCCGAGAAGACGCCTGTCGACAACATGAACACCCTCTTCGCGGAGCCTTATGTGGTGGTCGACCTGCGCGGCTCCTATGCGCTCGACGAGCGGCTGAGCGTATATGGCGAGGTGAGAAACGTGTTCGACGAGACCTATGCGTCGTCCACCCTGATCGTCGACCAGGCGCGGGCAGACCAGGCGGCCTTTCTGCCGGGCGACGGGCGGGCCTTCTATGTCGGCCTGAAGGCGGCGTTCTGAGGACCGCGCGCGAGATGGACGGCGGCGTGCATGTGGAGATGCCGACGGCGACCGGGGAAGCCGGCACGTCCGGCGCCCTTGCCGTGCGGAATCTCGCCCACGCGTATTTCGGCCGCATCGTGCTCGACCGGATCGATCTCCGGGTGGCGGCGAGCGAGGTGGTGGCGCTGGTCGGGCCCTCCGGCTGCGGGAAGAGCACCTTTGCGCATATCGCCGCCGGCATCGTCACCCCGACCCGGGGCCGGGTCGACCGGTTCTACCGGCGGCAGGGCATGGTGTTCCAGGACCCGCGCCTCCTGCCCTGGGCGACCGCGCGGGAGAACATCGCCTATCCCCTGCGCGTGATGGGCCGGCCGCGCGGCGAGCGCCGGGACAAGGCGGAGGACGCCGCCGCGCGGGCGGCGTTCCCCCGCAGCGACCTCGACAAGTATCCGGTCGAGCTGTCCGGCGGCATGCGGCAGCGCGTGGCCATCGCCCGCGCCCTGGCCGTGGACCCGGACTTCGTCTATTTCGACGAGCCGTTCACCGCGCTCGACGTGGCGCTCCGGCGGCGGATGCAGGATCTCGTCGTCGCGGCGGCGCGCGCGGCGCATTTCGGCGCCCTGTTCATCACCCACGACCTCATGGAAGCCTTCCGCATCGCCCATCGCATCGTGGTGATGGACGCGAAGGGGCACGGGATCCTGGGCGAGCGCGGCATTCCCGGCGAACCCGGCGCGCGGGACGACGGCGAGCTGTTCCGCCTCGTCGCCCATTGCCTCGGCGAGGATCCGATCTTCCGCCATATCCACGATGTCGACGAAAGGCGCGCCTCGTGAGTCGGGCCGCGGCGAGCAGACGGGGGCTCTGCGACATCTTCGGGGCTCTCGGCCAGGAAGGGCTCCGCCTGTTCTTTCCTCTGGCCGCCTTGCATGCCGCCGTCTGGCCGCTTCTCTGGAGCGTCGCGTACGGCCTGGACCTGCCCTTCGCCGGAGCGGTCTCGCCCGGTCTCTGGCACGCCGGCGAAATGATCTTCGGATCCTACGGCGCGGCCGTCCTCGGATTCATCACCACCGCGATCCCCGAGTGGAGCAACACGGAGTCGCCGCGGGGCCGGCGGCTGTTCGCGCTCGCCGGGCTGTGGGCCGTCGGCCGGATCGTCGGCCTGACCGGCGCGGAAGGCATGCTGCTCGCGGCCACCCTCGCCGACATGCTCTGGTCGGCGATCCTCGTCGCCTATGTGCTGCGCGTCTCCTGGCGCAAGCGGACGACCGGGCTGCTCGGCATCGCCGCCTGGCTGGCGGCGCTGGCCGCGACCGCAGCCTTCGTCCGTTTCGCCATTCTCGCCGGCGGCGACGCCGCCGGCCGGCAGGCGGTCCACGTCGCCGGGCTCGTCATGCTCGGGCTGCTCGGGCTCGTGCTGTCGCGGGTCACCGTCCCGGTGACCAACCTGGTGCTGGATCCGAGCGAGGAGTCCTCGCCCTTCCGTCCCCATCCGGGCCGGCGCAATCTGGCGCCCGCCCTGGTGGCGGTCGCCATCGCCGCCGAGCTTTCGGACCTGTCGCCCGCCGTGCAGGGCTATCTTCTGATCGCCGCCGGCGCGGCCTTCCTCGACCGGGTGGCGGAGGGCTTCATCGGCCGCGAGGCCTTGCGCACGGAAATCCTGGCCCTGGCCGGCTCCAGCCTGTTCGCCGGGGCCGGGCTGCTGCTGGCCGGCGCCGCGCGGCTCGGCGCGCCCTTCCCCGAGACGCCGGCCTGGCATCTGGCGTTCATGGGCGGCCTCGGCCTCGGCGTGCTGGCCGTGTTCACCATCGCCGGGCTCCGGCATACCGGGCGGCCGCTCGGCACGGCGGTGGCGGTGCGGGTCGCGCTCCTCGCCGCGGTCGCGGCGACCCTGCTGCGCGTCCTGCCGGAGCTCGGCCTGATGCCCTATCCGCCCGGGTCGCCCTATGCGCTTTCCGCGGCGCTGTGGGCCGGCGCCTTCCTGGTCTGGCTCAAGGTCTACTGGCCGTATCTGTCGGCGCCCGCCGTTTCCGGATCCGGGTCCTGTGGGGACGCCGCAACGGGGGCGACGGCACGATGACAGCGACCGGCGAGGGCGGTGTCTGGCGGGGGCCGGCTCTCTTCAGCCGCGGCTTCCGGCCGTTCTTCCTGTTCGGCGCGCTCTATGCGGCCTTGATCGTCGCGCTCTGGGTGCCGTGGTATCTCGGCCTCGTCCTTCCGCCGAGCGCGTTCCCGCCGACGGCCTGGCACGTCCACGAGCTGCTGTTCGGCTACGTGCCGGCCATCATGGCCGGCTTCCTGCTGACGGTGCTGCCGGGCTGGACCGGGCGGCCGCCGCTCGGCGGATGGCCCCTGATCCTCCTGCTGCTGCTCTGGCTGGCCGGCCGGGCCGCCGTCGGCTTGTCGGCCCTCCTCGGCATGCCGGCCACCGCCCTGGCCTGCCTCGCCTTCCCGGCCGCGTTGGTCGCGAAGGCCGGCCGGGACATCGTGGCCGGGCGGAGCTGGCGCAACCTGAAGATTCTCCTGGTCGTGTCCGCCTTCTTCGCCTGTCAGGCGGCGTTCGAATGGGAGATCTGGCGGTTCGGGCGGAGCCTCCACGCGGAGCGCCTCGCCATCGCCGCCGTCCTCCTGCTCATCATGCTGATCGGCGGGCGCATCATTCCGCTCTTCACGGGAAACTGGCTGAAGACGCGCGGGGCGTCGTCCCTGCCGGCGCCGTTCGGCCGCTACGACCTGGCGGCGCTCGCCGTCGGCGCCGCCGCGCTCGTCGTCTGGGCGATACCGGACGCCTCCCCGCCCCGTGGATGGCTCGGCGCGCTTCTCCTCCTCGCCGGCCTTCTGCATCTCGGCCGCCAGATCCGCTGGCAGCCGCACCGGACCTGCGCCGAGCCGCTGGTCGCCATCCTCCATGTCGCCTATGGCTTTCTGCCGGCCGGGTTCGTCCTGGCCGGCTGCGCGGTCCTCCTCGACAGCGCGCCGCAGGCCGCGGCGGCCATCCATGCCTGGACGGTCGGCGCGATCGGGACGATGACTCTCGCGATCATGACGCGGGCGAGCCTGGGGCAGACCGGCCGGGTATTGAAGGCGGGCCCGTTCACCATCGCGCTCTATGCCGCGATCGTCGCGGCGACGGCGGCGCGCGTCGCGGTCGCGCTGCGGCCGGACTGGACCATGACCCTGATGCCGGCGGCGGGTCTCTTCTGGATGCTGGCGTTCCTGGGCTTCGCGGCCGCCTATGGGCCGATGCTGCTCACGCGCCGGCGCGACGGGGTGTCATAAGGCCGGACGGCGCGGGTACCGTCATTGCGCGACTTCGGGCGGCGTGCGCAGGCGCGTCGACCAGTCCTCGACCGACCGGCGTTCGAGACGGCGCCGGGCGAGCGTGCGCCAGGACTCCGACAGCTCGGGCAGGTCTGCCAGCGCCGTCAGCCGCTCCAGGTCGAGGACGTCGCGATAGAGCACGTCCATGATGCGGTCGAGCGTCCATGTCGGCGCCGGCCGGTCGAGCAGAACGATCTCGTCGTCCGGGCCGACCTCGCCCTCCTCGAGCACGCGGTAGTACCAGCCGGTCCGCCGGCTCTCCTGCACCAGCCTGGCCATGTCGGGCTCGCCGAACCGCTCGTTGAGCCGCCAGCAGGGCTGGCGCCCCTGGGAGACCTGCACGCGCGCGCCGCCCAGCCGGTAGACGTCGCCGATGCAGACATCCGCCTCCGTCATGCCGAGCGTCGAGATGTTCTCGCCGAAGACGCCCGGCGCGCCGAGGCGCGCGACAGCCCCCGGCAGGCGCTCGCGCCACGCGGGGTAATGATCGAAGGGATAATGGTGCGCCGCCTTTTCCGGCCCGCCGTGATGCTTCCGGTCGCCCTGCTCGTCGTCCGCGAAGCCGTCCCGGTGCAGCCGGACCGGCCCGGTCCGCGGCCGCTTGTCGATGCCGCTCGGGACATGACGCCGCCCGAGCGGCGCGACCCGCCCTGTCAACACTGCGCGCACGCGTATCATTGAAGCCGTTCAGGCCCCGCCCTGATCGCCGTCGCGATGGATGACGTAGATCTTGCGGGTCGGCTCGAGGATGTTCCATTCCCCCTTCCAGCCGCGCGGCAGCATCAGGGCATCGCCGGGGCCGAGGATCTTCTTCGTGCCGTCGGCGTGGCACATCTCGATGCGGCCTTCGAGGAAATGGCAGAACTCGGCCGCCGCCTCGCGATCGGCAGTGAAGCGCCCCGGGGTGCATTCCCACACGCCGATCTCCATCAGCCCGTCTTTCGACGCCCACAGGGTCCGGCTCGCCTCGCGCTGGCCTTCGGTCAGCGCGGTGGGCTTGGGTGCAGCCTCGCCGAGGAACATCTCGGCGAGGCGATCGAAGGTCAGAAGATCCGGCACGAGCATTCCCCTTGCGCTTGTTCTCGAGTCTCTAGAGCACGATCGGATCGGGTTGAATCAACCCGATCCGTGAATCGTGCTCTACTCCAATGAAGTGGCGCGGTCAGCGTCCCGTCAGGCGATTGGCCAATGTAGCGTACCAGGACGTCCTGGCGCCGCCCTGCCGCGCCTCCTGGGCGTCGGCCATGCGGTACAGCGAATACATGCCATGGATGCCCAGCCAGCGCAGCGGCTCCGGCTCCCAGCGGCGGACGGTCCGGTTCACCCAGGGCAGCTCCGTGAACTCCGTCTTCCGTCCGAGGACGAGATCGGCCAGGGTGCGGCCCGACAGATTCGAGGTGGAGACGCCGAGCCCGACATAGCCGCCGGCCCAGCCGATCCCGGTGCGCGGATCGAGCCCGACGGTGGTGCACCAGTCGCGCGGAACGCCGAGCACCCCGCACCAGGCATGGTCCAGGCGCACGTCGCGGGTCTGCGGCAGCAGCCGGAGGAGGACGTCGCGCAGCATGGCCACGGTGGCGTCCTGGGTCGCGCCGCGACGATCCGTCTTCGATCCGAAGCGGTAGGGGACGCCGCGGCCGCCCATGGCGATCCGGTTGTCCCGGGTGCGCTGCGCATAGCAATAGGCGTGGGAGGCGTCGCCGAGAAGCTCGTAGCCCGCCCAGCCGATCTTGTCCCACATGGCGTCGGAGAGCGGCTCCGTCACCACGACGGCGCTGTTGAGCGGCACCCACAGGCGCTCGTGGCCCGGAATCCCGGCGGTGAATCCCTCGGTGGCGCGGATGATCCTGCCGGCGCGCAGCGTGCCGCGGTCGGTGGTGACCCGGCCCGTCTCGATCCGGGTGACGGTGGTCTGCTCGTAGATGGGGACGCCGAGCCGCTCCACCGCCGCCGCCAGGCCGCGCACCAGCTTGGCCGGCTGGACGCGCGCCACGCCATGGGTGACCAGCGCCCCGGCGACGTTGTGCACGTCGATCCGGGCCCGGGCCTCCTGCGCACCGACCAGCTCGATGCGATCCCGCGGCACGTCCCAGGACAGCGCCTCCTCGTATTCTTCCCGGAGGCGGCTCATCTGCGCCGGGCTGCAGGCGACGGAGAGCCCGTCGGTGCGGCGGAGGTCGGCCTCGATGCCCTCCGCCTCGGCGACGCGGATCACCTCGTCGACCGTGCCGCGCAGCGCCGCTTCGAGCGCGATCACGCCCTCCCGGGTGCCGGAGGACAGGTATTTCTCGCGGCTCCAGCTGAAGCCGCCGAACAGCCAGCCGCCGTTGCGGCCCGAGGCGCCGAAGCCGGCGAATTCCTTCTCCACGACGGCGACGTTCAGGCCGGGATCGGCCTTCTTCAGGTAGTAGGCCGTCCACAGCCCGGTATAGCCGGCGCCGACGATGCAGACGTCGACCTCGCGGTCCCCGGGCAAGGCCGGGCGATAGCCGGGCACGCCGCCCATATCCGCGTACCAGAACGAGATGCCGCCGTTTTTCCCGATGTTCACGTGAGACCGCCTTACAGGAGCTATGCCGAGTCCGCGCTGCCGTCGTCAGCCAGCAGCTTCGAATCGCCGACCGGCCAGAAGACCTCGACCTCGTCGCCGATGGCGAACGGCCGCTCGGTGACGGGCATGCGCGACAGGATGATCGTTCCGTCGGAGAGCCGCACCTCGTATTTCGTGCCGGCGCCGAGATAGAGGCTTTCCGTGACCCGCCCGTGCAGGCGATTGACACCGTCGGGCAGCGCCGCCCCCGGCCGGGCGAGGGTGATCTTCTCCGGGCGGACGAGGATCGCGTGGGGGCCGGTGCCCCCGGGCAGGCCGCGGGAGACGACCATCACCCCCGCCACCTCGATGGCGGCCTCGCCGCCCCTCGTCTCGTGCCGGCCTTTCAGCACCGAGGATTCGCCGATGAAGCGGCCGACGAACAGCGTGGCGGGGTCGGTGTAGAGCTCGTGTCCGGTGCCGACCTGCTCGATGCGGCCGCGATTGAACACCGCGATCCGGTCGGACAGGACCAGCGCCTCCTCCTGGTCGTGGGTGACGTAGACGAAGGTGCTGCCGAGCTCGCGGTGGATGCGCTTGATCTCGAGCTGCAGCCACTCGCGCAGCTTCTTGTCGAGCGCGCCGAGCGGCTCGTCCATCAGCAGGAGCGGCGGGTCGAACACCACCGCCCGCGCCAGCGCCACGCGCTGCTGCTGGCCGCCCGACAGCTCGCTGGGATAGCGATGGGCGAAGTCTTCGAGGCGGACCATCTCCAGCACGTGGCGCACCCGCCGCTCCCGCTCGGCCTTCGGAAGCCCGCGCAGCTTCAGCGGATAGGCGACGTTCTTGAACACCGTCATGTGCGGAAACAGGGCGTAGTGCTGGAACACGACGCCGATATTGCGCTTGTGGGCCGGCAGGCCGCCGACGGAGCGGTCGCCGACGCGGATGTCGCCGCCGCTCAGATCGGTGAACCCGGCGATCAGGTTGAGCGTCGTCGTCTTGCCCGAACCGCTGGGGCCGAGGAAGGTCATGAACTCCCCGGCCTCGATCCGCATGCTCACGTCGTCGAGCGCGATGAAGTTCCCGTAATGCTTCTTGACGGACCGGATCTCGATCGCGGCCGCGCGCGCGCTCTTGAGCCCTGCGGTCATGTTCATTTGCGCCTCATTCTCGTTCCGACCAGCAGGCCGAGGCCGATGATGGTGGTGGTGGCGAAGAAAAGGAGCGTGCCGACCGCCGTGATCGTCGGGTCGGCGTCGCGGGTCATGCTGGAGAAGATCTGGACCGGCAGCGTCTTGAGCTGCGGGCTGTTGATGAACAGCGAGACGATGATCTCGTCGAAGGACGTGACGAAGGCGAACAGCATGCCCGACAGGATGCCCGGCGCGAGCAGCGGCAGGTTGATCGTCCGGAAGGTGGCGAGGCGCGAGGCGCCCAGGCTGGCCGCGGCCGTCTCCAGGCGCTCGTCGAAGACCGACAGGTTGGCCCCGACGGCGATGAGCACGAAGGGGATCGCCAGCATGGTGTGGGCCAGAACGTAGCCGACATAGGTGCCGACCAGGTGCTGGTCGAGATACACGGCGTAGATTCCGATCGCCAGCACCACGCCGGGCACGATCATCGGGGTGATCAGGACGGCGCGGATGACGCCGGCGGCCCGGTTCCTCATCTTGTCGATGCCGATCGCGGCGGCGGTGCCGAGCGCCGTGGCGAGCACGGCGACGATCACGGCGACGTTCAGCGACGTCGTGAAGCTGCCGAACCAGGCCGGATTGGCGAAGAAATTCTCGTACCAGGCCAGGGAGAAGCCCGCGGGCGGGAAGGCCAGGGACTTCTTCTCGTTGAAGGACATCGGCACGACGACCAGGGTCGGCGCGACGAGCCACAGCGCCACGAGCAGGCAGACCAGGCCGAGAAGGGTTCCGGAAATCCGCTTCATCGGCTTCCTCCCGACAGCTGGTACTTCCGCTTCATGAACGGGCTCGCCAGTGCCAGCACGCCGAAGGTCGCGACCAGCAGCACCACCCCCATGGCGCCGCCCCGGCCCCAGTTGAGCAACGACAGCACCTGCTGCTGCACCAGGCTCGACAGCATGGTGCTGGACGGGCCGCCCAGCAGGACCGGCGTGATGTAGAAGCCGAGGGCCAGGATGAAGACGATCAGCGCGCCAGCGAACACGCCGGGCAGCGACAGCGGCAGATAGACCTCGAGGAACGCCCGGATCGGGCGCGCGCCCAGGCTGCTCGCCGCCTGGACCAGGCGCATGTCGATGCCGCGCATCACGGCGTAGAGCGGCATGATCATGAACGGCAGCAGCACCTGGGTCATGCCGATCGTCACGCCGAGCGGGGTGCGGATCAGGCGCACGGAGTCGAAGCCGAGACCGGTGATCGCCCGGTTGATGAGCCCGGAGTCCTGCAGCAGGATGACCCAGGCCAGGGTGCGGACCACGCCGGAGACCCAGAACGGCACGAGCACGCAGAGAATCATCGCCAGCCGCAGCCGCGGGCCGACGGCCGTCATGGCGAAGGCATATGGATAGGCGCACAGCACGCAGGTCACGGTCACCCAGAGCGAGATCCAGAACGTGCGGCCCAGCACGATCACGTTGACCTCGGTGCCGAAGAACCAGACGTAGTTGCCGAGTCCGGGCTCGGGCTCGGTCAGGCTGCGGATCACGACGACGGCGAGCGGCAGCGCGAGCAGCGCGAACAGCACGCCGAGCGCGGGGAGCGTCAGCAGGAACGGGTGGCGGAGCCAGCGCGCGCTCGGCTGGAAGCGGGACGGCGCCGGGCTTTCATGCGCAATCGACAAGGGCGGGCTCTGCGTCCCCTCTGGCATCGTCTCACCGATCGGGTGGGTTGGATCCGGAAGACCCCGCGCCTTCCGGCGCGGGGTCCAGTTTCACGAACGGGTCGCGGCCGGCCGGTTCAGTTGCCGGCGATGAACTCGGCCCATTTCTCGCTGAGGAGCTCGTAGTTCTCGACCCAGTACGGAATGTTCTGCTGGTAGCCCTGGGCGATCCGCTCGGGCGAGTTGGTCAGCCACTTGGCGGCCAGCTCGTCCACCTTGGGCTTGGCGTCGATGTGGATCGGGGAGTAGGAGGTCTGCTCCGTCATGATCTCCTGCGCGCGCTGGCCGAGATAGTAGTTCAGCAGCGCATAGGCCGCGTCGGGATCCTTGACCCCGACCGGAATGGTCATCTGGTCCTTGACCACGATCCAGTCGTTCCAGACCGGCTCGTACTCCGCGCCGTTGCGCTGTGCGGCCATGCCGCGGCCGGACCACACCATCACCATGTCGGCCTCGCCCGACTCGAGCATCTGCTGCGACTCGGCGCCGGTCTGCCAGAAGATCAGGTGATCGCGCATCGAGCGCAGCTTGTCGAGCGCGCGATCGACGTCGGCCGGGAACATGTCCTTCCTGGCCACGCCGTCGGCGAGCAGGGCCAGCTCGATCATGTAGCCTTCCGGCTCCGAGCCGCCCCAGATGGCGCGCGTGCCGGGGAACTTCTCCACGTCGAAGAAGTCGTTCCACCCCGTCGGCGGGTTATCGCCATAGGTGGACTTCTTGTACATCAGCACGGTGCCGTAGTTCATCGCCGGCACGCTGCAGTCCCCGACCTGGCCCGCCGGAATCTTCGAGATGTCGAGCTTGCTGAAGTCCAGCTTCTGGAACAGCGTGCCGCAGTGGACGAACGGCGTGAGGTCGCCGGTGTCGACCACGTCCCACTGCACGTTGCCGGATTCCACCTGGGCGCGCAGCTTCGCGAGCTCCGTCGGGCCGTCCGACAGCAGGGTGACGCCGGACTTCTCCACGAACTCCTGCACCGCGGCGATCTGCCCGTCCTGGTAGATGCCGCCATACGACACGAAGGTCAGCGTCTTTCCGGCGAGCGAGCCCTCGACCACCGTGCCGGCGGCGGGCGCCTCCTGGGCATGGACGGCGGAACCGAGGCCGACCGAGCCCATCAATGCCAAAGCGATAATCCGGTTCCTCGAACCCATCTGCACAGACTTCCTCCTGCTAAACCAAGCCCGAATCACGGCTCACCTGGCCACGGGCGTTCTCCAGGTGCGGTACTGATCGAGAAGCTCCGGCGACGAGGTCGGCGGAGAGACGATCCACAGGACCTCCGCCCGCGAGCTGCCGAGATTCGCCGCGCGGTGCGGCGTGGTGGTGGCGTATTCGATGCTGTCCCCTTCCTCGAGGATGAAGCGATCCGGACCGAGGCTCACTTCCACCGTCCCGCGCAGCACGACGAGCATTTCATGGGCGTTCCCGTGGGTGTAGAGCTGCTCCCCCGTCGACCCGCCGACCTCGAACTCTCCCGCATAGACCTCGAAGGCGGTGACCGGACGCTCGGACAGGAGGCTCTTGAGACAGCCTTCCCGCATCGGCAGCACCGGTCGCTGCGCCCGCTTCAGGACGCGACGGGTCGGTGCGGGGCGCTCGTCGAACAGGTCGGCGACGCTCACCCCGAGCGCATTGGCGATTCGCATCAGCGTGCTCGTGGTCGTGCCGGTCAGCCCCCGCTCGAGCTGGCTGATGAAGCTGGCGCTGGTGCCGACGGCATCGCCGAGCTGCCGCAACGTGATGCCCCGCACTTCGCGCAGCCAGCGGAGCCGGGCCGGCAGACCGGCTCGCCCATCCACCGGCTCGCTTGCAATGTCGGCATGACCTGAGCGTCTCTTCATTGCCACGGCGCGCCCCCGTCCGCGCGGCGCGGATATTAAAGTTCTACTTAACAGGATGCCAAGAGATTTAAATTGCTATTAATCTATCTGCTGATTTGCGGACCCTGATTACTGTGATTCTCACAATTTGTTCAGTTGCTCTTAAATGCCGGAACTGGCTCCGCGGGCGCCGCGCTTTCTCCGAAGCGCCTTCAAGGCGGCCAGCTCCCGGCGGGGTGTCTTCAGCTGTCGACTTATAGTACAATATTCCTATACGGAAACCCCTGCCGTCCGAGGAGCCGGTCGAAGACGCCGGTTCGAAGATGCCACCAGGCCGCGGGTTCCCGGAACTGATGCGGGCGCTCGGCTGTTGCTGCATTGCCGGTGGGCTTCAGGCAGGAGGAGGGCACAGATGCGGCATCATCTCGCGATCGTGGCGCTGGTTGCCGGCTTGGCCGGTTTTCCGGACGGCGTCGCGTCCCAGGAGACGACGGACGCCCCGACGGGCATGCAGCTGCCCCAGGCCGATCTCCGCTTCGCGGAGGACGCCGCAGCCGGAGGCAAATCCGAGGTGGAGCTGGGCGAGCTGGCGATCGCGAAAGCGAGCGCGCCGGAGGTCAAGGCGTACGGCCAGAGAATGATCGACGATCACGGCGCGGCCAACGATCGGCTGATGCAGATCGCCGAGCAGAAAGGGATCGAGCTCCCGACCGACCTGCCGCCGGAGGCCGAGGCCGCACAGCAGCGGCTCGACGCGCTATCCGGTGCGGCGTTCGACCTCGCCTATATCGAGCAGATGATCGTCGATCACGAGAAGGCCGTCGGGCTGTTCGAGCAGGAGGCGAGCACCGGCCAGGACAGCGAGCTCGAGCAGTTCGCGCAGGACGCCTTGCCCGGCTTGCGGGAGCATCTCGAGCGCGCCCGCCAGCTCAGCACGGAGCTGACGGGGACGGCGGGCGTTTCCGGCGCTCCCGAGCCCTCCGTCACCCATACCGCACCGGAATCGACCACCGCCCCGGCAGCCGGCGAGGAGATGATCGAGGACGAGGCCGACCAGTGATCCTGGCCGGCCACCCACGGCAGGGGCGAGGTGCAGAAAGGGAGCGGCGGGACCTCGGTCCCGCCGGGAACCCTACTCCGCATATGAGGGATCCTGCCGGTCCAGCATGAGCTTGAGCTGCTCGAAATGGGAGAACGCGGAGTCCTTGTAGTTCTCCCAGGCGAGGGCCGTCTTCTCGGCGATCTCCGGCGGCATGACGTTGAGCTTCTGCCCGCTGGAATACGCGAGAAGCAGCGTCTGGCAGGAACGCTCCAGATAGTACAGGTCGTCGAATGCCTCGGCGATGGTGTCGGCCACGACGAGAACGCCGTGATTTCCCAGCATGATGCTCGACTTGTTGCCGAGCGCCCGGGCCAGGCGCGCACCTTCTTCGTCGAAATCGGCGATCCCGCCGAAGCCGAGGTCGATCGCGCAGCGATTGTAGAAACGCGCCGTGTTCTGGTCGATCGGCTTGATCTCCGGATCTGCCAGAGACGCGATCGCCGTCGCATAGGGCGGATGGACGTGCAGGATGCATCGCGCCTGCGGCACGCTCGCGTGCAGGTGGCTGTGAATGCACCAGGCCGGAGCACGAGAGGCTGCGCCAGTCCTACGATCTGCTCGAACACCAGATCCGGATGA
>DAIMFL010000080.1:2721-15647 GCA_036724615.1 Alphaproteobacteria bacterium | reverse complement strand
GCGCAGCCGGGCGGCGATTTCCTGCGGCGAGGCCTCGGCCGCATCGGCGGCGACCGGCGGCCCGAACCGGACCTCGATCGGCGCGAGGCGGGGCAGGCGGCGATCGCGAGGCATGGCCTGGAACGTGCCTTCGATGAAGGCCGGCACGGCGGTCGCACCGCTCCGCGCCGCCAGCAGGCCGACGCCCGGAAGGAAGTCCTGCAGCGTCCCGTCGGGGGAGCGCCAGGATTCCGGGAACCAGATCAGCGCGTCGCCGCGGCGCAGCACCTCGACCGCGAGATCGAGCGCGCGCCCCGGCGCCAGCTCGTCCACCGGGAAGATGTGTCCGGCGCGGCAGAGCGCGCGCATCGGCGCGCTGCCGAACAGCCGCACGGCATCGCCGCCCCACCAGGTCCGCCGCATCTGCCGCCAGGGCAGGGCCGCCGCCATGGCCAGCGGATCGAGATCGCTGACATGATTGGCGACGACGATCACCGGCCCGGCGGACGGAACGGCACCGACGCCTCGCGTGCGCAGGCGGAACAGGCCGCGCATGAGCAGCCGGTTGAGCCAGTACACGACGAGACCGAGAAGACGCAGGGCCGGTCCGGGCGGCTCGATCCAGCGCCGGTCGGCCGTGGCGGGGCGGCCAGCGGCTGCGGTGCGATGCGTCGCCGCCTCGATTGCTTCCGTCAGCAATTCCCGCACGGTGGTGATCCGGGCGAGCGCGGCATCGTCGATCCGGACGCCGAACCGGTTCTCGAGATCGGCGGCGAGCCCCATCCACTCGAGCGAATCGAGTCCGAGGTCGAGCTGCGGGCTGGCGTCGAGCGTGACCTCCGCGTCCGGATAGCGCCGCTTCAGGAGAGCGAGAATCTCGCCCGCCGGCGGACGCGAGAGCAGGGCGCGGTCAGCTTCGCTGGGTGCGGCCGGCGCGGCGTGCTGGCGGTTGCCGCCGGCGCGCGCCGACTCGTAGAGCGCGGGCAGGCGGAAGCGCTGATACTTGCCGAGCCGGGTGCGCGGCAGCGGCTCGCGGACGAGCGCGAATCCGGCGAGATGCTGGAACGAGGGGAGACGCTGCGCGGCGCTGGCCAGGGCCACGCGGATCGCCTGGTCGGGCCGGGTCTTGCCCTCCGCCTGCAGCGCGGCGAGATCGGGCAGGACGAGCGCGACGAGCGCGCCCTTGCGCTCCAGCACGGCGATCTCTCGGATATAGGGGCTCGCGCCGTAATGCTTCTCGAGCGCCTCGGGGAAGACGTTCTTGCCGCCGCCCAGAACGATCACGTCCTTGGCGCGGCCGGTGACGTAAAGATATCCGTCGGCGTCGAGACGGCCGAGATCGCCGGTCCGGAACCAGCCGTCGTCGGTGAAGACGTCCCTGTTGGCCTCCGCCCGGCGATAGCCCGAGAAGACGCTGGGGCCGGCGAGCTGGATCTCGCCGGTGCCGGATTCGTCGGCGCCGACGATGCGGATGCGCCCGCCGTCCAGCGGCAGCCCTTCGCTGCCGATCCGCTGGCGCGCCGGCAGGTTGCCGGTGAAGATCGAGGCGGTCTCGGCGAGGCCGTAGCCGCTCAGCACCCGCCAGCCGAGCCCCTGGAGTTTGCGGATCAGCGGCGCCTCCAGCGTCGCGCCGCCGGAGACCAGGATCCTGAGATCGGGCCCGAGCCGCCGATGGACCGCGCGGAAGAGGATCCGCCCCGCATTGATCCCGAGGCGGTCCCTGAGGCCGATCGACAGGCGCATCGTCTGGCGGAAGATCGTCGCGGCGGCCCTGCCGCGCGCCGCGGCGCGGGACTCGATGCCGTCGAGCAGCGCCGCGTAGAGCCGCGGCACGCCGATCACCACCGACGCCCGCCCCTCCCGCATCGCGGTCGCGATGTCGGCGCCGCCGACGGATTCGGGAAAGACGATCGCGGCCCCGGCGGCGAGCGGCGTCAGCACACCGACGATCAGCGGATAGACGTGGTGAAGCGGCAAGGGCAGCAGCACGCGGTCGGCGGTGCCGATCACGCCGGCGCCGGTCAGCGCGCCGACATTGGCGGCGATGTTGGCATAGGTGAGGGCGAACGGCTTGGGGTCCCCGGTCGTGCCGGAGGTGTAGACCAGCATCGCCTCGTCGGTCTCGGCGGCGGCGACGGGCTCCTCCGCAGGACCGAACAGGCGGCGCCAGCCCGCCGGCCCGTCCTCGGCGATGACATGCAGCTCGAGCTCCGGGAACAGCCGCGCGATCGTCTCCGCGTGGGCGGGACTCGCCAGCGCGCGGCGGCAGGCGCTGTCGCGCAGGATCGCGGCGATCTCGTCCTCGGTCGACAGCTCGTCGAGCGCCACCGCGAGCCCGCCCGCCGCGGCGATGCCGAGGCGCGCGGTCACCCAGTCCGGCCCGTTGGGCGCGATCAGCCCGACCGGCTCTGCGCGGCGCAGGCCGATCCGCCTCAGCCCCGCCCCGAGCGCGAGCGCCGCCTCGGCGAGGGCACGGTGCGACTGCGCGACGGGCCTGCCGTCGCGGAGGGCGAGCACCGCCGGCGCGTCGCCGCGCTTGCGCATCTCGCCCAGGAGGGTCGCGATGGTCCAGCCGGTTCCCATCTCGACCCGCACTCTATATAGGATTTGCCGCGCCGGCACGGCCGGCCTCGCGGGGAGATCGGGGATGTCAGGATTGTGGTTGACCGCAGCGGCGCTGAACGGGCTCGTCGCCGTGGCGGCGGGCGCCTATGGCTCGCACGGCCTGGCGGGTGACGCGGCCGCGTGGGTGGAGATCGGCAGCCGTTACCAGATGTGGCATGCCCTGGCGCTTCTCGGGCTGCTGCTGCTGCGCCGCAGCGGAGAGGCCGGGCTGCTCCTCCGCGGCGCCGGCTGGGCCTTCCTCGTCGGGATCGCGCTGTTCAGCTTCAGCCTCTACGCCATGGCGCTCACCGGCGACCGCAGCCTCGGCTGGATCACCCCGATCGGCGGCACGGCCTTCGTCCTGGGCTGGGCGGCCCTGGCGCTCCACGGGCTGCGCCGGGCCGCCCGATAGCGCGTCAGCGTCGCACTTCCACCCGCCCGCGTCCCGGTCCATCCTGTCGGTGCCGAAGGAAGGGGAGACCTGCCGATGACCTCCACGTCGCAGCCGGCCGCCGGACGCGTCGCCCTGCCGGACGTGACGGGCTTCTTTCACGGCCCGACATTCTCGGTCACCTATCTGGTGTCCGATCCGCTGACCAGGCGCGCCGCGCTGATCGACACGGTGCTCGACTACGATCACAAGGCCGGCCGCACGGGCACGCAGTCGGTCGACCTGGTGATCGCCGAGCTGCGGGAGCGCGGGCTCGCCCTGGACTGGGTGCTGGAGACCCATGTCCATGCCGACCATCTGAGCGCCGCCCCGTATGTGAAGGCGCAGCTGGGCGGCCAGATCGGCATCGGCGCGCGGGTGACCGAGGTCCAGCGCCACTTCGGCAGGCTGTTCAATGCGGGGCCGGGTTTCGCCGTGGACGGATCCCAGTTCGACCGGCTGTTCGCCGACGGCGACCGCTTCGCCATCGGCTCGCTCGACGTGCAGGTGCTGCACACGCCAGGCCATACGCCGGCCTGCATCAGCTACGTGGTGGGCAATGCCGCCTTCGTCGGGGACACGATGTTCATGCCGGACTACGGCACGGCGCGCTGCGACTTTCCCGGCGGCAGCGCCCGCCAGCTCTACCGCTCCATCCGGCGGCTCCTGGACCTGCCCGGCGAGACGCGTGTGTTCACGGCCCACGACTACGGTCCGAACGGCCGCCCCTATGCCTGGGAGAGCACGATCGCGGAGCAGGCCGCACGGAACAACCATGTCGGCGGCGGCGTCACGGAGGACGAGTTCGTCGCCCGGCGCGAAGCCCGCGACCGCGAGCTCGAGGCGCCGAACCTGATCCTTCCCGCCCTGCAGGTGAACATGCGCGGCGGCCGGCTGCCGCCGGCCGAGGACAACGGCATCGTCTACCTCAAGATCCCGGTCGACCGGCTGTGAGCGCGCGGCAACGCTCTCCCGCTCCCGGGTAAGCGCACGGGATCCCGTTTCCGTCGCCCGGTCTTGTCCAGAGGCGAAGGACATCCCATCCTCCATGCAGCCACTTTGGCATTTTGGCGAGCGAGCGGTCATGACCACGCTTCTCTATACGCATCCGGCCTGCTTCGATCACGATACCGGCCGGGCCCACCCTGAATGCCCGGCGCGGCTGAAAGCCGTGCTGGAAGCGCTCGGCGGCAATGCGTTCGGCGAGCTCGAGCGGCGCGAGGCGCCGCGCGCGACCATCGAGCAGATCGCCCGGGTCCATCCGCACGGCTTCGTCGAGCGCCTGCTCGCCGCCGTGCCCGATGAAGGGCTGGCCGCCATCGATGCCGACACGACCCTGTCGCCCGGTTCCGCCGAGGCGGCGCTCCGCGCGGCGGGGGCCGTCTGCGCGGCGGTGGACGCCGTGGTCGGCGGCGAGGCTAAGAATGCGTTCTGCGCCATCCGGCCGCCCGGCCATCACGCCGAGCCCAGCCGGGCCATGGGCTTCTGCCTGTTCAACAACGTCGCGGTCGGCGCCGAGCAGGCGCGCGAGGTGCACGGGCTGAAGCGCGTCGCCGTCGTCGATTTCGACGTGCATCACGGCAACGGCACCCAGGCGATGTTCGAGGCGGATCCCGACCTGTTCTACGCCTCGACGCATCAGAGCCCGCTCTATCCGGGGACCGGCGCGCGGTCCGAGCGGGGCGTGGGCAACATCGTCAACGCGCCGCTCCCGCCCATGGCGGGGTCCGCGGAGTTCCGCGACGCGATGACCGGAACCGTGCTGCCGGCGCTGGAGGACTTCAAGCCGGACTTCCTGATCATCTCGGCCGGGTTCGACGCCCATCGCGACGATCCGCTGGCGAGCCTGTGCCTGGTCGAGGACGACTACGCCTGGGCGACGCGCGAGCTCATGCGGATCGCCGAGGCGTGCTGCGACGGGCACGTGGTCTCGGCGCTCGAGGGCGGCTACGACCTGCACGCGCTGGCGGCGAGCGCCGCAGCCCATGTCTCCACGCTGATGACCGGCTGACCGGCCGCCCCGCCGACGCAGATCCGGCTCACTTCCGGATGAGCAGGTGCACGTCGCCCTCGCGGGCGAGCACGTTCACCACGACCTCCGTCCCGGCGCGGCGCAGCGCGACATCGACCGAGCCCGGCCCGATGGCGAGCCTGCGCAGCACGAACGCGTCGACGAAATCCGGCAGGATCGGCTGATCGAAGGTGATCTGCCGCGCCGCGACGTCGAAGCCGATGCCGAGGCAGGACTGGATGAGCGACAGCGGCGCCGCCGCCGCCCAGGCCTGCGGCGCGCAGGCGACGGGATAGAAAGTCGGCCCGCGGCTGCGGTGCCGCGGGAAGCCGCAGAACAGCTCCGGCAGCCGGCGGAGATCGATGTGGTTGGCGGCGGAGAACAGGCCTTCGAAGATCCGCGCCACCTCGCCGCGGAATCCGTAGCGGGCGAAGCCTGCCGCCAGGAGCGCGTTGTCGTGCGGCCAGACGGAGCCGTTGTGGTAGCTCATCGGATTGTACCGGGCTTCCGTTGTCGCCACGGTGCGCACGCCCCAGCCGGAGAAGGACGTGCTGCCCATCAGCGTGCGCACGACCGAGGGGGCGCGCTCCGGATAGGCGATGCCCGAGAACAGCGCGTGGCCGGCATTGGAGGTGCGCACGCGGCACGGCGTCTTGTCGCCGTCGAGGGCGAGGACATAGGTGCCGAGCTCCTCGTCGAAGAAGCTCTCGTCGAACCGCCGCCGGAGCGCCTCGCCCTTGAACTCGAGCGTCGCGGCCTGCCGCGCATGACCCAGCCGTCGCGCGATCTCTGCCGCGGCGATCAGGGCGCCGTAGACATAGGCCTGGACCTCGGCGAGGGCGATCGGCCCGTGGGCGAGGCTGCCATCCGCGTGAAACACGGAATCCTGGCTGTCCTTCCAGCCCTGGTTGATCAGTCCCTTCGTGGTCCGCCGGCCGTACTCGACGAATCCGTCACCGTCTCGATCCCCGTCCGTCTCGATCCATCCGAGCGCGGCCTGGATGTTCGGCCACAGCCGGCGGACAAACTCCAGATCGGCGGTGCGCTCGAGATATGCCCCGGCCAGCATGACGAAGAGGGGGGTGGAGTCGATGCTGCCGTAATAGCGCCGGAACGGCACCTCGCCGAGCTCCGCCATCTCTCCCTGGCGGATCTCGTGCAGGATCTTGCCGGGCTCCGCGTCGGCCGCCGGATCGCTTTCCTTCGCCTGCTCCGCCGCGAGATGTCCGAGCACGCCGCGGGCGATCGAGGGGTTGAGCCACAGCATCTCCAGCGCCGTGATCAGCCCGTCGCGCCCGAACACCGTGCTGAACCAGGGCGTGCCGGCATAGGGATAAGGGCCTTCCGGCATGTCGGTGACCAGCATGTTGAGGTCGGACACGCTGCGGCGCACCGCCTCGTCGAAGATGTCGTTCGAGGTGGAGACCGACGCGGTGAGTGCGGAGGACAGCCGCAGAGCCTTTCGTGATTCGCGCAGGGCAGTGGAGAAGTCGCGCTTCGGCGCCCTGCGGCTGATCATGCCGTCGCACCTGATCTCGACAAACAGGAACGCCGACCTCCGCGGCGGCAGGGCGAGCACGAAGCGCGCGCAATTGGCACCGAGCGTGTCCGGCTCGGGCTGGAATCGCAGATGGGTCTCGCGCCGCTTCTGGTCGAGGCCGGTATAGGCGAGGGTCACGCGGTTCGAGGCGAGGTCGGCGGGGTGTCGGGTGCCGCTCGCCTTGCGCTTGGTGCCGCGCACCTCGAATAAGTCGAAGAAATCGGCAGCGAAGGAGATCTCGAGCCGCACCTGCCGCGGCCTCTCGTCGAAATTCCTGACCGCCAGGCGTTCGAAGCAGCCGCCGTTCCACAGGAAGCGCGAGCGGCGGATGTGGATCAGATCGTGCTCGAGCGTCAGCCGGCCGTCCGGATCGAACAGGTCGGGATTCGTCAGATCGCAGGTCAGGCTGGCGTTGTCGTCGCGCAGCGTGGAGCTGAGCAGCATCGGCCGCGCGCCATCGATCGTCAGGTAAAGATGGGACAGGTATCTGGTGTCCCGGTGGTACAGGCCTTCGGGGCTCCCCGGCCCCTCCAGCGCATCGCCGTTGTGATCGAACACCGCGAAGGTGTCGCCATGCTTCAGGGTGCGTGGCCGCCGCTCCTGGAGGGACGCGGCGGCGGGTATGAAGAACTGGGCGACCTGTGCCGCGCCGGGACTCGCCGGCGCCGGCGCGTGCGGGACGTCTTCCGCGCCTACCGATTGCATCCGACGTTCATCCCATCCGGTGATCGGGCTCAGGCCACCTCCTGCAGGTCGGCGTCCGCCGCGTCGAGCCGCCAGGAGGACTCGGCCGCGGGCCGATCTCCCAGGAGAGTCCGATAGATTTCGAGATAGTCGCGGGCCATGCGCTCCACCGTGAATCGCTTCTCGAAGGCCGTCCGCACCCGGGCGCGGTCGAGCTCTCCGACCCGCGCCACGGCCGCGACCGCCGCCTCGACGCCGTCGACGACGAAGCCGGAAACGCCCTCCTCGATCACCTCGGCGACGGACCCGCCCTCGAAGGCGATCACCGGTGTGCCGCAGGCCATGGCCTCGATCATGACCAGGCCGAACGGCTCCGGCCAGTCGATCGGGAAGAGGAGCGCGCGCGCATTGCCGAGCAGGGAGGGCTTCCGGCGCTCGTCGACCTCGCCGACGAACTCCACCATCCGGTGGGCGTCGATCATCGGGCCGATGACGGCGTCCCAATACGCCTGGTCGGCCCGGTCCACCTTCGCGGCGATCTTGAGGGGCAGGCCGGAGCGCGCGGCGATCTCGATCGCCCGGTCCGGCCGTTTCTCCGGCGAGATGCGCCCGAGGAAGACGAGGTAGTCGCCGGCCGCCTTCGGGTCGAACGGCAGGAGGTCGCGCGGCAGGCCGTGCGGAACCAGGCCGACCCAGTTGACCGGGGGCATCGGCCGGCGTTGGGCGAGCGAGATCGAGACCAGCGGTATCTCGGGAAAGGCGGTGTAGAAGGGCATCAGGTCGGGCAGGTCGAGCCGCCCGTGCAGCGTGGTGACGGTGCGCTGGGCGAAGTCCCGGATCAGCGGCACGTGCAGCAGGTCCATGTGGAAATGCAGGATGTCGAACTCGGCCGCCCGGCGGCGCACCTCGTCCAGCATGATGATGTGATAGGGCAGGTCGTCCCTGACGGTGGGGTTGAGGCGCAGGGCCATCTCCGTGCAGGGCACGAGCTTCGCCGCGGTCCGCGAGTCCCCGCTCGCGAACAGCGTCACGTCGTGCCCCTGCCGCACCAGTTCCTCGGTCAGATACGAGACGATCCGTTCCGTGCCCCCGTAGAGCCGCGGCGGAACGGCCTCGCAGAGAGGGGCGATCTGGGCGACCTTCATGGTGAGAACCTCCGGACGGTACGCAGAGCTTCCGACGGTAAAGCGAACGACGCGTAAAGCCGTTCCGTACCGGACCGGTCGCGCCGCGACCGGCGCGCGGATATGGGGTGCGGCCCTCGTCCGGCACAATCGCCGGACGAGGGCAGGGACCCGCCAGCCGCGATCAGGACCCGCGATCAGGACCCGCCGCAATACGCCTCGAGCCGATACCCGTCCGGATCGATCACGAAGCCGGCATAGTAGTCCGGGCCGTAATCGGCCCGGAGGCCGGGCTTGCCGTTGTCCCGCCCGCCGGCCTTCAGCGCGGCCGCATGGAAGGCGTCGACGCTCTTGCGGTCCGGGGCGTCGAAGCAGAAATGCAGGCCGGACTTCGCGTTCGCCGGAACCGGCTGGTCCGAGGCGCTGATCCAGAACGCGACCGCATCGCGGCCATAGCCGAGCGAGCCGTCGCCTTCGGAGAGTCGGCCATAGCCCAGCGGCTTCAGGGCGGCGTCGTAGAACCGCTTGGTCCGGGCGATGTCGCGAACGCCGATCGACACGTGATTGATCATCGAGCTGCCTCCTTCGAATGAGCACTGCTTGCCGTCTCGGGCGTCGGGGAGGCTAAGGGGCCGCGCATGTCGCGGCTTGGGGAATATTGCTATTCTCCGTGGATGGATGGTGGCATCGAACCGCAGGCCGTCCGCCCTGCCGCTGCCGGCGCCCTGACCGCGCGCATCCTCGCCCGCGGGCCCGGCTGGAGCGTCGCCGACATCGTCTGCCGCGCCGGCCCGGCCGACCGCCCGTTCGAGGAGCGGCACCGGGACGTCTCCATTGCGGCGGTCGTCGAAGGCTCGTTCCAGTACCGCAGCGCGCGGGGAACCGCTCTCCTCTATCCCGGGGCGTTCCTGCTGGGCGACGCCGATACCTGCTTCGAGTGCGGCCACGACCACGGGACCGGTGACCGCTGCGTGGCCTTTCATTTCGCGCCCGAGCTGTTCGAGGAGATCGCGGCGACGGCGGCGGGCTCCCCCCGCTTCCGCTTTCCCGCCGCCATGCTCCCGGCCGGCCGGGAGCTCGCCCCGCCGGTCGCCCGGGCCGCGGCGGCAGCCGAGAGAGCGGGGAAGGGTGCGACGGAGGAACTCGCCATCGGCGTCGCGGAAGCTGTCCTCGCCACGCTCTCCGGCCACGAGGCCGCGACGCCGGCACCCTCCGTCCGCGACCACCGCCGGGTGAGCGACGCGCTGCGCCACATGGAGGCGCATGCCGACGGCCCGGTCGGGCTCGACGAGCTCGCCGTCGTCGCCCGGATGAGCAAGTACCACTTCCTGCGCGTCTTCCGCCGGGTCACCGGCGTCACGCCCTATCAGGTCCTGATCTCGCTCCGGCTCCGCCGGGCCGCGGTCCGCCTGCGCACCAGCCGCGACGCGGTCGCCGCGATCGCCTTCGATGCCGGATTCGGCGACCTGTCGACCTTCAACGCCCGTTTCCGCAGCGTCTTCGGCGCGAGCCCCGGGGCTTTCCGCCGAGAGCGCGACGCGGGGGTTCCCCGCCGACCTTGTTGACCCGGGAGGCGAGGGCTAAACTCCCGCCCCACCCAACGAGTCTCGCCGGACCTGCCCATGCCCGCCAGTGAACCCCGCGACATCGCGACCATGAGCTTCGAGGAGGCGCTCGACGAGCTCCAGTCGCTGGTGCGCAAGCTCGAGAAGGGCGAGAGCAAGCTCGACGAGGCGATCCAGCAGTACGAGCGCGGCGCTGCGCTGAAGCAGCATTGCGAGGCGAAGCTGCGCGAGGCGCAGGCCAAGATCGAAAAGATCGTCATGACGCCGGCGGGCGAGATCGCCTCCGAGCCCGCCGATCTCGGCTGAACCATCCGACCCTGTCACATCGAGCCCGTCGGGGTCCTACGTGATCGACATCGAGGCCGCGCTCGACGAGGTTGCGACGAAGGTCAACGTCGCGCTCGACCGGCTGCTGCCGCCGGTGGCCGATCCCGAAGGGCGGGTGGTCGAGGCCATGCGCTATGCCGCGCTCGGCGGCGGCAAGCGGCTGCGGCCCTTCCTGGTGATGGCGAGCGCCAGGCTGTTCGGCGTGGCCGAGCAGAGCGCGCTCCGGACCGCCGCGGCGGTGGAGCTCCTCCATTGCTACAGCCTGGTGCATGACGACCTGCCGGCCATGGACGACAGCGACCTCCGGCGCGGGCGGCCGGCGGTCCACCGGCAGTATGACGAGGCGACCGCCATCCTGGCCGGCGACGCGCTGCTGACCCTGGCCTTCGAGGTGCTGGCGAGCCCGGCGACCCACAGCGACCCGCGGGTGCGCGCCGAGCTGGTCCTCGACCTCGCCAAGGCGGCCGGAGCGTCCGGGATGGTCGGGGGCCAGATGCTGGACCTCCTCGCCGAGCATGCCGGCTTCGACATCGGCGGCGTGACCCGGCTGCAGCGGCTGAAGACCGGCGAGCTCATCGCCTTCTCCTGCGGGGCCGGCGCCGTCCTCGGCCATGCGCCGCTGCCGGCCCGTCAGGCGCTCCACGCCTTCGCCCACGACCTGGGCCTCGCCTTCCAGATCACCGACGATCTGCTCGACGCCGAGGGCAGCGCCGCCGTGCTGGGCAAGCCGGTCGGGCACGACGCCTCTGCGGGCAAGGCGACCTTCGTCTCCATCCTGGGCGCCGACCGGGCCCGCGCCCAGGCCGAGCTGCTCGCCCGCCAGGCGGCGCAGCATCTTGATTTTTTTGAGGAAAAGGCGGATCTTCTGCGCGCCGTCCCGGGCTTCGTGATCGCCCGGAGGCACTGAGCCCGTCCACCACGCGAAATCATCGCCGCCGCCATTTTCCCGCCGGCATTTGGCGGATAGGATGGCGCCTTCGCGCCGAGTTCGGCGACCCATCCGGCTGCTTGAGAGGACTCCTCGGGGTGACCGAGACCAAGACACCGCTTCTGGATACGGTGGCGACCCCGGCCGATCTGCGCCGGCTGGCGCCGCACCAGCTGCGCCAGCTCGCCGACGAGCTCCGGCGCGAGACGATCGACGCCGTCTCCCATACCGGCGGCCATCTCGGCGCCGGGCTCGGCGTGGTGGAGCTCACCGTCGCGCTGCACTACCTGTTCGACACGCCCGAGGACCGGCTGATCTGGGACGTCGGCCACCAGAGCTATCCCCACAAGATCCTGACGGGGCGGCGCGATCGCATCCGCACGCTGCGCCAGGGCGGCGGGCTGTCCGGCTTCACCCGGCGCTCGGAGAGCGAGTACGACCCGTTCGGTGCGGCGCACAGCTCCACCTCGATCTCGGCCGGGCTCGGCATGGCGGTCGCCCGCGATCTGGCCGGGCGGCAGAACCACGTGATCGCGGTCATCGGCGACGGGGCGATGAGCGCCGGCATGGCCTACGAGGCGATGAACAATGCCGGCTCCATGGACAGCCGGCTGATCGTCGTGCTCAACGACAACGACATGTCGATCGCCCGGCCGGTCGGGGCCATGAGCGCCTATCTGTCGCGGCTCCTGTCGTCGAAGCCCTACCGGTCGTTCCGCCACATCGGCAAGGAGATGACCAAGAACTTCCCGCGCGCCTTCAAGGAGACGGCGCGCCGGGCCGAGGAATATGCCCGCGGCCTGATCGCCGGCGGCACGCTGTTCGAGGAGCTCGGCTTCTACTACATCGGCCCGATCGACGGGCACAATCTGGACCATCTCCTGCCGGTGCTGCGCAACGTGCGTGACGACCGGGAGCAGGGGCCGGTGCTGGTCCATGTCGTCACCCAGAAGGGCAAGGGCTACGCGCCGGCCGAGGAGGCCGAGGACAAGTACCACGGCGTCGCCAGGTTCGACGTGGTGAGCGGGACCCAGGCGAAGCCCGCTGCCAAGGCGCCGAGCTACACCAAGGTGTTCGCCCAGGGCCTGATCAAGGAGGCGGAGGCCGATCCACGCGTCGTCGCCGTGACCGCGGCCATGCCGTCGGGGACCGGCCTCGACCTCTTCGCCCAAAAGTTTCCGGAGCGCTGCTTCGACGTCGGCATCGCCGAGCAGCATGCGGTGACCTTCGCAGCCGGCCTGGCCGTCGAGGGCTACAAGCCTTTCGCCGCGATCTATTCGACCTTCCTGCAGCGCGCCTACGACCAGGTCGTGCACGACGTGGCGATCCAGAAGCTGCCGGTGCGCTTCGCCATCGACCGGGCGGGACTGGTCGGCGCCGACGGCGCCACCCATGCCGGCGCCTTCGACATGGCCTATCTCGGCTGCCTGCCGGATTTCGTGATCATGGCGGCGGCCGACGAGGCGGAGCTCATGCACATGGTCGCCACCGCGGCGGCGATCGACGACCGGCCCTCGGCCTTCCGCTATCCGCGCGGGGAGGGCATGGGCGTCGAGCTGCCGGCGCGCGGAACGCCGCTCGCGATCGGGCGCGGGCGCATCCTGCGCGAAGGCACGACGGTGGCGCTGCTCTCGCTCGGCGCGCGGCTCGGCGAATGCCTGAAGGCCGCCGACGAGCTGGCGGCGCGCGGCCTCTCCACCACGGTCGCGGACGCGCGCTTCGCGAAGCCGATCG
>DAIMFL010000080.1:0-2711 GCA_036724615.1 Alphaproteobacteria bacterium | reverse complement strand
CCTGGTCCGCCGGCTGGCGGCCGAGCACGAGGTGCTGGTGACGGTGGAGGAGGGCGCGATCGGCGGCTTCGCCACGCAGGTCCTGCATTTCCTCGCCTCGACCGGCCAGCTCGACGGCGGGTTGAAGGTCCGGCCGCTCACCTTGCCCGACCGCTTCATCGATCACGACAAGCCGGAGCGGCAATACGCCGAGGCGGGGCTCGATACCGAAGGAATCGTGTCGACAGTGCTGCGGGCGATCAGTCGCACCATGAGCCAGGCACCGGTGCGCGCGTAGGAAGAAAATCGGCTCCACCCGGACTCCCACCGGCGCTGGCGCCGGCAGGGAGGGAAGGAATGGAGACCGTGCTCTCGACAGGGAGAAAGGCGGCCACCGCGGCGGCAGCGGCGCCGACGCCGCGCGCCGAATCCGCGGCCCTCGCCCGCATCACCGCGCCGCTCGCAGCCGCCTTCATCGCGGAGATGGCGATGAGCGTCACGGACACGCTGATCGTCGGCCATCTCGGCAGCGTGCAGCTCGGCGCAGTCGGCCTCACCGCGAACATCGTGTTCCTCGGGCTCACCATCTGCATCCACGTGCTGTCCATCGTGGGCGTGCTGGTGGCGCAGAACCATGCCGCCGGGGACGATGCGGCCGCGGCGAAGGCCGTGCGCATGGGGTTCTGGGTCTCGACCCTGGCATCGCTGCCGGCCATGGCGCTGTGCTGGTATCTGGCGCCGGTGCTGCGCCTGTTCGGCCAGGAGGAGGAAGTCGTCCTCTATGCCGAGGAGTACGCCCGCACCGTCATGTGGTGCATCCCGACCTACCTGTATTTCACCGTGCTGCGCAACTTCGTCACGTCGCTGTCGCGCGTCGGCTCGGTCCTGGTCATCACGGTGGCGTCGGTCTTCCTGAATCTCGCGGCGAACTACACCTTCGTGTTCGGCAAGTTCGGCTTTCCCGCCATGGGGGTGGCCGGCGCGGGACTCGGCACCAGCCTGGTCTGCGCCATCATGTTCGTGGCGATCGCCGCCCATGTCCTGCGCGACCGGTACCTGCGCAGCTTCGGCGTGTTCTCCGACCTCGCCCGTCCGCATTGGCCGAGCTTCGTCGAGATCCTGCGCGTCGGCTGGTCGGCGGGTGCGATCTCGGCGGTCGAAGGCGGGCTGTTCGCGACCGTCGCCGTGCTGCTCGGCGTGATCGGTGCCAACGCCCTGGCGGCCGGCCAGATCGCGTTCAACTGCATGACCGTGCCCTTCATGGTCGTCTACGCTCTGGCGACGGCGGCGAGCGTCCGGGTGGCCCACGGCGTCGGCATGGGCAGCATGACGGCGGCGCGCCAGGCCGGGCGGCTCAGCATCGGGTTCGGCTTCTGCTACATGGCGGGGGTCGCGGTCGTGCTGTGGGCCTTCCCCGACCAGCTCGCCGGGCTGTTCCTCGACGCCGACGATCCGAACGCGGTCGAGGTGGCGCGGCTGGCGGGGACGTTTCTGGCCGTCGCCGCGCTGTTCCAGGTGTTCGACGGAACGCAGGTCGTGGTGGTCGGCGCGCTGCGCGGGCTCAAGGACACCACCGTGCCCTTCGGCATCGGGCTGATCGGCTATTGGGCGGTGGGGCTGGGCAGCGGCTATCTCTTCGCCTTCGAGCTCGGCCATGGCGGCATCGGGCTGTGGTGGGGGCTGGCGCTGGGACTCGCCGCCTCGGCGACCCTCATGCTCCTGCGCTTCCATCTGCGCTCCGCCGCGCTGATCCGGGCGCAGGCGGCCTGATGGGCGGCAAGGCGGGCGCGAAGCGGCGGGCCGACCAGCTTCTGGTCGATCGCGGGCTCGTCGAGAGCCGGTCGCGCGCCGCCGCGCTGATCCTCGCCGGCCAGGTGTTCACGGGGGAGCGGCGGGTGGCCAAGGCCGGCGACCTGCTGCCCGAGGATGCGGAGCTGGAGCTGCGCGGCCAGGACCATCCCTGGGTCTCGCGCGGCGGGCTGAAGCTCGAGCGCGGACTCGACGCGTTCGGGATCGACCCGGCGGGCAGGGCCTGCCTCGATGTCGGCGCCTCGACCGGCGGCTTCACCGACGTGCTGCTCGCGCGCGGCGCGGCCCGGGTCTATGCGGTCGATGTCGGGCATGGCCAGCTCGCCTGGAAGCTGCGGCAGGACCCTCGTGTCGTCGTGCTGGAGCGGGTGAATGCGCGCCACCTGACGCGCGGGCAGGTGCCGGAGCCCGTCGACCTCGTGGTCTGCGACGCGAGCTTCATCGGGCTCGAGACGGTGCTCGCGGCGCCTTTGGCGCTGGTGGGCGACGCAGCCGATCTCGTCGCCCTCATCAAGCCGCAGTTCGAGGTCGGCAAGGGACGGGTCGGCAAGGGCGGCGTGGTGCGCGATCCCGCCCTGCATCAGGAGGTCTGCGAGCGGATCGCCGCCTGGCTGGCGGCGCAGCCCGGCTGGTCCGTCCTCGGCATCGCGGAGAGCCCGGTCACCGGCCCGGAGGGCAACAAGGAATTCCTGATCGGCGCGCGCTTCAGGCGGGCGACCTAGGAAAGATCGCCACAGAGGCATAGAGGCACAGAGATGCCGCAGGGCCCGGCGATGACAATATTCCTTTGTCCTCTGTGTCTCTGCGGTTCTCCGCCTCACCGTTGCGCCGGACGGATCTCCGGCATGCGCAGCTCCGGCGTGCCGGCCGGCCGGGCGATGGGCTCGAGGAGGGCGGCCACGGGCTCCAGCAGCGCGGCGATC
>DAIMFL010000079.1:0-15790 GCA_036724615.1 Alphaproteobacteria bacterium | reverse complement strand
CGTCAGCGTGCCGGTCTTGTCGAAGACGACCGTGTCCGCCTCCGCCAGGCGCTCCAGCGCCGTGGCGGATTTCAGCAGGATGCCACGCCGCATCAGCCGCCCGCTCGCCACCACCTGCACCACCGGCACGGCCAAAGCGAGCGCGCAGGGGCAGGTGATGATGAGGACGGCGATCGCGTTGAGCAGGGCGGGCTGCCAGCTCGCGCCGGCCAGCATCCAGCCGGCGAAGGTGAGCGCCGCCAGGCTGTGCACGACCGGCGAATAGAGCCGCGCCACGCGGTCGGCCAGCGCCACATAGCGCGCGCGCCCCTGCTCCGCCGATTCCATCAGGCGGACGATCTCGGCCAGCAGGGTCTCCTCGCCGACCGCCGTCACCTCCAGCCGCAGCGGCGCGGAAAGGTTGAGCGTGCCGGCGAACACCGGGTCGCCCGGACCGGCCGCCGCCGGCATCGACTCGCCGGAGATCAGGCTGGTGTCGAGGCTGCTCTCTCCTTCCACGATGCGCCCGTCGATGCCGATCCGGCCGCCCGCCGGCACCAGCACGATCATGCCCGGCCGGGCATCGCGCGGCAGGATGCTCGACATGCTGCCGTCCGGCGCCAGCACGGTTACGGCGGCACCGCCCAGCGCCACGAGCTGCTCGGCGGCCGAGCGCGCCCGTCCGCGGGCCCGGCTGTCGAGATAGCGGCCGACGAGCAGGAAGAACAGCAGTGTGATCGCCGAATCGAAATAGGCGTGCTCGCCGCCGCGGAAGGTCTCGGCCAGGCTGATCGCGGGGGTCAGGATCACGGCCAGCGAGATCGGCACGTCCATGTTGGTGCGGCCGGCCTTGAGCGCGGCGAGCGCCGAGGCGAAGAACGGCCGGCCCGAATAGGCGACGGCCGGCAGGACGATCAGCGCCGAGATCCAGTGGAACAGGTCGCGCGTCGCCGGCGACATGCCTTCCACATGCCCCGCCCAGATCGAGACGGACAGAAGCATGACGTTGCCGGCCGCGAACCCGGCGACGGCCATGGCGCGCAACAGCGCCTTGTCGCGCCGGTCCGATTCGGCGCCCAGGAGCTCGGGATCGTAGGGCACCAGGCGATAGCCGAGCCGCGCCACCGCGGCGACCAGCGCGTTCGCATCGGCCGCGCCGGCGCGCCAGGAGATCAGGAGCCGGCGCGTGGTCATGCTGAGCCGCGCCTTGACCACGCCGGGCTGGGCGCCCAGCACCGACTCGATCAGCCAGACGCAGGCCGCGCAGTGCAGCCCCTCCACCATCAGATGCAGGCTGTCGATCTCGTTCGGCCCGTGCCGCACATAGGCGGAGTGGTCGGTCGCCGGACCGTCCTCCTCCGGCTTCAGCGGGCGGGCCGTCGGATCGATGGAGCGCCTGTCGTAGTACTGCTGGAGGCCGAGGCCGGAGATCGTGGCATAGGCCGCGGCGCATCCGGGGCAGCAGAACCGGCCGCCGCCGGCGACCGGCTCGCCGCAATGGGCGCAGGCCGGCGCATCGGCAACGGCCGGCATGGCCACCGCAGCGGGGCCGTCGAAGGGAGTCACGGCAGCAGGATGCGCCGGGTCGACTGCCAGCTCTGCGCCGAGCCGTCGTGCTCGCCGCTGGCGACGATCCGGAGCTCCCACTGGCCGGGGAACGGCAGCTCGGCCGTGCCGGAATAGCGGCCCGGGCCCTGCGGCGCGAGCGCGATCTCCCGATCGTGACCCGCCGCGGCCGGACGGCGCAGCAGCGCGCGGACGCTGAGGCCCGTCAGCGGAGCGCCGGCCCGGTCCTGGAAGGCGCCGGTCACCTCGACGGTGCGGGCCCCGCCCTCCGCCGCCCCGGCCGGGACGGCATCGAAGGCGACGGTCCAGCCGAGCGCGTCCTGCGCCCGCTCCGCGGCCAGCGTCTCGTTGTAGGCGAGGCCGCGCTCGTAAGGATGCTCGGTATCGAGCCCGGCGAAGCTGTCGACGGCCAGCGCCACCATCACGCCGTTCACGGCGATGACGACGGCGAAGGCCGCGACGAACAGCCAGGGATACCAGCGGCCCCGGCGCGGGTCGTGATCGGCCCTACCGGGCCGGGCCGCGGAATACCGTCTCATGACTGACCACCTTTCCGGTCGCCTCGTCCGTCGCGACGAGGGTGAGCGCGGTCGACGCGCCGTCCAGGCTCTCGCGGGGCGCGCGCACGAACACGCGGAAGCTCCCCACCGTATCGCCGGCCACCGGCAGGGTGGCCGATTGCGCCGGATCCTCCTGGAAGCCGATCGCCGTCAGCTCGGCGCCGGGGATGCCGTCGATCGACAGCACATAGCTGTGCGGCGCGCGGTCCTTGTTCAAGATCTTGAAGGTGTAGCCGTTGCGGATGCCGCCGTCGGACAGGTTGACGAAGAGCGGCGCCCGGTCCGGCTGCACGCTGACCTCGACGGTCGAGCGCGTCGCCAGGGCCGCGACCATGACCGCGGCGACGAGGGCGAGCAGCGCCGCATAGATGATCGTGCGCGGCCGCACGAAGCGAAATCTCGGCTTGTCGCCGCGCGCGCGCGCCTCCTGGTTCGCGATCGAATCGTAGGTGATGAGGTCGGCGGGCAGGCCGATCTTCGCCATGACGCTGTTGCAGGCGTCGACGCAGAGCGCGCAGCCGATGCAGGCGAGCTGCTGCCCCTTGCGGATGTCGACTCCGGTCGGGCAGACGCGCACGCACATCTCGCAATCGATGCAATGGCCGCGATCCGCGAAGGAGGAGCCGATCTTGGCCTTGCCCCGCGGCTCGCCGCGCCATTCCTCGTAGGTGACGAGGGTGGTGTGCTCGTCGAACATGGCCGCCTGGAAACGCGGCCAGGGGCACATGTAGATGCAGACCTGCTCCCGCGCCCAGCCGGCCAGGAGATAGGTCGTCGACGCGAACAGGCCGATGAAGCCGTAGACGGCGAGGCCAGCCTCGCCGGTGAAGAACTCGCGCACCACCGTCGGCGCGTCGTTGAAGTACATGATCCAGGCGCCGCCGGTGAGCAGCGCGATCAGGATCCAGACGGCATGCTTGGCGAGCTTGCGCACCGCCTTCTCGACCGTGAGGCGCGCCTGGTCGAGCTTCATGCGCTTGTTGCGGTCGCCCTCGACGTAGCGCTCGACCAGCAGGAACAGGTCGGTCCACACGGTCTGCGGGCAGGTGAAGCCGCACCAGACGCGGCCGAACAGCGACGTCGCGAGGAACAGCCCGATGGCGCCCATGACGAGCAGGCCGACGAGGTAGTAGACCTCCTGCGGCCAGATCTCGATCCAGAAGAAATAGGCGCGGCGCCCGGGCATGTCGATCAGCACCGCCTGGTCCGGCGCGCCTGGTCCCCGGTCCCAGCGCAGCCACGGCACGGCGTAGTAGATGCCGAGGAGAGTCGTCAGCACCGCCCATTTGATGCGGCGGAACTTGCCGCTGACCCGCTGCGGATAGACCTTCTGGTGATCTGCGTACAGCTTCTCCCGCTTCGCGGCAGGAGCGGCGGCCGGCATGGGGGTGGCTGATTTCAAGGCGCTCTGCATGTCATCCCCGTAAACGGAAGCCGGCCCGGGACCTCCCCCGTCGGTCCCGGACCAGGCTTCCTCTATGCGGTCGGCCCGCGCTCGGGCCCGTTCCTCTATTGCCCGCCGCCCAGCGAGTGGACGTAGATCGTCGCCATTTTGATCGCGGTCTCGTTGAGGCGCCCGTCCCAGGCCGGCATAACGCCCTGCCGCGGGTTGCCGATCTGGGCGGCGATCGCCTCGGCGCTGCCGTCGCCGAACAGCCAGATCTCGTCGCTGAGGCGCGGCGCACCCATCTCGGGCAGGCCTTCGCCGGACTCGCCGTGACAAGCCGCGCATTGCTCGGCGAAGACGGCGGCGCCGCGCTCGGCCGCCTCGGCATCCTCGGCGCGGCCGCCGAGCGAGAGCACGTGCTGCGCGACATCGGCGATCTGGGCCGGCTCGAGAATGGCGTCGACGCCGAACTTCGGCATCTCCGAGATCCGCGTCTCGTCATGGCCGGACCGGATTCCGTAAAGCACGGTCTGATGAATGCTGGCGAGATCGCCGCCCCACAGCCAGTCGTCGTCGGCGAGCACCGGAAAGGCCGGCGCGCCCTGACCGCCCGCGCCGTGGCAGGCCGCGCAGTTCTCGCCGAACACCGCCCGCCCGCCCGCCATCGCGTACTGCAGCAGCTCCGGATCGGCGACCACCTCGTCGATGCCCATCGCGGCGATCCGGTCGATGAAGGGCTGGTGCACCGACTGGGCGGCGGCCATCCTGTCCTCGAACTCGGCGCGCGTGCTGTAGCCGAGCAGGCCCTTGGTGTAGTCGCTGAAGCCCGGCCAGGCGGGATACACGACCCAATAGCCGATCGACCAGACGATGGACGCGTAGAACACGTAGAGCCACCACCTGGGCAGCGGCGTGTTCAGCTCCTTGATGCCGTCCCACTCGTGGCCCGTGGTCTCGGTCCCGGTGACCGCATCTTTCTCGACCTTCGCAGCCATGATTCCTAGCGCTCCTCGCTCCGGCCGTGCGGCCGCTCTTCTTCGTCGCGGAAGGGGATCCGGGCATCCGCCTCGAACCGCCGCTTGTTCTTGGGCCGATAGGCCCAGAAGACCACCCCGAGGAAGGCGAGCATCAGCCACACCACCCAGAGGGACCTCGCCCAGCCGACCAGCTCTTCCAAGAGTCCTCCTCCTCGCTTCGCGGAGCCGCCTCACTCGGCGGCCGCGTACTCCGGCTCGAAGGTGGTGAAGTCGACCATCGTGCCCAGCACCTGGAGGTAGGCGATGATGGCGTCGAGCTCCGTCACCAGGTCGGGATTACCGTCGAAATCGCCGATCACCGCCTTCGGATAGCGCGCCAGCAGCGCCTCGGTATCGCCGTCCGGCTGCGTCTGCAGCGCGACGTCGGCCACGGCGGACCGGATCTGCTCGTCGGTGTAGGGCACGCCGACGATGCGCAGCGTCTTCAGATGATCCGCCATGTCGGCGTGGGAGAGCGGCGTCTCGGCGAGCGCCGGATAGGCCGGCATGATCGAGCCCGGGACCACGCTGCGCGGGTCCACCATGTGGGCCACGTGCCAGTCGTTCGAGTACTTGCCGCCGACCCGCGCCAGGTCGGGGCCGGTCCGCTTGGAGCCCCACTGGAACGGATGGTCGTAGATGCTCTCTGCCGCCAGGCTGTAATGGCCATAGCGCTCCGCCTCGTCGCGGAACGGGCGCACCTGCTGGCTGTGGCAGGTGTAGCAGCCTTCGCGGATGTAGATGTTGCGGCCGGCGAGCTCCAGCGGCGAGTACGGCCGCACGCCTTCGACCTTCTCGATCGTCTCGCCGATGGTGAACAGCGGCACGATCTCCACCAGCCCGCCGATCGCCACGGTGACGATGATCCCGATGAGCAGCAGGATGGAGTTGGTCTCGAGCTTCGCGTGGTGACGAAACATGGTGCCGGATCTCCTCAGCGCGCGGCCGCGGCGGCCGGGCGTGGCACGGCGACGCCGACCTCGCTCCGGATCTCGCCCCGCGCCGTGCGCCACAGGTTGTAGGCCATGATCAGCGCGCCCAGCAGGAAGAGGACGCCGCCCAGCGCACGGATCACGTAATAGGGATGCATCGCCTCCACCGACTCGACGAACGAGTACTGGAGGAAGCCCAGCTCGTCATAGGCGCGCCACATCAGCCCCTGCATGATCCCCGAGATCCACATCGCGGTGATGTAGAGCACGATGCCGATGGTCGAGATCCAGTAGTGATAGCTCACCAGCTTCAGCGAATAGAGCCGCTCCGTCTTCCACAGCCGCGGCACCAGAAAATAGACCGCGCCGAAGCTCACGAAGGCGACCCAGCCGAGCGCGCCGGAATGGACGTGCCCGATCGTCCAGTCGGTGTAGTGGCTGAGCGAGTTCACCGCGCGGATCGACATGACCGGCCCCTCGAAGGTCGACATGCCGTAGAAGCCGACGGAGGTGACCAGGAAGCGCAGCACCGGGTCGGTCCTGAGCTTGTCCCAGGCGCCGGACATGGTCATGACGCCGTTGATCATGCCGCCCCAGGAGGGCATCCACAGCATCACCGAGAAGGTCATGCCGAGCGTCTGCGTCCAGTCGGGCAGCGCGGTGTAGTGCAGGTGGTGCGGCCCCGCCCAGATGTAGAGGAAGATCAGGGTCCAGAAATGGACGATCGACAGCCGGTAGGAATAGACCGGCCGCTCCGCCTGCTTCGGCACGAAGTAGTACATGATGCCAAGGAAGCCGGCGGTCAGGAAGAAGCCGACCGCGTTGTGGCCGTACCACCACTGCAGCATGGCGTCCTGCACGCCGGAGAACAGCGAGTAGCTCTTCGAGCCGAACCAGGACACCGGCACGGCCAGGTTGTTCCCGATATGCAGGATCGCGATGGTGACGATGAAGGCCAGGTAGAACCAGTTGGCCACGTAGATGTGCGATTCGCGCCGCGTCATCAGCGTGCCGAGGAAGATCGCCAGGTAAGCGACCCAGACGACCGTCAGCCACAGGTCGACGTACCATTCCGGCTCGGCGTATTCGCGCGCGCCGGTGATGCCGAAGACGTAGCCGGTCGCGGCCAGCACGATGAAGAGCTGATAGCCCCAGAAGACGAAGTCCGCGAGCGCGCGGCCGCCGAACAGCTGCACGCGACAGGTGCGCTGGACCACGTAGAACGAGGTCGCGATCAGCGCGTTGCCGCCGAAGGCGAAGACGGCCGCCGAGGTGTGCAGCGGCCGCAGCCGTCCGAAGGTCGTCCAGGGCAGGTCGAGATTGAGAACCGGGAAGGCGAGCTGAAGGGCGATGTAGACGCCGGCCGTGAAGGCCACCACCCCCCAGAACATGGTGGCGATGACGAACTTCCGGACGACATCGTCATTGTATTCCAGCGCCGCCGGCGGCCGACCCGCCGCCACGGTTAGAACGCTCATAGGACCCTCTCCATCACGGCCGGCTCCGTTCCGTCCGGCCTTGGCCGCGACCGGGCGCTCTGCGTCTCCCGGTCGCACCCGACACTGCGTCCAGCCAGTACGGCCGGCATTGATTCAGATCAACGGGGCGAAATGACACATGGGCGGGCGGCGCGCCGTCAGGCCGTGCCTTCCTCGCCCGCCTGCCCTGCCTCCGCCGCGTCGAAGGCGCCCTTGATCCGGGAGAAGACGAACAGGACGGCGAAGACGAACAGGAGCAGGCCGAAAGCGTAGATTCCCGTGTCGACGGCGCCCGAGGCGAGAAACAGCCCGAGGAGCCCGACCAGGGAGACGACTGCGCTCACGATCCAGACCATGATGCTTGCCACTTTGCGAATTCCTTTCACTGGGTTGGTGGGCCGGCGGGCGGCGTCAATCTGTCGCACCGCCGATCAGGTCGCGATACGCATGCCAACTCGCATGCCCGACCAAAGGCAATGTGACGATCAGTCCCACATAGGCGGTGGCGAGACCCCCGGCGGTGAACAGCGCGATGAGGCCGGCCCAGCCGATCATGACCCGCCAGTTCCGCAGCGTCGCTTCGAGGCTCAATCCGATGGCGCGGATCACGCCGATGTCGCGGTCGAGAAGGATGGGAAGGGAGACCGCGCTGACGGCGAAGGCGAGCGCGGCCAGCACGCCGCCGACCAGCGTGCCCACGATCAGGAACGGGATGCCGTCGAGGGAGAAGAACACGATGTTGATGAGGGCTTCCCAGCTGGCCGGCGTTCCGCTGAAGAACAGGGCGAAGATCAGCGTCGCCAGGCGGATCCACACCAGCATGAACAGCATCAGGATGAGCCCCATCCCGGCGATCTGCGGGAAGTGGCGCCGCCAGGCGGTGGCCGCGTCGCGGAACGTCACCGGCTCGCCCGTCTCGAGCCTCCGGCTCACCTCGTAAAGCCCGACGGCGATGAGCGGCCCCAGGAACATGAAGCCGGCGGCGAGCGGCAGCAGCAGATAGAGCAGGTCGGCGAAGTACAGCCCCGCGGTCAGGACGAAGCTGATGGCCGAGAACAGGGCGCCATAGGCGAGGCTCACCTCGGGCGCGCGGCGCAGGTCGCGCCAGCCCGCGGACAGCCATTCCCAGGGCTGCTCCTCGCTGACGAGGCGGGTCCCGATCGGCGCCCGTCCGGCGTACCATCCGGCGTCGGTCACTGCTATGTTCCTTTCCTGCGGAGGGTGGCGCCGCGCGCGACCGGCCGGCACGGAGTCCGCCGCGGGCCGATGGTCGCAGCGCCGCGATGCTGTCACTTTGACGCAGATCAACGGTCGGCAGGAAGGCCGACAAGATAATCGGCCTGCCCCGTCGGGGTCCCGCGAACCGAGGAAGAGGCATTGGACCAGGACACGGTACTGCTGGCGCTCATCGAGTCCGGGCTCGCCCATTGCGCCACCGTGGCCGTCGACAATGGCGGGCTGGTCGCCGCGCTGTTCGGGGCCGGGCTGCTTGGCGGCGTCACCCATTGCACCGGCATGTGCGGACCGTTCGTGCTGTCGCAGGTGACCGCGCGGCAGAAGGCCGTTCCCGCCCAGCGCATGCGCGACTTTCACCGGCTCACCGGGGCCATGCTCCTGCCCTATCACCTCGGCCGCGCCACCACCTACATGGCGCTCGGCGCCGTGGCGGCGCTCCTGGCCGGCGGGCTGGTGGATCTCGCCGGCCTGAGGTGGCTTTCCGCGGCGCTGCTCCTCGCCGCGGCGCTGTTCTTCCTGATCTGCGCTCTGGAGCGGCTGGGCATCCGGCTGCCGTTCCGGCGGTCGGGCGGCGAGAGCTGGTGGTCGCGCCATGTCGGCCGGCTGGCGCGGCCCCTGTTCGACGGCCCGACCGGCCTGCGGGGCTACGCGCTGGGCGTCGTGCTGGGCTTCATCCCCTGCGGCCTGCTCTATGGCGCCCTCACCGCGGCGGCGGCGAGCGGCGATCCGGTCGCGGGCGCCATGGCCATGGGCGCCTTCGCCGCCGGCACCATGCCCGCGCATGTCGGCGTGGGCGCGCTGGGCAGCCTGGCGGCGCGGCGCTGGCGCAGCGCCACCGCCCGGCTCGGCCCGGCGCTGATGCTCGCCAACGCCGCCTTCCTGACCGTTCTCGCCTGGCGCTGGATCGTCTGAGCGCTTCCGACGGCAGCTCCGTGGCCAGCGATTTCCGCATCGCGACCTTCAATCTGGAGAGTCTCGACGACGGGCCGGACGCGCCCGACTTCGCGGCGCGCGCCGCGATTCTGCGGTCGCAGCTCCTGCGGCTCGAGGCCGACATACTCTGCCTGCAGGAGGTGCACGGCCAGGCCGAGCCGGGCGGCGGGCCGCGGCGCCTGCGCGCCCTCGACCGGCTGCTCGCCGGCACGCCCTACGCGGGCTTCCACCGGGTCGCGACGACCGGGCGCGACGGGACCGGCCCGATCGACGTCCACAACCTGGTGACGCTGTCGCGTTTTCCGGTGGTGGCGAGCGCACAGATCCATCACCAGCTGGTGCCGCCGCCGCTGCATCGGACGGCGACGGCGGAGCCGCCGTCCGGCACGGCGTCCGCCGTCGCTTGGGACCGGCCGCTGCTTCATGTGGAGATCGCGCTCGACGGCGGCCGGCCGCTGCACGTGGTGAACCTCCATCTGCGCGCGCCGCTCGCCGCCTTCCTGCCGGGCCAGAAGGAAAGCGCCTTCGTCTGGAAGACGGCGGGCGGCTGGGCGGAAGGTTTCTTCCTGGCGGCGGTGAAGCGGGCCGGCCAGGCGCTGGAGGCGCGGCTCCTCCTCGAGCGCCTGTTCGACGCCGATCCCGAGGCGCTGGTCGCGGTCTGCGGGGATCTCAACGCCGATCTGCGGGAGATGCCGACGCGCATCCTCTGCGCCGATCCGTCCGACACCGGCAACCCGGCCCTGGCCGGCCGGGCGCTCGCGCCGGTCGAGGGCCCCGCGGGTCCCAAGGACCGCTACTCCCTGGTTCATGCCGGCCGGCGCAGCATGCTCGATCACCTTCTGGTCTCGCGGGGGCTCGCCCAGTTCTGCCGGCACGCCTCCGTGCACAACGAGGCGCTGCGCGACGAGACCGTGGCCGATGCCGGAGCGGCCGGGTCGTTCCACGCGCCCGTGGTCGCCAGGTTCGTCCTCCCCGGTCCGCAATCCTCGGAGCGCTGATTGAACACGCTGAAGCTCAAGCGGGTCGGCATCGACACCCACCGCGAGAACGTCGCCTTCCTGTCCCGGACCTGCGAGATCTACCGCCCGGAGGAATTCCAGGCGCTCTCCAAGATCGAGATCTTCCAGGGCCGGCGCCGCATCCTGGCCACGCTCAACATCGCCGACGACCCGCGTCTGGTCGCGCCGGACGAGCTCGGCCTCGGCGAGCAGGCCTTCGAGCTGCTCGGTCTGCCGGAGGGAAGCCCGGTCGAGATCCAGCAGGCGCCGCCGCCGGCCAGCATGGATGCGGTGCGCGCCAAGATCCGCGGCGTCAGCCTGACCGAGCCGCAGATCGCGGCGATCATCCGCGACATCGCCGCCAACCGCTATTCCAAGATGGAGATCGCGGCCTTCCTGATCGCCAGCGGCCGCTTCCTGACGACCGACGAGATCCTGAGCCTCACCCGGGCCATGGCGGCGGTCGGCAACCGCCTCGAATGGTGCAACGGCCCGATCGTCGACAAGCATTGCATCGGCGGGATTCCCGGCAACCGCACCTCGATGGTCGTCGTGCCCATCGTCGCCGCGCACGGGCTCACCATGCCGAAGACCTCGTCGCGGGCCATCACCTCGCCGGCCGGCACCGCCGACACCATGGAGGTGCTGGCGGACGTCGATCTCGACACGGCGAAGATGCGAGAGGTGGTCGACCGCGCCCATGGCTGCCTGGTCTGGGGCGGCCATGTGAACCTGTCGCCCGCGGACGACGTGCTGATCTCGGTCGAACGGCCGCTCGCCGTCGACACGCCGGAGCTGATGGTCGCCTCCATCCTGTCGAAGAAGATCGCCGCCGGCTCCACCCATCTGGTGATCGACATTCCGCTCGGCCCCACGGCGAAGGTGCGCAGCCGCAGCGAGGCGATCGCGCTCAGGAAGCTGTTCGAGCATGTGGGCGACCGGGTGGGACTCGTCGTCGACGTGGTGATCACCGATGCGGCCGGCCCGATCGGCCGCGGCATCGGCCCGGTGCTGGAGGCGCGGGACGTGATGGCCGTGCTGCGCGACGATCCTGCGGCGCCCGCCGACCTCAGGGAGAAATCGCTGATGCTCGCCGGGCGCATCCTCGACTTCGATCCGGCGCTGAGGGGCGGCCGGGGCGTGGCCCGGGCGCGCGAGCTCCTCGCCTCCGGCCGGGCGCTGGCCGCGATGGAGCGGATCATCGAGGCCCAGGGCCGCAACGAGCGCACCCATCCGCTCGGCGATCTCGTGAAGGAGGTTCCCGCCGCGGCCGGCGGCCGGGTCGCCGCGATCGACTGCTTCCGGCTGAACCGGATCGCGCGGCTCGCCGGCGCCCCGATGGACAAGGGCGCCGGCATCGATCTCCTGAAGCCCGTCGGGGAGCCGGTCCGCCGCGGCGAGCCGCTCTATCGCATCCATGCCTGCATGGCCTCGGACTTCCGCTTCGCCGTCGAGCTCGCGGAAGAGGACGCGGGCGTCACCATCGCCCCCGTCTAGGCAGCTCTTCATGCAGGCCCTCTATGGCTTTCCCGAATCCGAGGGCGCCGCACGCCGCCTGGCAGACCGGCTCGGCATTCCCTTTCGTCCGGTCGGGCTGCATCGCTTCCCGGACGGCGAGAGCCTGGTCCGCATCGATCCGCCGGCCGGCTCGGCCGTCCTCTACCGCTCGCTCGACCGGCCGAACGGCAAGCTCGTCGAGCTGCTGCTCGCCGCCTCGGCGCTGCGGGACGGCGGCTGCCGCGATCTCACCCTGGTCGCGCCCTATCTCGCCTACATGCGCCAGGACGCGGCCTTCCACCCCGGCGAAGCGGTCAGCCAGAAGGTGATCGGCCGGCTGATCGCAGGCGCCGTCGATCGCGTGGTGACGGTCAATCCCCATCTCCATCGCACGGCCGGGATCGCTGCGGTCTTTCCGGGGATCGCGGCGGTCGCGATCGATGCGGCGCCGGCCATCGCGGAGCGTCTCTCCACCGAGGCCGCGATGCGCGACGCCGTCGTGATCGGGCCCGACGAGGAATCCCGTCCCTGGGCCGAGGCGCTGGCGCGGCCGCTCGGCCTCGCCGTCGTGACCGCCCGCAAGACGCGGCGTGGCGACCGCGACGTTCGCGTGGATCTTCCGGAAGGCTCCCATCTCGCCGGCAGGCCCGTGCTGCTGCTCGACGACGTGGCGAGCACCGGCGAGACGCTGGCGGCCTGTGCCCGGGCGGCGAAGGCGGCCGGCGCCGCGCGCGTCGAGGCCTATGTCGTGCATGCGCTGTACGGGCACGAGGTCGGCCGCCGCCTGGCCGCGGCCGGCATCGAGCGGCTGCGCAGCAGCGACAGCATTCCCCATCCCAGCAACGACCTGGAGCTCGCCGGGCTCATGGCCTCGGCGCTGGCCCGCACAGGAGGATCACCGCGGTGACGATCTCGCTGAACTTCTGCGGCGGCGCCGGCACGGTGACCGGCTCCTGCTATCTCGTCCATCATCCGCAGGGCCGCTTCCTGGTCGATTGCGGGCTCTTCCAGGGCCCCAAGACGCTGCGGGAGCTCAATTACGGGAGCTTCCCCTTCGATCCGGCGAAGATCGACGTCGTTCTCCTCACCCATGCCCATATCGACCATAGCGGGCTGCTGCCCAAGCTGGTGAAGCAGGGCTTTCCGGGACGGATCGTGACGACGCCCGGCACCCGCGACCTGCTGACCTTCATGCTGCCCGATGCCGGCCATATCCAGGAGAGCGACGTCGAGCGCCTCAACCGGCGCAACCGGCAGCGCGGCCGGGCCGAGGTCGAGCCGATCTACACCGAGGCGGATGCCGAGGCCTCGCTCGCCCGGCTCGCCGCGGTGCCCTACGGGCGCTGGGTGGAGTGCGGCAGCGGCGTGCGCGCCAGGTTCTGGAACGCCGGCCACATCCTCGGCGCCGCCTCGATCGAGGTGGAGGTCGCGACCGGCGACCCGCGGCGGCGCGTGCTGCGCCTGCTGTTCTCCGGCGATCTCGGGCCGGGCCACAAGATCTTCCATCCGGACCCCGACGCGCCGGAGAACTTCGACTACATCGTCGTCGAATCGACCTACGGCGATCGCGAGCGGCCGGCGATCACGCCCGAGGCGCGGCGCCGGATCCTGCGGAACGAGGTGCAGGCGGCGATGAAGCGCGGCGGCAACCTGCTGATCCCGGCCTTCGCGGTGGAACGGACGCAGGAGCTGCTGTTCGATCTGGGGCGCCTGTTCGCCACGGGCGAGCTGCCGCGCATCCAGGTCTTCCTCGATTCGCCGCTGGCGATCCGGGCGACGGAGGTGTTCAGCCGCCACGCGCGGGACCTCGAGGACACCAGGGACATCGACCTGCCGTTCTCCCAGCCCAACTTCCGCTTCGTCGAGACGGTCGAGCAGAGCAAGGCGGTCGGCCGCATCCGCAGCGGCGCCATCGTCATCGCGGCGAGCGGCATGTGCGACGCCGGACGGATCCGGCACCACCTGAAGCAGAATCTGTGGCGTCCGGATTCGACGGTGCTCCTGGTCGGCTATCAGGCGCCGGGAACCCTCGGCAGCCTGATCGAGCAGGGCGTCAAGGCGGTGCGTATCCATGGCGACGAGGTGAGCGTGAAGGCGGCAATCCGCCGCATCGACGCCTATTCGGGCCACGCTGACCGCACCGAGATCGTCGAATGGGTGAAGGAGCGCCTGCCGGCCAAGCGCGCGATCTTCCTGACCCATGGCGAGGAGAGCGCACTTACCTCGCTCAAGGAGGCGCTGACGGCGGCCGGCTGCGATCCGGCCCGCGTGCTGATTCCCCGGCTGGACGATCGCATCGAGCTGTCGGACGGCGACGACGGCCCGCGGCCGAAGCCGGTCACGCGGCGGCTGCCGCCCGAGGCGGTCGGGCGGCCGGACTGGCACAACGACTACGCGGCGCTGGCGCTCGATCTGCAGCACCGGCTCAACGAGCTCGGGGATGATGCGGGGCGCAGGCGCCTGCTGAAGCGCGTGCGGGACGCCCTCCAGGAGACCGGCTGAGCAAGCCGCGGCAGCTTCAATCTGCCGCATGGCGACGAGGCCTTCCGTCCATGATTTCGATCAATTGACATTTGCAGCGCCCCCCGTTCGGCGACAGAATTGGCGGCCTTGCGCCACCTGCCCCGAGTTCCCGCATGCCCTCCCTGAACCTGGCCTACAGCCGGCCCGCCCCGAGCGGCGAAGCCGACGCGATCTGCGGCGATTGCGAGGTCCGCGACATCAGCGTCTGCCAGTCGCTGGCGCCGCACGAGCTCCAGCGGCTGCGGGCGATGATCTCCACGGTCCGTGCCGAGGCCGGCAGGCCGATCCTTCGCGAAGGAGAGCCGGCGGAGGAGCTCTACAACGTCGTGGCCGGGGCGCTGAAGCTCTACAAGCTGCTGCCGGACGGGCGCCGGCAGATCACCGGGTTCCTGTTCCCCGGCGACTTCCTGGGGATCGCCCTCAACGACACCTACGTGTACACGGCCGAGGCGCTGACTCCGTTGCGGCTCTGCCGCTTTCCGCGACGCCGGCTGGAGGCGCTGCTCCTCGAGCTGCCGGCCCTCGAACGCCGTCTGCTCGGCGAGGTCGCGAGCGAGCTGGTGGCCGCGCAGGAGCAGATGCTGCTGCTCGGCCGCAAGACCGCGCGCGAGCGGGTCGCATCCTTCCTGCTGATGCTGGCGCGCCGCGCCGAGCGGCGCGGCCAGCCCGGCAGCCTCCTCTCCTTGCCGATGAGCCGGGTCGACATCGCCGACTATCTCGGGCTCACCACCGAGACCGTCAGCCGCACCGTCACCCAGCTCCGCCGCATGGGGGTGATCGGCGCGCCGGGGCGCAACGACATCGAGATTCTCGATCGGACGACCCTGGAGAGCGTCAGCGAAGGCGGCTGAGCGTCCGTCGGAACAACGGACAGGGCACGCAGCATGACCGTCCGCAACCTCGACCGCCTGTTCAAGCCGGGCTCCGTCGCCCTGATCGGCGCCACCGACCGCGAGGGCAGCGTCGGCCGGGTCACCGGCCGGAATCTGCTCGAAGGCGGCTTCTCCGGCCCGGTCTGGTTCGTCAATCCCGGGCGCAGCGAGGCGCTCGGCCGGCCCTGCTACCCGGACGTGGCGAGCCTTCCGGGGGTGCCCGACCTAGCGGTCATCGCGACCCCGCCCGAGACGGTGACGCCGCTCATCGCCGAGCTCGGGGCGCGCGGCACCAAGGCGGCCGTCGTCATCACCGCAGGCTTCGGCGGCGGCGCGGAAGGACGCCAGGTCAAGCAGGCGATGCTCGACGCCGCCCAGCCGCATCTCTTGCGCATCATCGGGCCGAACTGCCTGGGCGTGCTGGTGCCCGGCATCGGCCTCAATGCCAGCTTCGCCCATATCTCGCCCACCCGCGGCAAGCTCGCCTTCGTCGCGCAGTCCGGCGCCATCATCAGCTCGGTCGTCGACTGGGCGGCGTCCCGCGGCATCGGCTTCTCCCACCTGGTGTCGATGGGCGAGATGGTCGACGTCGATTTCGGCGACATGCTGGACTACCTGTCCGCCGACACCGAGAGCTCGGCCGTCCTGCTCTACATCGAGGCGGTGACCGTGCCCGGAAAGGGCAAGGTGACCAGCACCGGCAAGCTCGGCGACGTGATGAAGGAGTCGATCCAGGCGGCCGAGAGCTACGTGAAGTCGCGCGCCGCGGCCTTCGGCATCAAGCCGACGCTGTTCGACCGCAAGGACATCCAC
>DAIMFL010000078.1:0-16086 GCA_036724615.1 Alphaproteobacteria bacterium | reverse complement strand
GCACGATGCAGTGCGCGACGCTGAATGCCGAAACCTGCTGCTGCCTGGTGCCGAAGGGCGTCTGGCACACGATCCGGGTCCGCGAGCCGGGCGACCTGCTGTTCGTGACGCCGGGCGCGGGGACCGAGCACCGGCCGGCATGACGTCGGGTTCAGGCAGGCGAGGATCGGAGGGCCACTTCCGCGTCAGCACAGATCGAGGCGGGCGCCTCAGCTCGTCGGGGTGCGCCGCCTGTCGTCCATCACCGCGCCGAGGCAGACCGCGGCGGCGGCGGCCAGCGCCTTGCCGTCGCGGGCCTCGATATAGACGACCTCGTAGTCGGCCGAGGCCTCGTACATGAACAGGTCGAGCACGCAGCCGCGGCTCTGATACTGCCAGACCTCGGCCGGCGCCTCCTGCCGCACCAGGCCAGGCCGCCCCAGCAGTGTCTCGATCTCGCCGCGCGCGAGTCCCATGACCCTGGCGGGGTCGGCCGGCTCGGCCTTCTCGTAGCTCGGCAGCGCCGGCTCGGCGTCCTCGGGCAATGCCGCCAGCTCGGTGGAGTCGGGCGCTTCGGTCGCGGACTCGGCCTCGACGACCGAGGGCGCGGCACGCGTCACGGCCGTGGCGGGGGCCGCGTCGGCGGTGGCCACGGGGACGCGATGGGTGGTGCCGCCGCAGCCGGCGAGGGCGAGCGCACCGAACAGACCCAGGCATGCAGCCAGCCGGGCCGCCCGTCCGCTCCGCAACCGATCTGTCGTGATCCCCATGAATCGCCCTGCGCGACGCCGCCGGGCGACCGCCCGGCGGCGTTCATGCTGCGCGCGATTCTATGACCGAATCCTTAACGCCGGCAAGCGGGCACTCGAGTAAACCCGCCTGAAATCGGCAGAAATCCCGCCGGCCGGGTTCAGCGGCGGGCGCCGCGCATCCGCTCGAACAGATGCAGCATGAAGGCGGTGGCGATCACCGGCGCCACCAGATTGACGAAGGGCACCGTCATCAGGAAGGCGATCAGCGCCCCAGCGACGAAGACCTCGCCCGACCGGGCGCGGCGCATGGCGCGGGTTTGCCGCTCGTCGAGCCGGCGCAGCGCCACCATCTCGAAATACTCGCGGCCGAGCAGATAGCCGTTCAGGGCATAGAACAGGACCAGGTTGAACGGCGGGACGAACATCAGCGCGAGATAGAACGGGAGGGCGAGCAGGTTGAGGCCGATCGCGACCAAGGCGAACCTGGTGCCCGTGGCGATCGCCTCGCGCACCGACTGCGCCCGGGCCTTCGGCAAAGCGGGATAGTGCCGGGCCTCCACCGCCTCGGCCGCATCCTCCAGGAAAAGCCCGACGGTCAGGCTCACCGCCGCCGGAAACAGCAGCCAGGCGAGGACGAGCACGACGAGGGCGGCGCCCCAGTCCGCCACGCTCTCCATCCAGCCCTGCAGCCCGGCCAGCCAGTCGACCGCGAACCACAGAGCGACGGCCAGGACGACCAGGACGACGAGGGCCAGCCCGACGGAGCGCCACACCACGCGCCGGATGCGGGGATCGCCGAACTGGCCGAAGGCCTTGAACAGGGCGGATATCACTGTCGGTGCCGTGGGATAGGAAGAGGAGCCGCCATGCGCGCCCTTTCTAGTCGGGCGGCGCGGCAGCAGCAAGAGGCCGTCCGTGTTTCGGATTGACTGGCATCATGTTCTGGATGACATATGTATTGCATGACATGGGCGGTCGAACTCAGGAAGGAGGGCCTGCTGAAATGACCGGACACAAGCCGTTCTCTGAGCTGATCGGCAAGATGCCGGCTGCCTCGCGAGCCCGTGTCCGCCATAAGGCGGCGGCGCTCCGGGAAGAGATGCCGCTCCATGAGCTGCGGGCAGCGCTCGATCTGTCCCAGAAGCATCTGGCCGAGATTCTGAAGGTCGACCAGCCGGCCATATCGCGGCTGGAGCGCCGGACCGATATGATGCTCAGTACCTTGTCGAGCTTCGTGACGGCCATGGGTGGCGAGTTGGAGCTGCGGGCGACATTTCCGACCGGGTCGGTCCGTATCGCCGGCCTGTCGGATATCCGGCGGCCGGGGAAGGTGGCCAAGCCGGGCAGAGCCCCTGGAAAGCGTGCCCGGCGCGGCGCCGACCCAGGGCCCTGACGGAGAGTTCGCCGCCGGCTTGCTGCAATGCAGCAGCTTTACTTGTGCTGAAACCGGGCTTGGATATACTCCCCGCCGCCCGCCGGCTCCGCCCCCAGCCATGAATGCGGACGCGGCGAACCCCAACAGCACGGACCGCACATGACCGACCGGGAGCTCGATGTCGTCGGAATCGGCAACGCGATCGTCGACGTGCTGGGCCATGCGGAGGACGATTTCCTCGCCGAGCAGCGCCTGGAGAAGGGCACCATGGCGCTGATCGACGCCGACCGGGCCGAGGCGCTCTATGCGAAGATGGGGCCGGCGGTCGAGATCTCGGGCGGCTCGGCGGCCAACACCATCGCCGGGGTGGCCTCGCTCGGCGGGCGCACCGCCTTCGTCGGCAAGGTCAGCAACGACCAGCTGGGCGGGATCTTCCGCCACGACATCCGCGCCGCGGGGGTGAGGTTCGACACGGCGCCCTCCGTCTCGGGCGTGCCGAGCGCGCGCTGCCTGATCTTCGTCACCCCGGACGCCCAGCGCACCATGAACACCTTCCTGGGCGCCTGCCTCGAGCTCGGGCCGGACGACATAGACGCGGCGCTTGTGGCCCGCGCCCAGGTCACCTATCTCGAAGGCTATCTGTGGGACCCGCCGCTCGCCAAGCAGGCCTTTCTGAAGGCGGCGCGGATCGCGCATCAGGCCGGGCGCAAGATCGCCCTGTCGCTGTCCGACCCGTTCTGCGTCGAGCGGCACCGCGCGGAGTTCGTCGACCTGGTGAAGAACCATGTCGACATCCTGTTCGCCAACGAGCACGAGATCTGCTCGCTCTGGCAGGTGGGCGATTTCGACTCCGCGCTCCAGGTGACGCGCGGCCATTGCGAGGTGGCGGCGCTGACCCGCAGCGAGAAGGGATCGGTGATCCTCGGCGGCGACGAGATCCACGTGGTCGACGCCGTCAGGGTGGCCAAGGTGGTGGACACCACCGGCGCCGGCGACCTCTACGCGGCGGGGTTCCTGTTCGGGCTGACCGGCGGGCGCGGGCTCTACGAATGCGGCCGGATCGCCAGCCTCGCGGCGGCGGAGGCGATCAGCCATTTCGGCGCGCGGCCGGAGACGCCGCTCACGGAACTGCTGCTGGCCGAGCTCGGCTGAGCCGCTCATGCTTTTCTGACCGGAGACACGCGCATGGATTTGCGCAACATCGCCATCATCGCCCATGTCGACCACGGCAAGACGACGCTGGTCGACCAGCTGCTGAAGCAGAGCGGCGCCTTCCGCGCCAATCAGCAGGTGGCCGAGCGGGTCATGGATTCGAACGAGCTCGAGCGCGAGCGCGGCATCACCATCCTGGCCAAATGCACCTCCGTCGCCTGGAAGGACGTGCGCCTCAACATCGTCGACACGCCCGGCCACGCCGATTTCGGCGGCGAGGTGGAGCGGATCCTCTCGATGGTGGACGGTGTCGTCGTGCTGGTGGATGCGGCGGAAGGGCCGATGCCGCAGACCAAGTTCGTCACCGCCAAGGCGCTGCGGCTGGGCCTCCGGCCCATCGTCGTCATCAACAAGGTCGACCGGCCGGACGCGCGCCCGCACGAGGTGCACGACATGGTCTTCGACCTGTTCGCCGCGCTCGGCGCGACCGACGAGCAGCTCGACTTCCCGACCCTGTTCGCGTCGGGGCGGAGCGGCTGGGCGGTCGCCGATCTGGCCGAGGACAAGGTGGACCTGGCGCCGCTGTTCGACCTCGTCGTGCGCCACGTGCCGGCGCCCAAGGCCGATCCCGACGCGCCCTTCGCGATGCTGGTCACCACGCTGGAATACGACCCCTATCTCGGCCGCGTGCTGACCGGCCGCATCCATTCGGGGCGGGCGCGGATCAACATGAACGTGCACGCGCTCGGCCAGGACGGGGCCGAGATCGAATCGGCGCGACTGACCAAGCTCCTGTCCTTCCGCGGCATCGAGCGCGTGCCGGTGGAGGAGGCGGAGGCGGGCGACATCGTGGCGATCGCGGGCCTCGCCGACACCACCGTCGCCGACACGATCTGCGCGTCGGAGGTCACCGACCCGGTGCCGGCCCAGCCGATCGATCCGCCGACCATCGCCATGACGGTCTCGGTCAACGACTCGCCGCTCGCCGGCCGCGAGGGCGACAAGGTGACGAGCCGCATGATCCGCGCCCGGCTGCTGCGCGAGGCGGAGGGCAACGTCGCCATCAAGGTGCGCGAGGCCGAGGGCAAGGACGCCTTCGAGGTGGCGGGCCGCGGCGAGCTGCAGCTCGGCGTGCTGGTCGAGACCATGCGACGCGAAGGGTTCGAGCTCTCGATCAGCCGGCCGCGCGTGCTCTATCGCAACGATCCCGAGACCGGGCAGCGGCTCGAGCCGATCGAGGAGGTGCAGGTCGACGTCGACGAGGAGTTCGCCGGCGTCGTGGTCGAGGCGCTCGGCAAGCGCCGCGGCGAGCTCACCGACATGCGGCCCTCCGGCGGCGGCAAGACGCGCATGACGTTCCTCGTTCCCTCGCGCGGCCTCATCGGCTATCACGGCGAATTCCTGACCGACACGCGCGGCACCGGCATCATGAGCCGGCTGTTCCATGCCTACGCGCCCTACAAGGGGCCGATCGAAGGCCGGCGCAACGGCACGCTGATCTCCAACAGCGGCGGCACCGCGGTCGCCTATGCGCTGTGGTACCTGGAGGAGCGCGGGCCGCTGTTCATCACCCCGGGGACCGAGGTCTACGAGGGCATGATCATCGGCGAGCACAGCCGCGGCACCGACCTCGAGGTCAATCCGCTCAAGGCCAAGCAGCTCACCAACATCCGCACCACCTCGAAGGACGAGGCGATCCGCCTCACCCCGCCGCGGGCCATGAGCCTCGAAAAGGCGATCGCCTATATCGAGGACGACGAGCTGGTCGAGGTGACGCCGAAATCGATCCGCCTGCGCAAGCGGCTGCTCGATCCCAACGCCCGGAAGCGCGCGGCACGCGCCGCAGAGGCGGAAGCGAGCTGAGGCGTGGCGGGTCCGCTCGCCACGGTCCGGGAGCGCTGGCCGGCGCTCGCGGTCTATCTCGACCGCCGCGTGCTGGTCGTGCTGGTGATGGGCTTCGCGAGCGGCCTGCCGCTGCTTCTCACCCTCTCGACCCTGTCGATCTGGCTGACCGAGGAGGGCGTCACCCTCACCAGCATCGGGCTGTTCGCCCTGGTCGGCGCGCCGTACTCCTTCAAGTTCCTCTGGGCGCCGGTCATCGACCGTGCGCCGATCCCGCTGCTGACCGCCTGGCTCGGCCGCCGGCGGTCCTGGCTGCTGGTGATCCAGGCGGCGCTCATCGGCGCCATCGTCTGTCTCGGCGCCTCCTCGCCCGGAACCGCGCCGTTCTGGACTGCCGTCTGGGCGGTCGCGGTCTCGTTCCTGTCCGCCAGCCAGGACATCGTGATCGACGCCTATCGCATCGAGATCCTGGACGAGCGCCAGCAGGGCGCGGGCGCCGCCGTCACCCAGTTCGGCTACAGGATGGGCCTGCTGGCGAGCGGCGCGGGCGCGCTGTTCCTGGCTGACAATGCCTCCTGGTTCACGGTCTACGCCGTCATGGCGGCGCTGCTGCTGATCGGCATCGCGACGACGGTCCTCGCGGTCGAGCCCCGCGCCGCCGCGTCGGCGCCGGCCGGCCGGGGCCTCGCCGCCGCGCTGCAGGACGCGGTGGTCGGGCCGTTCGTCGAGTTCGTCCGGCGCAGCGGGCTCCGGGCCGCGCTGCTCGTGCTCGCCTTCATCCTGCTCTACAAGTTCGGCGACGCCTTCGCCGGGGTGATGGCCAATCCATTCTACATCCAGATCGGCTTCACCAAGTCGGAGATCGCCAGCGTCAGCAAGGTGTTCGGCCTGGTCGCGACGCTGGTCGGCGTGTTCCTGGGCGGGCTCGTCGTCGGCCGGTTCGGCGTCATCCCCGCGCTTCTCGTCTGCGGGCTGCTGCAGATGGGGTCGAATCTCATGTTCGCCGTGCAGGCCGCGGCCGGCGCCGACGTGACGCTTTTGTTCGCGACGATCGGCATCGAGAACCTGTCGGGCGGCATGGGCTCGGCCGCCTTCGTCGCCTATCTCTCCATGCTCTGCAACGTGGCCTACACGGCGACGCAATACGCGCTATTCTCGTCCTTCATGGCCTTCGGGCGGACGCTGCTGTCGTCGTCGAGCGGCTGGGTCGCCGACCATGTGGACTGGGTCGCCTTCTTCGTGATCTCGACCGCGGCGGCCCTTCCCGGGCTTCTCATGCTGCTCTGGATGATGAAACGTTTTCCGGGGGCCGGCCGCCCGGTGCCGCCGGTCGCCGCGCTCGCGGCCGACTGAGGCCGCCGGACCGGCACGGCGCGTCAGGAGCGCACGGCATGGACGTCTCCAAGATTCCCATCGGCCGCAACCCGCCATTCGAAGTCAATGCGATCATCGAGATCCCGCTGGGCGGCGAGCCGGTGAAATACGAGCTCGACAAGGACTCGGGCGCGATGTTCGTCGACCGCTTCCTGCACACCTCGATGACCTATCCGGCGAATTACGGCTTCGTCCCGCACACCTTGTCGCTCGACGGCGACCCTTGCGACATCATGGTGGTGGGCCCGACGCGCGTGGTGCCGGGCGTCGTCATCCGCTCGCGCCCGATCGGCGCGCTGATGATGGAGGACGAGGCCGGCATCGACGAGAAGATCCTGGCGGTGCCGAGCGACGACCTGCACCCGTTCTACAAGGGCATCTCGTCCTATCGCCAGCTGCCGACCATCCTGATCGAGCAGATCGGCCATTTCTTCACCCACTACAAGGACCTGGAGAAGGGCAAGTGGGCCAAGGTCGCGCGCTGGGCCGAGGCCGAGGAGGCGACGCGGCTGATCGCCGAGGCGATCGACCGGGCGAAGGGCGGGGCGGGATGACGGCGATGGCGGACGGGCCGCGGCTGGAGGTCGTCGACGGCGACATCACGCAGCTCGACGTCGACGCAATCGTCAACGCGGCGAACAGCGCGCTGGCGCCGGGCGGCGGCGTCTGCGGCGCGATCCACCGCGCCGCCGGGCCGGAGCTCGCCGCGGCCTGCGCCGAGATCGGGGGCTGTCCCACCGGCAGCGCCCGCATCACGCCCGGCTTCCGGCTGAAGGCCCGGCACGTCATCCATGCGGTGGGGCCGGTCTGGGACGGCGGCGGAGCGGGCGAGGACGCGCTCCTTGCCTCCTGCTACCGGGAAAGCCTGCGCCTCGCCGGTCGCCACGGCCTCGAGTCGATCGCCTTTCCGGCGATCTCGACCGGCATCTACGGCTTCCCCCTGGAGCGGGCGACCCGGATCGCGGTGGAGACGGTGGCCGGGGAGGCGCCGCAGGCCGGTCTCGCGCGCGTCGTCTTCGCCTGCTTCGGCGCGGAGGCGGCCGCGTGCTACCGGGCGGAAATCGCGAAGCTCGCGTGAGCAGCAGCGTAGACGAGTCCCTCGACCATTCCATCGCCGGGCTCGACCCGGCGATCCATCCAGCCGCCTGCGTGACCGGCGCCATGGATGCGCGGATCAAGTCCGCGCATGACATCGAGTGAGAACCGTCGGCCACCATGGGACGGGGCAGATTGCGTCAGTGCGCCCCATGTAGTACAGTCGCGCTACATTGGAGGAGCGGCAGACATGGCCAAGACCGTCACCTTGCGCGACGCCAACCAGAACTTCGCCAAGTATGTCCGCGAGGCGGAGTCCGGCCAGGAGCTGGTCATCACCCGGCGAGGCGTGCCCGTCGCGAAGCTCGTCCCCGCTTCCGGCAAGCGCGTGCTCACGCCCGAGCAGCAGGCGGCGCTCGAACGCACCCGGAAGCGTATGGAGAAGGGCTGGGATCTCGGGGAGTGGAAGATTTCGCGCGACGAGCTCTATGACCGATAGGCGGTTCTCGGTCGACGCCAACGTGCTCGTTTATGCCGTCGACCGGAACGGCGGCGAGAAGCATCTCAGGGCTGCAGAGCTCATGGAGCGCGCTGCCGGCAGCGACTGCATTCTGACCCTGCAGGCTCTGGCCGAGTTCTACCACGTCACCACGCGCAAGCGGATGGTGAGGGCCGATCAGGCCGCCGCCATGGTGAACGACTGGCTGACGGTGTTCCCCACCACCGTCGCGGATGCCGCCGCGCTGCTGTTGGCGATGGAACGCCGATCCTCGGACGGCGATCTGGGATTCTGGGACGCGATGCTGCTGGGCACCGCCCATCTGGCCGATTGCAAAATCGTGCTCAGCGAAGACATGCGCGATGGAACGCATTTCCTGGGCGTCATCGTGCGCAATCCTTTCGCCGGTCCGCGCCTGCCGGCCGCCGTGGACTCGCTGCTGGGCGAATGACCCGCCTACTGCGCCCGGTCGAGGGCGTAGCCGGCGGAGCGCACGGTGCGGATGAGGTCGATCTCGTCCTCGCCGTTCAAGGCCTTGCGCAGCCGGCGGATATGCACGTCGACGGTGCGCGGCTCGACATAGACGTCGCGGCCCCAGACGAGGTCGAGGAGCTGCTCGCGGCTGAACACCCGGCCCTGATGCTCCAGCAGATGGCGCAGCAGCCGGAACTCGGTCGGGCCCAGATGCACGTCCCGCCCGGCGCGCCGCACCCGGTGCGAGGCGAGGTCCATGGTGAGGTCCTCGTAGGTCAGGACCTCGCCGTTCAGGGCGGGCCGGCTGCGGCGCAGCACGGCGCGCACCCGGGCGACGAGCTCGGTCGGGCTGAACGGTTTCGTCACATAGTCGTCGGCGCCGCTGTCCAGGCCGCGCAGCTTGTCGCCCTCCTCGCCGCGCGCGGTCAGCATGATGATGGGAACGGCGCGGGTCTCCGGGATGCGGCGCAGCTGGCGGCACACCTCGATGCCGGACAGGAGCGGCAGCATCCAGTCGAGCAGCACCAGGTCCGGCTTCTGCTCGCGGGCGAGGAGCAGCGCCTCCTCCCCGTCGCGGGCCGCCGCCACGCGGAAGCCCTCGCGCTCGAGGTTGTAGCGCAGCAGGGTGACCAGGGCCGCCTCGTCCTCGACGACCAGGATGAGTGGCGTCATGTTCACGAGTCCCTGCCTCCCTCGCCGCCGGCGCCCGGCGTCACCACGGCGAAGCTCGACTTGTCGCCCTTCGGCCGCACCGCCTCCAGCGGCTTGCCGCGGACCAGGAAGTGGATCGTCTCGGCGATGTTGGTCGCGTGGTCGCCGATGCGCTCGATGTTCTTGGCGATGAACAGCAGATGGGTGCAGGGCGTGATGTTGCGCGGATCCTCCATCATGTAGGTGAGGAGCTCGCGGAACAGGCTGGTGTACATCTCGTCCACCTCCTCGTCCCGCTCCCACACGCGCACCGCCTTCTCGGCGTCGTGCTCGATATAGGCGTCGAGCACCTCCTTCAGCAGCTCCTGGGTGAGCCGCCCCATGCGGGGAATGGCGTGGAGCGGGCGGACCGGCGGGAGCTGGGACAGGGTGAGCACGCGCTTCGCCACGTTGGCCGCGTAATCGCCGATCCGCTCGATGGCGCCGGAGATCTTCAGCGCGGCGACGACTTCGCGCAGGTCCTGGGCCATGGGCTGGCGCAGCGCCAGCATGCGCACCGCCATGGCGTCGACCTGGGTCTCCAGCTGGTTGATGCGCGCGTCGCTCGCCACCGCCTCCTGCGCCGTCGCGGTGTCGCGCCGGGCGAGCGCGTCGATCGCCATCTGCAGCTGGGCCTCGGCGAGGCCGCCCATCTGCGCGATCACCTGGTTGAGCTGCTTCAGCTCGTCGTCGAAGGATTTGACGATATGCTCGGATCCTGCCGGCATGATCCCCTCCTGTCCGCGCCCGCGCCGCTCAGCCGAAGCGCCCGGTGATGTAGCCCTGGGTGCGCTCGTCCTTCGGGCTGGTGAAGATCTCCTCGGTGTCGCCGGTCTCGACCAGCGCGCCCAGATGGAAGAAGGCGGTGCGTTGGGACACGCGGGCGGCCTGCTGCATGGAATGGGTGACGATCACGATGGTGAAGTTCTCCCGGAGCTCGTCGATCAGCTCCTCGATCCTGGCCGTGGCGATCGGGTCGAGCGCCGAGCAGGGCTCGTCCATCAGGATGACCTCGGGATTGACCGCGATCGCGCGGGCGATGCAGAGACGCTGCTGCTGCCCGCCGGACAGACCGGTGCCGGGATCGGCGAGGCGGTCCTTCACCTCGTTCCACAGACCGGCGCGCTCCAGGCTCGTCTGCACGATCTCGTCGAGCTCGGCCCGGCTGCCGCCGATCCCGTGGATGCGAGGCCCGTAGGCGACGTTGTCGTAGACCGATTTCGGGAACGGGTTCGGCTTCTGGAACACCATGCCGACGCGGGCGCGCAGCATGACGACGTCGAGCTCCTTGGCGTAGATGTCCTGGCCGTCGATCAGGATCGTGCCGCTGACCCGGGCGCTCTCGATCACGTCGTTCATGCGGTTGAGGCAGCGCAGGAAGGTCGACTTGCCGCAGCCCGACGGCCCGATCAGCGCCGTCACCTCGTTCTGGTTGAGGTCGAGGTCGACATGCTTCAGCGCATGCTTGTCGCCGTAATGGACGTTCACGTCGCGGGCCACGATCTTGACCCGATGCGGGTCGGGCCAGGCCGCCTGCCCGACGGGCAGCGCCGTTCCGGTGAGGCGGTCGGTTTCCGCCAGGGTCATGACGTCTCTCCTACCAGCGTCGCTCGAAGCGCCGCCGCAGCAGCACGGCGATCGCGTTCATGATGACGAGAAAGGCGAGCAGCACCAGTATGGCTGCGCTGGTGCGCTCGACGAAGGCGCGTTCCGGGCTGTCGGCCCAGAGGAAGACCTGGACCGGCAGCACGGTCGCCGGATCGGTGACGCCGCCGGGCACGTCGACGATGAAGGCGACCATGCCGATCATGAGGAGCGGCGCGGATTCCCCCAGCGCATGCGCCATGCCGATGATGGTGCCGGTCAGGATGCCCGGCATGGCGAGCGGCAGCACGTGATGCATCACCACCTGCAGGTGCGACGCGCCGACGCCCAGCGCCGCCTCGCGGATGGACGGGGGGACCGCCTTGATCGCGGCGCGGGAGGCGATGATGAACGTCGGCAGCAGGATGAGCGACAGCACCATGCCGCCGACCAGCGGCGCCGAGCGCGGCAGGCCGAAGAAGCCGAGGAAGATCGCGAGGCCCAGAAGGCCGAACACGATCGACGGCACGGCGGCGAGGTTGTTGATGTTGACCTCGATCAGGTCCGTCCACCGGTTCCGGGGTGCGAACTCCTCGAGATAGATCGCGGTCGCCACGCCGAGCGGGAAGGACAGCACCAGCGTCACCAGCATGGTGTAGAACGTGCCGACCACCGCCCCCCAGACGCCGGCCAGCTCCGGCTCGCGGCTGTCGCCGGAGGTGAAGAAGGTGGTGTTGAATTTCAGCGCGATGCGGCCGTCCTCGGCCAGCGCGTCGTACCAGGCGAGCTGCTGGTCCGGTACCCGCCGCTCCGCCTCGGGCACGTCGCGCGGGATGTAGCCCTTGCGCAGCATGTCGATGTCGTCCGAGGCCGGCAGCCAGACCCGGCGGATGGTGCCGATGAGGCCCGGATCCTCCAGCGCCATGTCCCGCAGGACGAAGAAGGCGCCGCTGCTCACCATGTCGGTGAGGCGCCGCCGGTCCTGCCGGCTGGTGACCTCCGGGAACAGATCGGTCAGGGCGTCGCGCACCAGCCGGTCGTAGTTCGCCTGGCCGATCACGGCCGGGTCGCCGGTCATGCCGGGGTCGATCACCTGCTGGTCGAAGGTGACGTCGAGCCCAATATGGGTCTGCACGAAGGCGCTGTAGCCCTTGCCGACGACGCTCGCCAGCAGCAGGCAGAGCATGAGGATGGCGGCCAGCACGGCCAGGATGCCGTAGAGCTTGAACCGGCGCTCGGCGGCATAGCGCCGCCGCACCCGCGCCTCGCTGAGGTCGGGCCGGCGCAGGGCGCGGCGGGGGGCGGCCGTCTCAGTCATATTTTTCCCGGTAGCGGCGGACGATGGAGAGGGCGAGGACGTTGAGGGCGAGCGTCACCACGAACAGCACGAGGCCGAGCGCGAAGGCGGCAAGGGTCTTCGGGCTGTCGAACTCCTGGTCGCCGACCAGCAGCGTCACGATCTGCACCGTCACCGTGGTCACCGCCTCGAGCGGGTTGACGGTCAGGTTGGCGGCGAGGCCCGCGGCCATGACCACGATCATGGTCTCGCCGATGGCGCGCGACACCGCGAGCAGCACGGCGCCGACGATGCCGGGCAGGGCGGCGGGGATGACGACCTGGCGGATCGTCTCGGACTTCGTCGCGCCGAGCGCGTAGGACCCGTCGCGCAGAGTCTGCGGCACGGCGTTCATCACGTCGTCCGACAGGGACGAGACGAAGGGGATGATCATGATGCCCATGACGAGCCCGGCGGCGAGCGCGCTCTCCGACGCCACGTCGAGGCCGATCGCTTCGCCGACCCCGCGCAGGAAGGGCGCCACGGTCAAGGCGGCGAAGAAGCCGTAGACCACGGTCGGGATGCCGGCCAGGATCTCCAGCGCCGGCTTGGCGATGGCGCGCACGCGCGGATGGGCGTAGTCGGCCATGTAGATCGCCGACATGAGGCCGATCGGCACGGCCACGAACATGGCGATCGCCGTGATGGTCAGCGTGCCGACGAAGAGCGGCACCGCGCCGAAGGCGCCGGAGCTGCCGACCTGGTCGGCGCGGATCGCCGTCTGCGGGCTCCATTTCAGCCCGAACAGGAACTCGGTGATCGGCACCTGCTCGAAGAAGCGCAGCGATTCGAACAGCAGCGACAGCACGATGCCGATGGTGGTGGCGATCGAGATGGTGGAGCAGACGATGAGCCCCGCCATGATCGCCGTCTCGACGGCGTTGCGCGCGCGCAAGCCCGGCGAGATCCGCCGCCAGCCCCAGGCGAGCCCGCCGATCGCGGCGGCGAGCGCCGCGACGGCGAGCGCGGCGAAGCTCGTCATGCGCAGCGCGCCGAGCCGCTCCGCCGCGGCGACGATCGCGGGCTCGGCCTGCCCGGCGGGCGACAGCCCCGCTGCGATGTTCCGCACCTCGTTGACGAGCAGCCCGAGCTCGCCGGCCGGCAGGTCGCCGGCGCCGGGAATCGAGGACAGCACGATCCGCTGCAGCACATGCGGTTCGGCCAGCTGCCAGAGCGCGAAGATCAGCAGGCTCGGAACGCCGCACCAGAGGGCGACGTAGAGGCCGTGATAGGCGGGGAGGGAATGGAGCGCCTGCGCCCGGCCGCCCGCGGCGCCGACGGCGCGGGAGCGCCCCATGACATAGCCGAGGCCCGAGAGCAGCAGCAGGACGAGGACCAGATAGGCAGGCTGCATCTTCGACTCGGGCCTTCCACGGGGCGGCGTCGGCGGAACAGGCGGGACCGGCGGCCGCCCCGGCCGCCGGTCCCCTTCCGTGCGATCAGTTGGCGAGCGGGGTCAGGCTGGTGGCCTTCGCCGCGAGAGCCTCGTACTCCTCGGCCGGCAGCGGGATCAGCCCCTTGTCGGACAGATAGCCCTCCTCGCCGCTGGCGCGCTCGCTCATGAACTCGGCGACGAATTCCTTGATGCCGGGGATGACGTCCACATGCGCGTTCTTCACGTAGAAGAACAGCGGACGCGACACCGGATACGAGCCGTCGGCGATCGCCTCGAAGGTCGGGGTGACGCCGGCGATGGCGCTGCCCTGCACCTTGTCGGAGTTCTGGTCGAGGAAGCTGAAGCCGAAGATGCCGAGCGCCGCCGGGTTGGCCTCGAGCTTCTGGACGATCAGGTTGTCGTTTTCGCCCGCCTCGATGAAGGCGCCGTCCTCGCGCACGGTCTGGCAGACGGCCTTCGTGGCGTCCTCGTCCAGCGCCTCGACCTCGGGGAAGGCCTCGCAGCCCACGTCCATGACGAGCTCGACGAAGGCATCCCGGGTGCCGGAGGTCGGCGGCGGACCGAACACCTCGATCGCCGCGTCGGGCAGGGCGGGATCGATCTGGCTCCAACGCCGGTACGGGTTGGCGACGAGCTCGCCGTCGACCGGAACCTCCTTGGCCAGCGCCTGCCACAGCTGCTCGACCGTCAGGTCATAGGCCTGGGCCGCCTTGGAATTGGCGAGGACGATGCCGTCATAGCCGATCTTCACCTCGGTGATCTCGGTGATGCCATTTGCGGCACAGTTCTCGATCTCGGACTGCTTGATGGCCCGCGACGCGTTGCTGATGTCCGGATGACCGACGCCGATCCCGGCGCAGAACAGCTTGAAACCGCCGCCGGTGCCGGTCGACTCGACGACGGGGGTCTTGAAGTCCGTGGTCCTGCCGAACTGCTCGGCGACCACGGTCGAGAAGGGGAACACCGTGCTCGATCCGACGATGCGGATCTGGTCGCGGGCCTCCGCCGAGGCCGCGAAGGCGAGCGACGCGAAGGCCGCGATGGCGAGCGTGCGAGTCATCCAAACAACTCCCGTTGTCACAAATCTCTGCTCGACGGCCGGGCTCCGCTGCCGGTCGGCCGACCGACGGGATCGGTTCCGCCGGTGGCCGGACCCTAACGGGTGTCGGCGGAGTATTTACGACGCGCGGGTGACAGTTTGATGACAGTCGGCGAGGGAGAGCCGTTTAACTGCCGTGACGCCGTGACGCAGCCTGCCCGGCCGGCAGGCTCTCCGGGATCGCGCCATCTGCGCGCAGCCTCTCCCGCGCCGCCGGCGACACGGGCAGGAACACGGTGAAGACGCTGCCGACGCCCGGGCTGCTCTCGATGCGCAGCCCGCCGCGGTGGCGCGACAATATGTGCTTCACGATGGCGAGGCCGAGCCCGGTCCCGCCGAGATCGCGCGAGCGCGCCGAATCGATGCGGTAGAATCGCTCGGTGAGTCGCGGCAGGTGCTCCCGCGGGATGCCGTCGCCTTCGTCGGCGATCGCCACCGCGACCGCGATCGGCGGGCGCCGCCCGGTCATGCGCACCGGGTGCTCCGCCGGTCTCGCCGGCGCCGGGCCGGGCGTCTCCAGCGCCAGCCAGCCGGAGATGCGGATGGCGGAGCCCGGCCGGCCGTATTTGATCGCGTTGTCGATCAGGTTCTGAAAGACCTGCGCCAGCTCGTCCGAGTCGCCGGTCACCTCCGGCAGCCCGGCCAGGCTCCCGCCCGCTTCGGCCGGGACGCCGGGCGGCAATGCCCCGAGCTCGATCCGCATGGACTTGTCGCGGGCCTTCAGCTGCAGGATGTCGGCGACGCTGCCGATCACGCGGTCGAGCTTCACCTCGCCGGACGGCGCGCTGTGCTCGTTGAGCTCGATCCGCGACAGGGAGAGCAGGTCAGCGACCAGCCGGCCCATGCGCGCCGCCTGCTCGTGCATGTTGGCGAGGAAGCGCTCCTGCGCCTCGGCATCGTCTTTGGCCGGGCCCATCAGCGTCTCGATGAAGCCGGTCAGGGTGGAAAGGGGCGTCCGAAGCTCGTGGCTGGCGTTCGCCACGAAGTCCGCCCGCATCTGGTCCGCCTTCTTGATCTGGGTGAGGTCGTGCAGCGAGATCAGGCAGACCGTGCCGTCGGCCAGGCGCTGGGGCAGCCGCTCGACCCGGGCGCTCAGGCTGCGCTCCATCGGCACGGTGAGCGAGAACTCGACGACCCGCCCCGGCCCGCCGGCCAGCACCGCGTCGACTGCCTCGACCAAGGCGGGGTTGCGCAGCATGGCGAACAGGTCGCGCCCGGAGATCGGCTCGCCGAACAGGGCGTCGGCCGCCGGGTTCGCCCGGACGACGCGGCGCGCGGCGTCGAGCAGGATGAGCGGGTCCGGCAGGCTGGTCAGGATGGTTTCCTTGGCGCTCACCACCCCCTCGAGCTCGCGCCGGCGCGAGGGCCGAGGGGCCGGGGCCGTGCGGGGCGGGCGGCCCGGCTGTCGTCGCGCCGCGCACCGCGCCCAGGCCGCGCAGCTACCCGGCGAGCGCCGCCAGAAGAGCGAGCTGCAGCCGGAACGGGACCGCGAGCAGCCC